>JAIPAJ010000126.1 GCA_021740125.1 Leadbetterella sp. | reverse complement strand
CTTACCCACTTTTGGAAAGAAGTCGAGGCTTCTTGGTATAAACCTGATGGCCGTACGACTACAATGATCTCTAACTAGAATAGGGTTTTCGTCAATGATTTCTTCAAGAATACCCTGAACCTCAGAATAAATATCAGGGCGGTATTTGTAAATCAAATCCAGAGCCTTTTGGTGTTTTTTGTATAAGGCCTCACATAGTTGCTGTACTTCTGATTCTTCCATAATATATCTTTTTAGCATTTCGGAATAATGTTGTATAAAAAGCACCACATCATCATTCATTTGAGATTTTCGACGTTCGAGCAAGGTCTCAATCAATCCAGCTACTTCTTTGTGTTTGATAGAGATGTATAAATCTTCATTTTCGGCTGAGCCACCATGAACTGTCAGATAAATGAATATCTTTTTGTAATTTTTGAAATGATGCTCCATTACATTTCGGTATTTTGAGAGCTGTTCACTATGTTCAGTACTGTCTATCTTGTTTTCAATAACACATACAAACTGGTTGGATTCATCTACCAACAATACATCGATGTTATGCCATTCACGATATACTTTTATGTCGGTGAGGTCAAAAGTCTCAATATCGAAAATGTTTAAATCGGTATTTTTTGTATTTCCCGATTTCAGAGCGAGTTTCAGGAAGAGATTGGTGAAATAGTCAGAAAGATTGTGGGTTTCTGATGGGTCAAGCAGCCAAGCCAAAAAATTGGAATGGCGGATTTCCTGATTGATAATGCCCAAGGAGGAGAAAATATTGAACTGGTCAATGACGGCCTCCAACTTTTCGAGTTCGGGGTTATCATAGATGAATCGTTCCAGATACTCCTCATTGGCTAATATTTCTGAATCATTTTCTCTCATAACTCTCCTTTAAATGCCTTTTGCAAAAGACTTTGAAACAATTCCTCTGCTTTTTGAAGGCTTTTTTCGGCTTGGGATTTTTGGGACTCGATTAAGAAAATGTGCTTTTCAAATTCGTTCTGCAATTTAATATTTGGAGCAATTCCATAATATAGTCTCATTTGTGCCTTATTAGCTTTCGGGATATTAGTTCTGGTACTATGGCCTAAAATAAATTCTATAAAATCTTTAGACCTAAGTAGTGATGAAAAAAAAATTCTATTTGTATGCTGCCCATTTACTAAAATCGGATAAGAATCGGCACTGCAAAGGCCTTTAAAATCAGGTATTGCAACTTTATTAAGATTTGGCCTAATTTTGCTGTAAATAATGTGCCTACTATCAAATAAGTATTTTCCACTCTTTAAGTCTTCATCTTTTACAAGATTATACCCTAAGATTTTCCCTGAGTCTTTTTCAATATTTCCGATTCCGATATGAGGGTAATCAAGATAATCTTCAAAATTATTTACCATTCTTGTATCAAATTTTGCAAAGTATTCAAATGGCTCCTTCTCCCACCCCTTAGGATTAGTCACTGGATCTCCAAACATATCCAAAAATAAGGCTTGAGCGAGTTCGTCGTATTTGTCGAGGAGGGCTTTGGTTTTTTGGCGGTGCAGGTCGGCGGCATCCAAAATGGCCGCTATTCTTTTTTGTTCGTCTAATGGTGGGAGGGGAATTAGGAAGTTGGATAGGTCTTCTTTATTAAAACCTGCTTGAGCTGCCCTTGAACCTATACTTTGAATAAATTTTTGAAAATTTAAGCTCTTTAAAATGTAAAAAAGGAATCTTTTATCCAATAATGATTTATTCGGAATTGTTTTAATAAGGGCAACATTGTATGCACCTGCCAATCCTGTACAAATTTTACCTATTGAGGCTCCATATCTTCCAATTAAGATATCATCCTCATTACATTTTTTGGTGTTATTTGTGTCTTTAACGTATTCAATATAATCCTTTTCAGGTTGAGTAAAATCTCTTATTTGAAGCATTCTTACATATCCAGAAGCATTACTTTTCCTCCAAAAGTTTTTTGGAGGTTGAGTACCCCCCTGAAAATCACAAACATCTGTTAAAATTACATTTTTCATCCCAACATCGCTTTTAAAGTCTCCAAAGCTCGTAATCTTTCATAGTCCAGTTCTTCAATGGTCGCAATGATATCAGCAGGGGCATCGTATTGGGTTTCCACATACTCGGTTTCTTTGTAGCGGTTGATGCTCAGGTCGTAATCATTGGCTACAATTTCGTCTTTAGGCACCAAGAAACTTGGATCAGTACGTTTACGGTCTTTTTCGGCATCCAAGTGCTTATATCGGGCCAATATATCGGGCAGGTCGTTGGTGTCAGGAGTTTCAATGCGTTTGTCGTCGAGGGTATAGCCATCTGCTTTCATGTCGTAAAACCACACGGTTTTGGTGCCTCCTGTTCCAGTTTTTGTAAAAAACAATATGGCAGTACTCACCCCAGCATACGGCTTAAACACACCACTTGGCATAGATATCACAGCATCGAGTTTGTGGTTTTCGATAATCTCCTGCCTGATTTGTTTGTGGGCATTGGAGCCACCAAAAAGTACGCCATCAGGCACAATAACTGCACAGCGGCCACCTTTGGTGAGCATGCGTAGCATTAAACCTAAAAACAGCAACTCGGTTTTTTTAGACTTAACGGTGTTCAAAACACTGCTTTCTACGGCATCATAGTCCAGACTACCCTTAAACGGTGGGTTGGCCAATATAAGCGAGTATTTTTCATGGATATTCTTAACGTTTTCGTCGCTACTGAGTGAATCGTTCTTTTGAAGCCTTGGGTTTTCAATGCCATGAAGCTGCATGTTCATGGCTCCAATTCTTACCATCATCACGTCGTTTTCGATGGCATTAAACATTTCTTTGTTGAAATGCTCTCTGAATGCGGTTTCGTGAAACCAGTCAGCGTGATTATCTCTAAAATATTCTCCAGCAGCTACCAAAAAACCAGCTGTTCCAGCTGCAGGGTCACATATTATATCGTCTTTTTTAGGCTCCACCATGTCCACCATCAGTTTGATGATGTGGCGAGGTGTACGAAACTGCCCGTTGGTACCCGCTTCGGCGGTTTTGGAAAGCATGTATTCGTAGAGGTCGCCCTTGGTATCACGGTCGTCCATGTTGATTTTATCAATAAGCTGCACTACCTGGTCAAGTAATCGTGGCGTGGCAATGATAAAAGTGGCGTTTTGCATGTATTGGGCAAACACGCCTTCTCCTACACTCTTCATGTGGTCAAATACCGAGAGACCATCTACCAAAGGTTTGGTGAAGAGGTCAAACATCTGTTGTGGGTCTTTGTCTTTAAACGAACTCCACCGCAACTCACGCTGTGCCTCCGTAAAAATCACCTTCTTTATAGGAATACCGACTAAAGCCGCTTTTTTCTCCTCTTTCAACTGCTCTTCGTCAAGCCTGCGTATAAAAAGCAAATAAGTAAATTGCTCAATTACAGAAAGGGAATTGGCAATTCCGCCAGTATGAAACGCCAGCCATATTTTATCTACTTGTTGTTTTAGTTCTCCTGTGATCATGTTATCGTTTTTGAATTTTACTAGCGTATTTTGGGTAAAGTGATTTGGTTTTATAAAATGTATTTAAGGCATGCTCTAAGATAATAATTTTGTCCCCTACTTTATAGTTTTTCTTCAATAGGAAGTCTTCATTTAATGCAAATTCTCCACAAAAATAGAAGCCTTCCGTGTCTTTTTCAATCTTACCTTCGAATGTAAAAGACGTTTCCTCCTTTTTCTTCCAAAATGTCTTATTGGTTTCTCGATTTGGATAATCATCAATTAGTCTTTTTACGGAAATCAAAATGTCCATAAGTAAAAAAACGGTACTCTTATAGAGATATTCATTGTTTTGCATATTTACATATTCATTCACCTTCAAGTTTAAATGGTCAGAAAGGTGACTACCATCTTGAACTATATTTAAGAAACGGAAAACATTTTCAGCAAAGGTAGGATGGAAAACATTATTAATATGGTCAAAGTTTTCATGTTTTTGGGAAATGAACCTACTAGCTTGATTTGGAGCCGATATTTCTTCTGGAATTAATTCAAGCAAATTAAATTTGGTGAAAACGAGCTCTATCAATTGCCTCAATTGATTGAAATCTTTAACAGGATTATCCTCCAAAAATGCATTTTTGAGAATATCAAATATTCTTTGATAACTATCTTTACCTAAATATGCATTTTTCCCAAGTTCCAATAATATTGAATATTTCTCTTTAAGGAAATAATCAGCTTTGTTTTTAACCCTATCTACAATATCATCCCAAAGTTTTTGATTGTCATCTCCTTTTATATAAAAATCTCCATAAGACTGCCTAAACATTTTATTACTTTTATAGTCAGCTTGACCAGTAAAAATGAAATATGGCAAGTATTTTCCTTTAGCATTCAGTTTATTTATATAGTCCCTTGATGCGGTTAGGCCAGTCAATCCAGTATCTACATCTAATTTAAGATTTTTTACTTTAGCATCAAGAATTACAGCATCATACAAATTAAGATTTTTTTCTAATTCTGCTATACCTTCTTCATGAGATTCAAAACCAGTTAAATAAATGCCTTCAAATTCAGCATCACTTGCATAATCAGGATACTGAATTTTGTATAGGTCATCAATCCATAAAACATTGATTTTCATTTTATTCATTTATAGTAAAAGGAAATTTTAAAATATACGTTACTGGAAATTCTTCTGTTGGATTGTTTACAAGTTCAAGCTCCCCACCATAAGTGTCCATTAATAATTTAATGTCAGAGCCGCCAATACCAGTACCTACACTATCGGATGTTTTCTCACCTCTAGTGGTAAGTCTTTTAGTATCATAGGTCATTGGCATAGCAGCACCGTTGTTTGATAGTTCCAAATAGATGTATTCTTCAACTATTCTATAAGAAACCCGAATTATATTATTTTTTTTCTTGTCCTTAAATCCATGATTCTTGGCATAGAAATAATATTGGAAATAATAGTCATGAAATCAGCTTTTGCAATGGAAACAATTGGTGTAATTTCTAAGTCCTCAGAGTTTATCTCATTTATCGAATTAGAATCCTCCATGCGATTTTCTATGGTGAAATGGTTTTCTTCAGAAAATAAGGTAATAGCCTCTTTTATTAATTCCTGAAGAGCCAAATGTTGAATATTCTTAATTTCAAACCCATCTAATTTTAACAAAGTATTTATAGAGTTTAAAATATGGTCTAGCCTATCAAGATGGGCTTCGAATGTAATATTTTGGTTCTCACTAAAAATTTGATTTAGAAAAATTGGTTTGCCCTCGTTTTTTTTCAAAAATTTTCGGGTTCCCGAAATATTTGATCTTAATGGTGATAAATATTGCCTTACACTATGTTTTAGAGATTGTAAGTCCCGAGTATAGTTTTCTTTGAATTCTGCCAATCGCAAATCAAGGCCAATTTCTTTTTCTTTTGCCTTTAATGCCTCCTCTTGGACTCTAATCAATATTTGTCTTTGTTGTTCCTTGTTTTCAGGAATACTTATGACAATATTTAAAAAATCCTCTCTCTTAATAAATGGAACTGAAGAGCCTACCTGATAAGCTTCTAATTGCCTTTTGACATTTTCGCTATTTAATTCACTAATTAGAAAGGCAGTATCAACTATTGATTCGTTTACCTCAAAGCAGAATATATCTCTTGAAACATAAATGGTAGCACCATCAAAATTAAATATTGTTGGTTTCAATGTTCTCCAACGGGAGGCGACCATTAAACAACTTTGATTTACCTCGGAAGCTAAATTTTGCCGTAATGGTAAAATTTCCAACTTATCTGCTGAAATGGTAAAGTCAAGTGCATCATCTTTGAGGTCTCTAATCCTAACAAATTTGCCAGTCTCAGGTATACTTCTAATATTTCGTCTAACTTGAGTAAGAACTTCACGGAGCTTTACTCCTTTTGGTACCTCTAAAAAGTACCTTGGTACACTTAGAATGTAATCATTTTCAATTACTTCTTCAATGCTTACTGAACGTAAATTGGGGTTTTCAAGATCAGATGATAATATACTACTAATTTCATCGAACTTCAAGCTTTTAGTCCTGAGGTTTTCTATCATTTCAAAAGATCGTGTATCTATCATTTTGATAGATTTTGAATCCTTTGAGGATTTTCGAATAACTATTATTGCACTTGAGATGCTCGTGTGACTTAAAACCCCCTCAGGAAGGTTAATAATTGTTTCAATGTGGCCATTTTTAATAAGAAATTCCTTTAGGCTCCTCGTTCTAAAGGTTTCATACAGAAAACTTTGACTTACTATTGCAACCAATTTCCCATTTTCATTGAGAGAATTTAAGCCTTTTTCTAATAAAAAACTCTCAACAGTATTTGAACTAAATTCAGTGTTTTCGAAAGTCTCTCCAAGCCTAACATTTAATGGTGGGTTAGAAATTATCAAATCAAACTTTTGATTTTTTGGCCAATTAATTAATGAATTTTCACATTCAAATTTGGAATTAATGACGATTTTATGAGCCATAATTCTGAGGATTCCTAATGCCCAAACTGTCTGATTAACTTCTTGAGAAATAAGGACAGAATAGTTTTTTTGTTCGATCCCAATTGAATTGAATCCGGCAAAAGGAATATAAACTGTTTTATCAGATTTTGAAGTTACCAAAGAACTCATGAATTTGGATAGCTTTTTCGGTAAAATGGCCCCTCCAAATGTGCGGCTTTGATCAGGTGCCATCTTTTCTAGCGTCTCTTCAAAAATTTCGAGGAAATTTTCCTTGAGTGAAGATTTGTCTAGGTCAAAAACTATTTTTAAGATTTGTTCCAGTTCATTTGGCGAAATTCTATTTATTAGATTCCTATATATTTCAAAAATTCTGCTATAATTTTTGAAATAGAGATTTTCATGCAGAATAAGCTTGCTTCCAATTTCTTCAATAATACTAGAATTGTTAAGCTTCCAATTAGCATTTAATAAGCCGTCTTTGTAAGTGGATAAAAGAAACAATATGACATGATGGTCTTCAAAGCTTGAACCCCCAGAACGCAAAATTTCAAAAATTGATAAGATTTTAGATTTGATAAAATTCATAGAGTTATCACCCGAGTAATCATTTAACTGCATATGTAAATCGAACATTAAAGCTTGTTGCAAAATTGCATTACAAATTTGACTTGTTTTTAGTCGAAAATAAAATATCAACTACTGTTATAGCGTAGTTGATATTATTTATTTATTGTGAATAATCTATTCTGTTTATTTCCTATTTCCTTATCTGGCATTCTTTGTACTCTTGCTATCTTTTTTAATTTTTCGATTTCAATTGAAAAACTCTCCATAGATGTTCCGCTTAGTGTTTTTGCACCAACTGGAGTATAAGAAAGTGTCATTTCATCTTTTGATTTGATTTTAGAGTTGTTAAATAATGAAAAACCTTTGTGCGTTGAAAACTTGGCCAAATTGGAGTAGATAGCTCTTTCGTGGCTGTCTTCTCGGATTATGGTTAAATTTATGTTGTAATTGAAGGATAATTTCAAAAATTCACTTATTTCTTGATAGGTTTTTTGAATTTGTATATGTTGTTTTTTCGGGTCGTATCCAATAATTGTCAAATCGAAAGTTACCTTTAGTTTTTCGGGGAGTAGATTGCTCAAGATACTTTTTAGGTTCTCATAACCAATATCATTTGTAAAGAGATAATTATCGGAGAATACTATGGCATTGCATGGAACCTTGTAGGTGTGAAGGAAATTCCAATTCTTGTATTGGCCGGTAATGGGTAAAGGATCAGAGAATAGAATCTTTTCAAGTGTTTGATAATTCTTAGATTTTGCATGAAGGTAACCATAATATTCAATGTCATCTTCAAGCAAATCCGATAGAAAAAGAGAACATGGGTTTGCTTTTTCAGCTATAAAGTCAATCTTTTGTGATAAACAATTTACTTCAATTTTTGCATCTAACCGTTGAGATAAGTGCCTTACAATTATTTGTTTCTCAGGGTCATCATAAAATTCTATAGGGTCAAAATTTAGGATTAAGTTATTTTTGTTTTTTGATTCTTTTATGAAGGATTTCAAACGAACAAATAACTCACTTTCATCATCAGAAAGGAGAAAGTTTTCTAAAAACTCATAATCCAGATAGACATCCATATATTAATTTAGGCTGGATTTCCCTCGTTTAAGTTTTAATAATTCAAGCTCCCAATTTAGAGCCTCATCGAAGAATCCAGGGTAAAAATCAGTACTTAATCCTCCATCTTCGTTAATATCGATCCTTTTTACAATTTCAGGGTTATCCTCTGTGGCTTTTCTGAAATTATAGATTACCGTATCTTCGGCTTTAAAATCATTTTTGGCTACTAAATATTGAAGTTTCCTGATAAGGTATTCACTGTGCGTTTCGATTATGAATTGAATGTCGTACTTTTCATAACATTCTATAAATAAATCAGCTAGTTTTGATTGAAGAGCAGGGTGTAAGTTGGTTTCAGGTTCTTCGATAACAATAATTGAAGATTTATAATACCATCTTATAAGGTAATCTGGCTCATTACTTGTAATATTGATGGCTATATTTAATAGTATAGGGAGTAATTGACTAATTCCATATCCAATATCAGCTAAAAATATGTTATTATCGCCAATTGAAAGCTTCACTGTTGTTAGAGATGTATTTTCGTCGATTTCAATAATTATGTTATCTGCGATTCCAAATGCTTGAAGGTTCTTTTTTAAAAAAATTAAAGCTTCATTTGATAGTCCAGATTTATTAATTTTTTCTATACATTTGTCAAAAAACGTTCTTTCTTTGGGATCTAGTAATATTCTTTTGGTATTTGATCTATTAGAAGGTATAAATTCCAATTGACTGTAGGTTTCGAATAAAGCATTTATTCCTGTATTTATTCCATTGTAAATAAATTCGTTAACAAAAAATTCTGTAATAAAATATGATTTTAAGAAATCATTCTCAAGATACATATTTTTCAAGGTGGATTCTTTAGATTCTTGATAGTTTTGAAATAAAAAGATTGGTTCTAATATAGTCCAGGAAATGAATTCTTTTTTCTTCTCATTATCAATTGAAAAGGGAAAATAATTATTACCCGAAAGTTCATCAAGTTGTATTTTCAGTATGCAATCTCTCCAGTTATTTTCAAATTTTTCTTGAAGTTCTCTTTTGTATCTTTTAACTCTAATTAAAGTATCAACAAAGTTTTCCTCTGGTATTAAATTCCTTAATTTATCGTCATCAAAATATATAAAAAAAGGCAATAACGATTTATTTAATTTTCGTTTAGAGTTTTCTAAATCATCATTTTTTAGGAAATCCGGAGTTTTAAGTTCCTTATAACCCATCAAAAAAGACTTAAATGAACTAAAATCTACACTATATCTTGAATAAGATAAATCATCTATAACTTCAATTTCACCATCTGGTGTTAAAATTTTATGAGGCCCTAATCTTTGAAGACCTGAATATCTTTCTTTCATTTTGGGAATAGGTTCAATTTCTTTACCATGGTGAAAATAGGTATCAATCCATTCCTCTTTATTGTAGTCATATTTCTCTTTAACTCTAAAAAAATATTTTTCACTTTCCTCATGAAAATTTTTTATTTCTCCGTAATTGTCAACTAAAATATTATGAAGTTGAGAAAAATCAATTTTTAACTTTTTGTCTGAATGATTTTTTAAAACAAATGGTTTTTCTGGGTTTTCTTTTTTAAATATTTTCACTTCAAAAATAGCCAAACCGTTTTTAGATCGATTAGACTTCTTGTAACTAATAGATATTAGAAATGACTCTATAGTTCCTGGGAAATAGAAAGGATAGGAAAATGAAATGTTTTCTGACTCAAAATTGTAGTTATTTTTGATATTGTTGAATCCTCCAAGTTCAAGACCTTTAGAGATTTCTATGTCGTCAAAACTTGTTTCTTTGTTAGCGAAGTTATTACTAAAATCATTTTTCAAAAATTCAATAGCTTTGATTAAACTACTTTTACCACCACTATTTGTTCCAACTAGAACAGAAATGGGCTTTAAATCAAAATTCTTTTTATTTTTAAAAACTCTGAAATTTTCAATCCCAAAATAATTCAAATGTGCCATATGTTATTTGTTAAACCACCAACTAAAAACTTCATTTCTCGCCCTTGTAACAGCTGTGTACATCCAAGCATGGTCAGTGGAGTGTAATTTGTCTGGAGTAAAAAGTACTCTCTTCCATTCACTACCTTGGGCTTTGTTCCCAGTGAGGGCGTATCCGTAGCTAAGTTTCATGGCATACATATAAGGGTCGTCTTTGGCTCGTTGTGAAGCCCGATAAACCGTGTTTTTTGCCATTCTATGATTTTTAAGGTATTTGATGGACCCAGTATCCACTTTGGCCGTCGCATTATCAAGCGAATCTAGCAAAACTTTGGTGTTTATCCTTATTTTTTCCTCTCCATTCTTGAAAATTATTTCGGCATCTTTAAATCTCAAACCAGCTATTTCTTCCGTATTGTCTGACAATGAGGCTATCACACCCATATTGCCATTTACCAACTGATGGTTTGCCTCCATCCAAGCACTTCGGAGCATTACTACGTCTCCAACACAAAGGGAGAAATGTCCGAAACCCAATTTTTCTCTGATTCGGCGGTTCCACTGTTGTACCTGATCGTTGGATTTACAAATCATCATGATTTCATCTAAATGTTGGCAGTCAAAAAAGGTGGTGTAGTAGTCCAATGCTAAAGCCTCGCTTGCCAATCTTGGTGGCTTTAGGCTGTATAAGCTAACATTGTTGTCTCTAACTGTTTTTATTTGGTTTGCCAATATCAACACAGGG
>JAIPAJ010000125.1 GCA_021740125.1 Leadbetterella sp. | reverse complement strand
CGGTTTCTATTGCTGGAAATGATACTTTGACTTGTGCTTTGACAACCGTCACCAGAACTGCTTCAGGTGGAGTTTCTTATGCTTGGTCAAATGGACTTGGAAATAATTCCACTGCGAATATTTCAGCTCCAGGAACTTATACGGTAACCGTAACCGCACTAAATGGTTGCACTGCAACTGCTTCAACAGTTATAAATCAAGATATTTCACTTCCAACGGTTTCGATTGCTGGAAATGATACATTGACTTGTGCTTTTACAACCGTCACCAGAACTGCTTCAGGCGGAGTTTCTTACGCTTGGTCAAATGGACTTGGAAATAATGCCACTGCTAATATTTCAGCTCCAGGAACTTATACTGTAACTGTAACTGGTCTTAATGGTTGCACTGCAACTGCTTCAACAGTAGTATATCAAGACGGCTCATTACCAACTATTTCTATTTCCGGAATTGACACCCTTAACTGTGCTGTAACTTCAATTTCATTAACAGTGTCTGGTGGAGTTTCATATGTTTGGTCAAATGGTTTAGGAACAAATCCTTTAGTAAGTATTTCAGCTCCTGGTACATACTCTGTAGCAGTTACTGCAGCCAATGGTTGTACCTCCACTGAAACTTTCGAAATTATTCAAAACTTAAACCCACCAATAGTTTCAATTGCTGGCAACGACACCATAAGTATACTTAAAAGCAATGTATTAAGAATTGCAATTGGAGGTATTTCTTATGTATGGTCAAATGGCATGGGTATCAATGACTCGGTAAGCATTTCTTCTCCAGGCGTTTATACGGTTACCGCAACAGGAATAAATGGATGTACGGCCACAGCAACAACCGAAGTTATTGAAGTAAGATTTGGATCAATAACTGGCTTAGCATGGTTTGACAAAGACAATGATGGTGTTCAAGAAATATCTGAAACACATTCAGCTAACGCAAAAGTTTACCTTTATAACGGCACTGGAAATACACTAATAGATAGTACCATCACAGACTCAAACGGAATTTACACCTTCGACTCTTTAAGTTCTGGTGTGTTTAAGGTAAAATTTACTATTCCAAACTTTGCCATGGTTTCTCCTTCAAATATGACCATTGACACCTTGGATAGTGACTTTAACTTATCTGCTTGGTCCGAAATAATAAGTATTGACGTTTCAAAATCACCTTCAGATACTTTACGCAATCGGAAACATTTTGACATTGGTTTTGCTGAATTTGGTTCTATTTCAGGAAAAGTATTTAATGATAAAGACTTTAACAATATCCAATCGATCGGTGATTTGAACTTAGCAAATATTAAAATCTATCTTGTTAATAATTCTAATATAAAAATTGATTCAACAATTTCTAACATTTCAGGGGAATATGCCTTTGATAGTTTGGTGAGTGGTAATTACAAAATACAGTTTGTGAAACCTATCGGAATGCATGCAAGTTTAAAAGATATTGGCACAGATGACAGCAAGGATTCAGATGCTGATCATATTAGCGGATTAACAGATAATATTTTAATAAACAGCTCATTGCCAATAAATGACCCACAAAGGAATTTCAATAATAATGATGCTGGGTTTGTGAATTATGACTCGAAAATTAATCTCACAAAAGATGGAGCTTTGGTCGGTAATGGTTTTGTAGGCGATATCATTACTTATAGTTTTACAGTGAGAAATAATGGAAATACAACGCTAAGAAATGTGTTTATAATCGACTCTTTAATTTCTGTTAGCCCTATTGCGGTATCTCCCGACTCACTAATTCCTGGACAAACCGGCGTTGCGACAGGTCAATATTTCCTAACTGCAAATGACGTTACAAGTGGAAAGGTGATGAATTCGGCCATGGTTTATGGTATAGACCCTCTTGATAGTGTAGTTACAGATATTTCTGACAACGTAAATCCTTTCCAACCAGGCCCAAGCGATTCTACCGAGGTCACTTTGCCAAAAGTTGACATTTTATTGTATGTGGAAGCGGCCAGCGAATGCATAAGACAAATAAACGATACGATTATGTATCGAATAATAATTAGAAGAACAGATACATTAAATGTTACGGATATTGTTTCAGTAAAAGATAGTCTAGGTGCACATTTGGCGTTTTTGTCAGCAAATGCTACCGCTGGAACGTACAATCCTGCCAGCCATATTTGGTCAAATGTTAGCTTATCAAATTACGATAATGATACGCTCACTATTAGGGCGAGGGTTATGACCAATGTGGGTGGACAATTGCCACTTACTGCTTGGATTTATTCATCAAACTATAACGACATGGATTCCACTCCAGGAAACAAGAATGTTGCTGAAGATGATTATGGTCAATCATCAGTGGCGGTTCCCATCTCAATTTGTTCAACCAAAAATGAGAGTGTTACCCTAACTGCACCGCTTGGGTATTCATCTTATAAATGGCAACTAAATGGCTCTGATTTAATAGGTGGAACTGGGCAAACTTACGCAGCAAATTTACCTGGAAACTATACGGTAATATTAAATGGAATTCCTTGCTCAACTGGCAATTGTTGCCCTATAATTGTACAAGATACCTGTGAATGTAAAACTGAAATTTGCATTCCTTTAAAAATCACGAAAACAAAGTAAACTATAACCCAATAAACGCAGACGCCCCTAT
Organism: Leadbetterella sp.; assembly: GCA_021740125.1. Lineage (GTDB taxonomy): Bacteria > Bacteroidota > Bacteroidia > Cytophagales > Spirosomataceae > Leadbetterella. The sequence goes on along the minus strand of JAIPAJ010000125.1, from coordinate 8,236 downwards.
TATTGGGGCGTTTTTTTTGTTTAATATTCTAAAAAACACTAATAATAAATATAACTATTTGATTTTCAAATACTCTTTGAAATACAATGTAGGATAAATAAAAAATAGAATAAGCCCCGAATGAAGATAAATGGAGAGCGTATTTACCAGCAATTCTATTTTACCTGAAAGTTCGATTTTAGGAACCAAATAGATAGAAACTACCGGCAATAAAGCTATTAAAATACCCAATAAAGCTTTATGAAAAACATTACTTTTGATACTCAACAAAATGCCAATAGCCGAAAAAACGGGTAACAAAACCTGAGAAATCATTAGGCCAAGCTTAAGGTCCTTCTCGGTAGTCGGAATGTTTACAATATTTTTAAAATAACTTATAACAGTATAAGAAACCAAAATACAAGAAACAACACTTACCAATATTTTTTTTGAAAACCCAAAATTAATGGCTTTTTTAGAAACACTAAAAGGCACCAAAACCGTTATAAACAAAGCAAAAAAATCTAAAAACGGCACAAAAAAGAAGAAAAACAACCAATTTGATTGTCCCACTTTCTGATAAAAATATAAAGTGAGGTATTTTCTATAATATATACTGGTAATGCACAAAAAACCAAAAAAGCCTAGGGCATTTAAAACCAAGCCAATTTTGTTACTAAAAAGTGGAACAGAATTATTGCCTACCATGGCTATCAAAAGTGAGCCGACCATCCAGTAGATTAAAGTCTTAAATAAAAATACCACCATAATCAAAAATCCCTTTTTTATGGGCAGCTCCACATAGAATCTCCAAGATTTGTAAGCAAAAAACTGGTGATTTATTTCATAGAAAAGAATAACAATAGCTGCCCAAAAACTCGTTTTTATAAAAGCTATACCAAAGTCTAAAAATATCCCATTCCCAATATTTTGTTCCAAAAGTCCTTTACCAAAAAAGACCCTCATAAAAGATAAATTTCCAGTAAAACCATTGGCTATTTCAAGGTTTATCAAAGGCAATATCCCCATCATGATAGGAAGAAAAATGAGCTTGGGGGATTTTTTAAAAACTATAAAAAGAAAAAATGGAATAAAATACAAAACTGTCGAGACCAACAAATTGTCGTAATCGAGTCGAAGTATTGGTGATTTTATAAAAAAAGGAATCGAAGTAAAAATAATGGTCAAAAATGCTAAAAAAGCGGTTTTTATCCTGTCTTCTAAAGTGTTTCTAAAAATAAACCAAAAAACCAACCAATCAAAAACATTAAAAGCGGTGTAAAAAGAAGCACTATGCAAACTAGGCCACAAAGTGACATTCAGTGATTTTAAAAAATAATCAAAAAGGATATTTTTTAAAAAAACACCCAAAATCAAAGCAAAAAAAGTCTTTTGGCTTAAAAATTTATTTCCTAAACTCATATAATAATTATAAAAAAAGCAAATATACTAGCTAATTTTCAAATACGTTTCAAGTACAATTTTTTCAAAATCTTTGACCTTTCGCTTGCTCTCAAGCTGATCTAATAGAATTTTGGCGGCTCTTGTGCCCATTTCATACGCAGGTTGCACTACAGTGGATAGTTTCGGAGAAAACAAATGCGAGACATTGAGATTGGTAAATCCAAAAAACTGAGTTTCGTTGGAGAGTTCGTTTTTTCGATTTTGAAAGGCCTCATAACAATGTAATGCTAGTCTGTCACTACAAGTAAAAAACGCATCTGGATTTTGATAATCTATAATTTCATTAACCGCAGCTTTCGCCTCCTCAGGATCAAAACCACAGTATTTAATTAATTGATTATCCACTGCAATACCATGTTTTTCCAATGCTTTTTTGTAACCCTCCAATCGCTCCTTAGTAATTGATAATGTCAAAGGGCTTGTGATATGGGCGATCCGCTTTTTACCTTGCTTTATTAAATACTCAGTGGCCGCAAAAGCTCCTAAAAAATTATCCGCCACCACTTTGTGGAACCTATCTGAATCTGGTACCCTATCAAAAAACACTACGGCAAAATTACTTTCACTGTACTCCAAAATATGCACAATATCTGTGGTATTTCCAGAAAGTGAAATCAAAATACCATCCACTCTTCTTTCAAATAAATGTCGTAGATTTTCTTTCTCTCGCTCCAAAGACTCATGACTCTGGCAAATTACCACATGATAACCTCGGCTATAAGCTTCATCTTCGATACCATTGATGGCCTGTGAGAAAAAATTATTAGCTATTTCGGGTACTATCACACCTATTGCCCTACTTTTATTCTCCTTCAAACTCAGAGCTATCGGATTGGGTCTATAATTTACTTTTTGGGCGTATTCAGCAACCAATTTCTTAGTATTTTCATTGATTTCATAGCTATCGCGAAGTGCCCTCGAAACCGTGGAGGTTGAGAGATTGAGAGCTTTAGCGATATCTTTTAGGGTTACTGCTTCCAAATATTATAAAATTTGAATCCAAATTACCACAAAAAGGCTTGGTTTCAAAATAAACCCTAACCTGAAAACGATTGCATAAATTAATGGAAACCAATGTTTGTATTCGAAGATAATCCTTGGTAATCTTACAAAATATTTAGAAAAAAGATGATTAAAATAAGTTTAGAGGGCAAAACTGCATTGGTAACGGGCTGCAACAAAGGTATTGGCAAAGCTATGGCCGAAGGATTGGCCGAAGCAGGGGCTGACATTATTGGAGTTTCCGCCACCATGCCTTCTGAAGGAAGCGAAATTCAGCTATTTGTAGAATCTTTGGGTAGGAATTTTTATCCTTATCAAGCAGATTTTTCAGATAGAAAATCAATCTATTCATTTCTTGAAAAAGCCAAATCAGCCCACACAAAAATCGATATTTTGGTAAACAATGCTGGCACTATTATGCGTAATCCTGCCGCCGAACATTCTGATGAGTACTGGGATAGAGTAATGGCCATAAACCTTGATGCTCAATTTATTATTACGAGAGAAATAGGCAAACAAATGATAGAAAACGGCTCTGGAAAAATAATTTTCACGGCTTCTTTACTTACTTTTCAAGGTGGCATAAACGTGCCTGGATATGCTGCCAGCAAAGGAGCAATCGGCAGTTTAGTAAAGGCTTTTGCCAATGAGTGGGCATCGAAAGGCATAAACGTAAATGGAATAGCTCCTGGTTACATTGCGACCGATAACACCGAAGCTTTGAGAAATGATCCAGAACGCAGTGCATCTATATTAGGAAGAATTCCATCAGGCAGATGGGGAGAACCCGAAGATTTCAAAGGACCAACCGTCTTTTTGGCCTCTGATATGTCAAAATATGTACAAGGAACTATTTTGACCGTAGATGGCGGTTGGATGGGAAGGTGATTCTATTTGGTTAATTTGTTAATGAAACAATTATTTAATTTCAAGAAATTGCTTGTTTCACAAATTAACATATCAAATTAGCAAATTAACACATTAATAATTAACACATTAAAAAATGATTTCAAGATACGAAAGTAACCCAAGAGAAGTAGAAAGAATGAATACGGCTGAACTGAGAGAAAACTTCTTGGTAGAGTCTTTATTCGCAGATGACGAGATAAAACTCACTTACACGCATTATGACAGACTAGTTTTGGGCGGTATTAAACCCGTTTCTAGAAAACTTGAGTTAGGTACTTATGATGATTTGAAAAGTGAGTTTTTCTTGGAAAGAAGAGAATTAGGAATCATAAATGTAGCTGGTATTGGACAAGTTGAAGCAGATGGAGAGGAGTTTTCTGTCGAAAAACTGAGTTGTCTTTATCTTGGAAAAGGAACAAAAAATGTAACTTTTTCTTCTAAAGATGCAGCTAATCCGGCATGTTTCTTTATCCTTTCAGCACCTGCACACCAGACCGTTGCCAATAAACTTTTCACCAAAGAAGACGCATCACCTGTAACCTTAGGAGCACCTGAAACTTCAAATCACCGTACCATATACAAATATATTCACAACGACGGCATCATGAGTTGTCAGTTGGTGATGGGTCTTACTGTCCTCAAAACAGGCAGCATCTGGAACACCATGCCTCCGCATGTTCACGACCGCCGAAGTGAGGTTTATTGTTATTTCGATGTGCCTGAAAACCAAGGCGTAATGCACTTTATGGGCAAGCCAGACCAAACTCGTCACATGTGGGTGCAAAATCACCAAGCCATCATTTCGCCTCCTTGGAGTATCCATGCAGGTGGTGGATCGGCCAATTATTCGTTTATCTGGGGCATGGCGGGAGAAAACAAAGATTTTACCGATATGGATTTCGTGAACTTGAACGAACTGAGATAATTACAACAAAACCTTACAACACCTCAATGGCAAAAACATTGGGGTGTTTTGCTTCAAAACCGTTATGAAAAAATACCTTTTCCTTTTTAGTCTTTTAGCCTTTGGCTTCAATTTCCCCAATGAAAAAGTAAGAATTTTTATGATTGGCGACTCCACTATGGCCAACAAAAAACCTTATGATGCACCTGAAACTGGCTGGGGACAAGTTTTTCATGAGCTTTTTACCGATGCCGTTTTAATTCAAAACCACGCATTGAATGGCAGAAGCACCAAAAGTTTTAGAAATGAAGGACATTGGACCAAGGTACTAGAACAATTACAAAAAGGCGATTATGTTTTTATACAGTTTGGGCATAACGACCAAAAAATATCAGACACCACTAAATTTGCAGACCCACAAGTAGCCTACAGAGCCAATTTACAAAGATATATAGACGAAGTAAAAACAAAAGGAGCTATTCCCATTCTACTAACTCCCATGATAAGAAGGAAATTTGACGAAGAAAATAAATTTGTGGATCAACACGGCGAATACCCCCAAGTTGTAAAAGAAGTAGCCAAAAAAAACCAAGTCGACTTGATTGACATGCATGTTTTGAGCCAAAAACTTATCGAAAACCAAGGAGTAGAGGCCTCTAAAGATATATTTATGCATTATGTGGGTGGTATTTTTTCAAAATTCCCCAACGGCATAGTGGACAATACCCATCTTTCGCCTTATGGTGCAAGGCTAATGGCTTCGCTTGTAGCCGAAGATTTAGTTAGGCAATCGCTGCCTCTTAGAAATTGGCTAAAAAAATCAGTTTATCCCAACACCTTGGAGTACCAATTACCAAAAATAAATACTCCAAACTTCAAAAAAGACACATTTGATATTACCCGTTATGGAGCCAATGGCGATGGATTATTTCTTAATACCAAAGCCATCCAACAAGCAGTGGATGTAGCAGCAGAAAAAGGCGGTGGTACAGTTTTGATTCCTTCAGGACTATGGATTACTGGCCCCATTTTACTTAAAAGTAATATCAACTTACACTTAGCATCAGGAGCAGTTTTACAGTTTAGTGACAATCGCGATGTCTATCCAATCGTGGAAACTACTTGGGAAGGAAATACCGCTTACCGATGTCAGGCTCCCATTTGGGGAGTAAACCTCACCAATGTGGCCATCACAGGCCGCGGAACCATGGACGGAGCAGGCCAAGTATGGAAGCAGGTAAAAAAATCAAAACTTACAGACACGCAGTGGAAAAACTTAGTAGCATCTGGCGGAGTATTAAACGACAAAAAAGATACTTGGTACCCTTCTGAAACCTCAAAATATGGCAACGAAAACATGGGATGGACCAACAAAAAAACTGAGGGAAAAACACTAGAAGATTATCAAAAAATCAGAGATTTCCTCAGGCCAAATTTTATCAGTTTGTCGGGTTGTAGAAATGTACTAATTGAAGGCATTACATTTTTAAATTCTCCTGCATGGACCTTACATCCGCTTCTTTGTGAGCACATTACGATAAGAAACGTGAACGTAAAAAATCCTTGGTTTGGTCAAAATAACGATGCACTTGACTTGGAATCATGCTCTAATGGTATAGTAGAAAACTCTACTTTCGATACGGGTGACGACGCCATCTGTATTAAATCAGGAAGAGATGAAGAAGGCCGCAAACGTGGCAAACCAACCCAAAATATCATTGTAAGAAACAACACCGTTTTCCATGCACATGGGGGTTTTGTGATTGGTAGCGAAATGTCTGGTGGTGTAAAAAACCTGTTCGTAAACAACAACAATTTCCTTGGAACCGACATCGGCTTGCGTTTCAAAACCGCTCGTGGGCGTGGCGGTGTGGTGGAGAAAATCTACATTTCTGATATCAACATGAATAATATACCTGGCGAAGCCATCTTATTTGACATGTACTATATGGCCAAAGACCCTGTGCCCTTGGATGGAGATGACACTACTTTACCAGAGATAAAATCCGAAAAACTAGACGAAAGTACGCCCTCATTCAAGTCGTTTTTTATAGAAAATGTAAATTGTAAAGGGGCCGAAACAGCCATTATGCTTAGAGGATTACCTGAAATGAACATCAAAGACATCAGCATCAAAAACTCAAATTTCACCTCGAATAAAGGCCTAATTTGCATTGAAGCCGAAAATATCAGTTTCGAAAATGTGGGTATTTTTTCTAAAAACAGCACCGTAGGACAGATTCAGAACAGCAAGAACATCAGTTTTAACTATATCACTTTCTCACCCAAATCTGAAACATTTCTAGAAATCTCAGGCGAAAGAAACCGAAACATAACGTTGGTTAATACCCAAAAATCGAATCTCAAAGAAGTGGCGACTTTTAAGGCAAAGGCGGATAAGAAGGTTTTTAGGATGAAGTAGGGCATTTTGTTTTCTTGGAATTCCCAGTTTCTTTTTTGAGGCTGGGTGTTTTATTATATTTAAAACCCTATTCAAACCTAGATAATAAAAAAACTATTTTTTCCTACCTTCATACAACCATTGGCCACCCAAAAGCACACATTAGTATAGAACCTTCAGAAACCGCAGCACCATCACCGAAAACGAGCTTTCTTTATTGTCATTTATTTCCCCCAATAAAAAATCAATCTCCTTTATCCATCACTTCACAAACTCCTCCAAAACCATATTATACTTTTCAGGTTCGTTAAGGTATCCGAAATGCCCGATATTGCCCAGGTTTATCACTTTGGCTTGTGGATAATTGGCTTTTAGGGCTTCTCTCAGGTTTTTACTGACCAATGGATCGTTGCTAGTTTCGATGATTTGGAGCGGAATTTTGGAGTCAATTATGGCCGTGAAAGTATCCACCACACAATAATATCGGTTGGTAAAAATCTCTCTCGTAACTTCAGTTCCGAGCAATTCGTTGAGAAAGGCGTCGGTTACGGGATGGTTATTGGCGGCTGGAATTACTTCCTTATTGTATTTTGCACGTATGGTTTTTATCACCAACCACTCCGGCAGCCATTGCATCACTTTCACCAAGGTTTCGTTTTTCGCCTTGTTTTCGGTGTTAGGAGCAAAGGTATTTCCGAGTGATACTTTTATCATCTTTTCGGGATGATGAACTGCCAAATATTGGGCCAAATATCCACCCAAAGAGCTGCCCACTACCACAACTTTCTGTATTTTTTCTTTCTCCAATATGGCCAATATGCCTTCAGAAAGTTCATTGAGGCTTTTTACCGATGGGTAGCTCAGGCTCAGCACTTTATAGTTTTTACGGAAATGGTTAAGCTGCTGCCACCAAATGTCATACGAACCACCCATGCCATGCAAAAACAAAATTGTGGTGTCAGACTGCCCTGCTACGAAATAGGTCCAGTTTTGATTTTTGAAGTTCAAGGTCTTTATGGGTTCTTCTCTAAATAACCGCAAAGACTCGCTCATGGCATCATCAGCAGGATATTTTTCATCGAATGTAAACTGTTTGACTGGGAAAAAATATACCCCAATTAAAACAACTATCAGAATCAAAAGAGCTTTTTTCATTTTGATTTGTTTAAAAATGAAGGCAAATTAGTTTGATTTTCTGAGCAAATTCTGAATAATACCCACCAAAATCATCAATAAAGCTATTCCCGCAAATACCCATTTCAAAAGCGTTATGGCAGAGCAGTTGACCGCTAAATTATCTATGTTTTCAGGATATATTTTCAGCATTCTGATGATATGGTAGTTTTCGAGATAGTCAAAAACCAAGATAATAAATGAGAACAAATTCATATATTTAAACCAATGATTGATTTTCCATTTATAAAAAACCAAGCTGAAAATGATGGCAAAAAAGAACATATAAACCACTGGGTATATGCCATCTACTATTGCACAGTTAAAAATATATGCCTCCTTCGCTTCTCCAGTGTACATAGACACAATCTCCTTTACTCGCTCTGGATTGTATCCAAACTGCA
>JAIPAJ010000124.1 GCA_021740125.1 Leadbetterella sp. | reverse complement strand
TCTTTCGAAATATGAATGATGGCTAGATCTTGAGCATTGTAAACCAAAGTATCGGCGGTCTCTTTTACCAGTTTGAAAACATTATTTTCAAAACTCAGGGCATCTCCATATTCGAAGGAACCATCTGATTTTTTAACAAAATCTTGGCAGTTAACTTGTCCAAAAACAAGTAGAAATGTAATTGTTAATAGCTTTTTCATAATTTATTCTTTAGCTTTTAGCTTTTAGCTTTTAGCTTTTAGCTTTTAGCTTTTATGTAATGTTTCTTGGCTTATCTTGGTTCATTCTATCTATATAAATTCCAAAGCGAAGAGCTTATCACTAATAGCTTTAGCTTTACACGTGGAAATTCTCCGTCACGATTTTGCCATCAAAAAGATTCACTTTTCTATGTGCAAAGCTGGCATCATAAGGCGAGTGCGTTACCATGGCTATTGTAGTGCCTTCAGCATTGAGCTCCATCAAAAGTTTCATTACCTCCTCGCCGTTTGTGGAGTCCAAATTTCCCGTTGGCTCATCGGCCAATATCAACTTTGGCTTTGCTACGACTGCTCTTGCAATGGCCACACGTTGCTGCTGTCCACCAGACAATTGTTGCGGAAAGTGATTGCGGCGGTGCATCATGTTCATGCGGGTCAGGGCGTTTTCTACCAAAGTTTTACGTTCGTCAGTAGGTGTTTTCAAATACAAAAGCGGCAACTCCACATTTTCGAAAACGGTCAACTCATCGATAAGGTTGAAGCTCTGAAATACAAAGCCAATATTGCCTTTTCTTAAGTTTGCCCGCTCTCTTTCGGACATTTTTGCCACCTCATTTCCATGAAAATCATAGCTTCCTTCGGAGGGATTGTCGAGTAAACCGATGATGTTTAACAAGGTGGATTTACCACAGCCCGACGGCCCCATGATAGCTACAAATTCGCCATCTTTAATTTCTAAATCAATGCCATTTAAGGCGGTAGTTTCAATTTCTTCGGTACTGAATACCTTCTTTAGATTGGTTGTTTTGAGCATATTGTTGCTTTTAGTTTGTAGCGTATAGCTTTTAGCTTTTTTCTCGAAGCTTGCTATATTTGCTATTATAATATAAATCTATTCTTTATGAAAAATTTTAAAAATCTATCTGTTTGGGAAAAATCCCATCAACTAACTTTAAAGGTTTATAAACACACGGTTAATTTCCCTTCAAATGAACTTTATGGACTAACCAGCCAAATTCGTCGTTCCGCTGTTTCTATCCCTTCAAATATTGCCGAAGGAAGTGGTCGCAATACAGACCCAGAATTAGTAAGGTTTTTAACCATTGCACATGGCTCAGCTTCAGAACTGTCTTATCAATTGTTTCTTTCTTTTGAACTAGGTTATTTTTCTATTGAAACCTATAATAATTTAGAGTCTTCAGTAACTGAGGTCTTGAAAATGTTAAATTCATTTATCCAAAAACTAAGTAAATAACACAAAACTAGGAGCTAATGGCTATTCGCTAAAAGCTATTAGCTCTTCTAAAACACCAATACTTCCTTATCTCCAAAATTCTCATAGCCACTAGTTATCACTTTTTCTCCTGATTTTAAGCCACTTAAAACTTCGAAATATTCAGGATTTTTACGACCTAGCGTAATGTTTCTTTTTACTGCCTTTTTGCCAGATGCATCTACTACATAAATCCAGTTGCCACCGGTGTCAGAGAAAAATCCACCTACCGGAATCAGAACGGCTTTTTCTGCTTTGCCAAGCTCCAATCTCACGGGTGATGATTGTCCACGTCTGATCCCTTCAGGCGAATTTCCAGTAAAAGTCATGTCTACAGCAAAACGACCGTTTTTCACCTCTGGATATACCTTTATGATTTCTATTTCGTGCGATTTACCGTTGAATTCAAAAGAACCCCTAAGCCCAGGAAAAATCCGTGAGATATAATGCTCGTCGATGTCAGAACGCATTTTAAAGCCATCCAAATCATCAATCTGCCCGATATTTTGACCCTGACTGATGTTGGAACCAACTTCCACATCAATGGAAGAAAGTAAGCCCGAAACTGGAGCTTTAACTACCAGATTTTCAAGCGTTTCACGCCATAGATCCACGTTTCTTTGTGTTCTTTGTAATGTACCTTCTAGTTGTTTTATTTGGAGATTCGAATTTTCTTCTTGGTATTTTTGAGATTCTACCTCAATATTTCTTTGGTTTACTTGTCTCTCATATTCTCTTTTAGATTTTTGAAATTCAGCCTCAGAAATTACATTGTCTTTAATCAATTTCTTGTTTCTTTCAAAAGCATCTTTTGCTTGATCAATCTGAAAATCCAATTCGGCCAGTGTTTTTCGTAGGGTAAATTTCTCTACTCTCAATCTCTGGCGTGTGTTTTGAAGATCGTTTACTAACCTATTAGCCTCGGTTTCTGACTGTAGAAAGTTCAGTTTCAGTTGTTGATTTTCAAGTCTCAAAATAATATCGCCTCTTCCCACTTTGGTACCACCTTCTACCAATTTTTGTGTAACATATCCACCAACAATAGCGTCTAACCTAATGGTTTTTAGGGGTTGCACTGCTCCCTGAACGATTATGAATTCATCAAAATTTCCTTCTTTTACATCACTGATGGTTATCTTTTCTGCATCCACATTTAGTTTCGATCTTTTATCAGAAAAGAACGTCAGATATATGATAAATGCGACCAAAGCCACGCCTAATCCAGTAAGAGCAATTTTCTGTTTTGTCCAGAATTTTTTCGGTTTTATTACGTCCATTATTATTTATTAGTTCAATACTCTTATTGATATTCCTATTTCGTGCCAAAAATATAAAATACTGATAATATGTACTTTACAAAGTGAATACCAGATTTATTTGTCCATTTTCGGACGTTAATTGTCCGTTTGCGTTTTATGCAAACTGCAACACAAATACGGCACCACTAGGTTGGTTTTCGTAAAAATTAATGTTGCCGTCGTTGAGCTGCATAATTTGGCGAGATAGACTTAGTCCTATGCCTGAGCCGGTCTTTTTTGTGGTGTAAAACGGAATGAAAATTTTCTCTTGTAAAGTTTTGTCAATTCCAATTCCATTGTCAGCGATTTCAATAGTTTTAGTGCCATTTTCGGTGTGGGCTGTAATGGAGATTATTTTATTTTCTGATTCGTTTTCTACTTCAAAAGCATTTTTGACGATATTGATCAGAACCTGTTCAATTTGCTCAATGTCGATAAAAGTCTCAAAATCACTTACCACTTCATAATTAATTTTTAGCTTACTTTCGAGAGCTTTTTGAGCAAAAATACCTTCCAATGTTTTTAATAATTGACTCGCTGTAGCATAATATTTATTTGGAGTCGGAATAGACGTAAACTCGCGATAAGCATTTACAAATTTCATGATTCCGCTTCCTCGCCTTTGAACAGTTTGTAAGGCATCTTTCAAGTCATCAATAGATTCCTGTTCTTTTTGGTTATTGGCTTTGATCTCGTTTTCTACTATATCTTTCATCGTTTCTGCCAATGAAACAATAGGAGTAACGGAGTTCATAATTTCATGACGAAGCACTTTTGTAAGGTTCTGCCAAGCTTCTAACTCTTTGATTTGCAACTCTGAACGAATATTATGAATAGCCAATAATCTAATTTTTCTTCCACGCATTTGAATTTCTGTAACAGAAAAAGAAAGATCATTTTCAGGCAAACTCAGCAATTTTGGTTCACCTGATTTTAGTGAAGCGATACATTCAAAAATAGATTGGTTCTGCTTTTGAATGTCTGAAATGTGCTTGAGTCGGTAGACTTTCAAGAGTTTATTGGCCGCTTGGTTATTGATTTCTATTTTGCCTTCGGTATCATAAGAAAGTATACCTACGTTGATTTGCTGAATGATGGCATTGATAAAGTGTAAAGTCGCTTCTCGCTCGGCCCTAACTTGATTGAAACTATTAATTACGGCATTGAGGTCGTTGTTGAGGTCTCTAAAACTCTCACCAAGCTTGTTGTCGGCTTTGAAAGTAATCGCAAAATCTTGGTACTGAATCGACTCAAATAACCGCTTCATTTTTCGGTTAAGTGAGGTTACGTATTTATAGAGATTGGCAACACTAATTATTTGCAACAAACCAAAAATTATGGCAACTGGAACGTTTTTCTGAAAAAATGACCACGAAAAACCCAATGATAAGCCTAGAATAATAAGAATACGAAGCAGAATACCTAGGCTAAAATTTTTCATAAATTAAACTTTTCAATTCTCCTATAAAGTGCTTGGCGACTTATGCCCATTTCTTTGGACGCATCCGTGATATTGCCATTGTGTTTTTTGAGTGTTTTTATAATTAACTGTTTTTCAAGGTCTTCCAAATAATAGGTTTCTACCAAAGGATTATTGTTATTGCTTGTTTTTCTTATCACAAAGTCGTCTTCGCTGAGGGTGGTATTTTGGGTTACTATGACAGCCCTTTCTATTACGTGTTGCAATTCTCGCACATTTCCTGGCCAATGATAGGCCATCAATTTCTTTTGCAGCGGCAAGCTTATTCCTTTGATTTTCCGATTGTATTTTTTAGTATAAATACTCAAGAAGTGCTCAGCCAAAATCAAAATATCTTGACCTCTCTCTCTGAGTGGCGGTAAATTTATCTCAATCGTATTGATTCTAAAAAGCAAATCTTGGCGGAACGTTTTTTCTTCCACTCGCTCATAAATAGCCTCGTTGGTAGCACAAATTAAACGTGCGTCGAATGGAATTTGTGCATTTGACCCTACTTTTACGATGTTTCTGTTTTGAAGTGCAAACAGCAATTTGTTTTGCAAAACCATTGGGACATTACCTATTTCATCCAAGAAAATAGTGCCTTTGTCGGCTTCTTGAAATCTCCCAATTCTTTCTTCGCGGGCATCTGTAAATGCCCCTTTTACATGGCCAAAAAGTTCACTTTCGAAAAGATTTTCACTCACTGAACCTAGGTCGGCATGGACAAACTTCTTTTCTTTTCGTTTTGAAAATTGATGAATTTCTCTGGCTACAAGATCTTTGCCAGTTCCGTTTTCTCCCAAAATCAATATATTGGCATCGGTGGCTGCCACTTGCTTGATGAGGTCAGCCACTTTTTTCATTTCATCAGATTCTCCAATGATACTTTGTGTAGTCTGACTTTCTTTAATTTCAAGGATATCTTTTTTAGAGAAAACACCATTTAACGTTTCTAATAGCTTGTCATTTATCCAAGGTTTGAGAATAAAATCAGAAGCTCCATTTTTTATGGCTCTTACTGCCATTTCTATTCCGCCAAAAGCTGTGAAGAGAATTACTTTTTGATCTTTCTTCTTATCTAAAATGAAATCCAACCAAAAGAATCCTTCATTTCCTGTGTTTACATCTCTGCTAAAATTCATGTCGAGCAGAATGATGTCAAACGTAAAGTTATTAAGTATATAAGGTATTTTATCCGGATTTTTCTCAATTTCCACTTTTTGAAAATGACGCTTCAGCAACAGTTTAGCCGCGTTTAGAATATCCACATCGTCGTCAATTATCAATATGCTTTTTTCGTGCATCTAAAAATGAAATTTATGTAAATCTAAGAAAGCTTTATTTGAAAATCTCCAAATTTTTGTTTTTAAAGAAAGTCAAATTCACCAGTTTGATAATATGCTAGCAATTTTTTCTGCAAAACCCACCTGAATTTGGTCTGAATTTGATTGGAAATTGCCCTTTCGAGATTGGCCTGAGCTAATGAAAACTCAATTGGATTTATGGTCCCTGCTTCAATTCTAAGTTCAACAAGATTTAGATTTTCTCTACTGATTTCAACTTGCTGACTGGCATTTTTATATCTTTCTCCAAAAGCGTTCAACATCAGTTTTACAGATTCCAAATCTTGCTGGAGCGTATTTTCTCTCACTTTACGTGTGTTATCAAGCATTTTTTTCTGAATTTTTAGCTGCTGAGTTCTGGGTGAAGTTTGAAATTTAGAAATTATGGGTATGGCCAAATTCAATGAAAACGAACCGTTTCTGGTGTCATTGACTTGTTGAAAAAAAGATCGTTCGGGATTTGAAGACGCATAAAAAGTGCTGTAATTGCCACTCAAGCTTAATTCAGGCAAGTTTTCTGCCTGATTAGCTTTTATTCTTCTATCAAAACTTTGACCTTGTAAATCAAAACTTTTAAACTCTGGTAAAAACTCTGCAGGATTTACAGCTATTTCAATTATAGATTCCTGACCAATTTCATAAGGAATAATAGATTCAAATTCAATTGCGTCATTTGGTTTAATATTCATCAATTGAAAAAGTGTGAGTCTCGCAATCTGAAGATTGTATTGGGCATCAATCAAACCACCTTTATCAGATACGGCTTGATTGCTAAATTGCAGAGCTTCCAGTTTTCCAGAAGTACCTGCGGCCATCATTTTTTGTTGCCTGCCAAGCTGAATTTCAGAGTTTTCCAACTGCTTTTTTGCAGCAGCTGACAATTCCTTTGCAGCTAAAACATCTAAATATGCTTTGAGTAAATTTACGGATAATTGATTTTTATCTGCTTCAACGTTCTGGGTTTCGGCCTCTTGAAGTAGCTTGGCACTCTCTATTAAATTTCTTGTTTGAAAACCTTTGTAAATGGGAATACCCAATTGAATATTTCCATATGTAGAGTTATAGAGTTGGTTGATATAATCGTTCGAAAACCTGTCTATAGAACGTCCGAAGTTCATTCCTTGGGCAAAAAACGCTTGAATTTGTGGTAGATTTCTAGCCTTGGCATCGGCCGTATTGGCGTTGGATAGCTCAGCATTTAAGTAGGCTCTTTGAAAAGTTGGATTGTTTTTTAAAGCCAAATCAACACACTTTTTCAAAGTGTATGTCTGCCCAAAAACATTGCTTGTAAACACAAGACTTAAAATTATAAATAGCTTTTTCATAATCGTTTTATTTCTAATAGAATGCTAATTATCAAGCATCCAATGTTTTAAATTTTGAGTGGTTAGAAATTATACTTTGTTTCGTAGATTGGGATTGATGGAAACGGTCACTGAATACAATGAAATTTAAATTAACATTTGAATAAAATTGCAACTTCAGGACTTAGCTCACTGAGCGAAGCCGAAGTGCCACATTTAAATCAACCATCCGTCTTTCAAATTCACTACTCTATTTCCATATTCCGCATTAGTTTTAGAGTGCGTAACTTGCACCACAGTAACCCCATCTTTTTGATTCAATTCTTTGAAAACCTGCATGATATAATCTGCTTGGTCAGAGTGTAAGTTTCCTGTTGGTTCGTCCGCAAAAATGATTTTTGGCGAAGCCACCAAGGCCCGGGCTATACCTACCAATTGTTGTTGTCCACCCGAAAGCTGGCTCGGGAACAATTCTTTTTTTGCCACAATCTGGAACCTATCCAATATGTCTGCCACCCTACTTTTCCGTTCGGCAGAAGATACATTTTGATATAAAAGAGGCGTTTCAATGTTTTCATACACCGTTAGTTCGTCTATCAAATGATATGCTTGAAAAACAAATCCTATCGTATTTCTATGTATTTCGGTCTTCTTTTTTTCTGAAAGGGAAGTGACGTTTTCATCCAAAAGCTTATATGTGCCTTCTGAAGCTTCTTCCAAAAGCCCAAGAATATGTAATAAAGTAGATTTCCCCGAACCCGATGGCCCCATAATTGACACAAATTCTCCTTGTTCTATATTCAAACTTATGTTTTTCAAGATGTAAACCTTTCCAAAACCTTGTTTGAAATATTTCCCGATACCTTGTAGCTCAATCATTCTTATTAATGCTTATTTGAGACATAAAGATTCGAATTTTGTGCCAAAAATACAAGTATCTTATATTATGGTACTTACAAAAATACATCAAGGCTTTTTCGTCCGAAAATGGACAAATAAAGTACGTTGGTGGACAAAGCCATCCACTAAAAAGAAGATTTAAATCGCGTTTTTCGCTCCTAAGTTTGATGTGATAAATATAAATAAATGATCTAAAATTTAATTATGTTCATTAAAGAGCAGTAGAGATTAAAATCCGTAAATATAAGCATACATAGATTTACTCAATCTTAATAAAATTGTATTATGAATTCTTCAGAAATACATATCCCAAAAAAATAAGAGAAAGATATTGGAATGATAGGTTTTCTTTAAGTAAAGAGTACCATTTATACAAAACCCTTGATACTTAAAGTACCATTTTCTCTCTGAAAAACTGGCATCAAAGTTTGGTTACCTTGCTTTATAGTGCCGAAATAATAATGACTGTATGATTTAATTTTCATCGGTAACAAATCAGGAAACTGTGCCTTTAAAAGTGCTGGTATCTCACCATTTGACTTCACTACGTGCTTCGGAACGATTATTCTAGCCATGATTCTTATTAGTATTGATTTTCTGAAATTTTATACTTTATAATTAATTAATGATTAGAGATAAGCTCAATAACAAGCGAATCCCATAATGCTCAATCTGCCTCCTACTCTTCTTAAAACGGGCGTCAAAGTTTGATTATCATCGTTTTTTGTGCCATAAAAATTATGACTAAACGTACTTGATTTTTCGTATGATAAATCTGGAAAATGGTTTTTTAGCAAAGTGGCAATCTCTTGGTTTGATTTCACTAAATGCTTTGGTACAATAATTCTGGCCATGGTGTTTGATGTTTATAATGTTTGAAAAGCTTGAATTTGAATGGCTTATGCCTTCTTTTATGAACCAAATGTATAAGTATTTCTCTATGCTAAAAAATTTTGCTTTGTTTTGCTAAAATTTTAAGCAATTGATTTTTAATATAATTTCGATAGCTAGGCAGCTTGGTTAGTTTGGTGAAACATTTCTCAGAAAATTATGCTAAATTTGCACCTCAATTTTCTCCAAGATACGATGAACAACAATCCGAAAAGATATACCGTTACTGCTGCTTTGATTTATGCCAATGGCCCAATACACATTGGACACCTGGCTGGCTGCTACCTACCTGCTGATATTTATGTGCGTTATTTGAGACTTAAAGGCAAGGATGTGGCCTTTATCAGCGGAACTGATGAGCATGGGGTGCCGATTACCATAAAAGCAAAAAAAGAAGGGACGACACCACAGGGTGTGGTTGACAAGTATTATAGTATTATTAAGGATTCTTTTGAGCAATTCGGAATTTCATTTGACATCTATTCTCGTACTTCAAATCCCGTTCACCACGAAACTTCACAAGAGTTTTTTACTAAATTGAACAATAAAGGATATTTTGATGAAGTTGTGACAGAACAATATTTTGACGAGACTGCTCAGCAATTTTTAGCCGACCGTTACATCGTAGGTGAGTGTCCAGTTTGTCACAACGACGGAGCCTATGGCGACCAATGTGAAAAATGTGGCTCGTCACTTTCTCCTACCGAATTGATTAATCCCAAATCGACGATATCGGGTGATAAACCAGTGATGAAAGCCACCAAAAACTGGTATTTGCCGCTTGACAGAATGCAGCCAGAAATTGAAAAATATGTAAATAGCCACCCCGAGTGGAAACCGAATGTTTTTGGACAATGTCAGTCGTGGTTGAAACAAGGTTTGCAGCCTCGTGCCATGACCCGCGACTTGGACTGGGGAGTAAAAGTGCCGTTGGAAGATGCGGAAGGCAAAGTACTCTATGTGTGGTTTGATGCACCGATTGGCTATATCTCGATGACCAAAGAATGGGCAGCAGTCACAGGAAAAAATTGGGAAGATTATTGGAAATCAGAAGATACGAAGCTGGTGCATTTTATAGGAAAAGACAATATCGTGTTTCACTGCATCATTTTCCCTGCCATGTTGATGGCCGAAGGCAGCTTTATTTTGGCCGATAATGTTCCTGCCAATGAGTTTATGAATCTCGAAAACGACAAGATTTCGACTTCAAGAAACTGGGCGGTTTGGTTGCATGAATATTTGGAAGAATTTCCGGACAAACAAGACGTGTTGAGATATGCTTTGGCGGCAAACGCACCTGAAAGTAAAGACAACGACTTTACTTGGAAGGATTTCCAGACCAAAAACAACTCAGAGTTGGTAGGAATATTCGGCAATTTTGTAAACCGCACCGTGGTGCTTACGCAGAAGTTTTATGATGGAAAAGTGCCCGCGAGGGGTGAGTTGCAAGAAGTTGACAAACAAGCACTTGAAGCTTTAAAACAACTACCGTGTGATGTATCTGATTCCATGAAAAATTACAAATTTCGGGATGCTTTGGCCACCATGATGGAAATTGCTCGATTAGGAAATAAATATTTGGCCGAAACCGAACCTTGGAAAGCCATAAAAGAAGATCCTGAGCGTGTAAAAACGATTATGAACATAGCGATGCAGATCACTGCTACTTTGGCAATTGTTGCGGAGCCGTTTTTGCCATTTACTTCTCAAAAATTATACGATCAATTGAAACTTTCAGGCTGGAACCTAAACGGCCCAAAACACGAATGGATAGATGCTGGAAATGCAGATTTGGTTCCAACGGGATTAGAAATAGGCTCAGGTGCTTTGCTTTTTGAGAAAATAGAAGACGAAACCATAGACAAACAAATACAAAAACTACTCGACGCCAAACGCGTGAACGAACTAGAAGGAAAAACTGTAGCCCCGCTAAAAGAGAATATTCAATTTGACGATTTTGCCAAATTGGATATCAGAATAGGTACAATATTGGAAGCAGAAGCCGTGAAAAAAAGCAAGAAATTGTTAAAGTTTTTGATTGACGATGGCCTAGAAAAACGGACCATTTTGAGCGGAATAGCTGAACATTTCTCTCCTGAAGAAATGATAGGTCGACAAGTGACGTTCATTGCCAACCTAGCCCCAAGAATGATGATGCGCATTGAATCGCAAGGCATGATTTTGATGGCCGAAGACAAAGATGGA
>JAIPAJ010000123.1 GCA_021740125.1 Leadbetterella sp. | reverse complement strand
CATTTTGTGGCAAGATTTTAGGAAGTTCATAGGAAAGTTCTAGACTTGTAATTTGATATCCCATAAAAATAGTTATCAAACCAATCAAGCTTAAAAATTTTAGGCGATGATTTAAAATTAGACCGGCAACACTTTTCCAAAACCCAGAAAACAAATTATTCAAAAAGGACATATAGGATTAAAATTGAAACGTTTGTACAAAAATACGGATTTAAGTTTGTGTGAGGAAATAATTTAGACTGGATTACGAGCATATTATCCCAAATTGAGCAAATCGAATATCTGTTTGGCTGCATCTAGTGGACTTAATCTTTTAGAGGTAACCAAGTTCTCAAACTTTTCTATGTTTGATTTTAACATCTCATTTTTTTGTAAATGTTTTTGAATCATATTAAGAAGACTTCTCCTCATCCAATTCAAGGCTTGTGAATTCCGATTATTTAAAAAGGAACCGTTTTCTTTCACTTTAGACTCATATTTTATCACAAAACTCCAAATCTGATCAAATCCAATACTGTTTATGGCTGAACAATTTAATATTTCTACGGCTGGCCTAAATTCTCTCGGAGGGAAAAGGTGCAAAGCTTGGTTGAAATTCCCAATTAACTTACTTAAAACTTGACTATCTATCTGATCAGATTTGTTAACCACCACTAAATCAATCATTTCCATAATTCCCCTTTTAATTCCTTGAAGATCATCACCTGCACCGGCAATGGTCAGAAACAACAGCATGTCTGTCATTTCTTTAGCAGCTGTTTCTGATTGACCTACTCCTACAGTTTCAACGATAATAAAATCGTAACCAGCGGCTTCACAAAGCAAAATACTCTCCAAAGTGCTTTGAGCTACCCCACCCAACTCATGTCCAGCAGGACTCGGACGTATAAACACATTTTTCCTCCCTACTAATTTCTCCATCCGAGTTTTGTCTCCCAAAATGCTTCCGCCACTTATTTTACTACTGGGATCAATGGCTAAAATTGCTACTTTTTTACCCTGTGATAAAAGAAAATCCCCAAATCCATCAATAAATGTACTTTTGCCAACTCCCGGAGCACCCGTAATTCCCATTCTAAAGCTGTTGCCGGAAAAAGGTAGAACTTCATTGACCAATGAAAGGGCGTTTGTTCTATCTTTTTCAGACTGACTCTCTACCAAAGATATAGCTCTGCCCAGAATAGCCTTATTAGACGCCAAAACGCCATCCTTGAGCTCTTGGATAGTTAGTCTATTTTTTATCATTCGTATAAATCTGGTTTTAGAAAAGGAATCAAAGCCAAAATAACTGCTTGGGTATAATATTGAGTTCTGTCTATGACATTATTGGTTAAAAGTCCAGTTGTACCCATTTTTTGTTTGGTATTGCTCAATCCAAAAACAATCTCGTCGGCATGACCCAATTCATATCCTTGTTTTATTAATTCTATAACTTTCTGCGGTAGAAAAAAGCCAGCAGTTCGTGCTTTACCCATTTTTGATTGATCTAAAACCACAATCCAAGCCATCGCTTCCATCTCTGAATGGTTGTGTTCAATATTTCCACCTTCGATACCAACCCAAAAATCTGCTATTGGAAATTGTTCTCGGGCTTTAAAAGCTCTATTGTATGCTCCTTTAAATGTTTCTTCATCGCCCATGGGTTGATCACTTACATCCGATCCAACCTCAACACCCTCAAAAACAAACTTGTCTCCAATAAACATACTTTCAAATCCTATTTGGGCAGATTTAATTTTGACAGGATTTTTTGATGCAACAATTACGCTCTTCATTCAATGCTATTTTTTAAAAATACCTCTGCGATTTCCATATCTTCGGGGCTAGTAATTTTTATATTTTTGTAGTCACCTTCCATCAAATGGATAGCCTTGCCAAAATGCTCGACCACAGAGGCGTCATCTGTAAAAATATAATTATCTTCAACTTCATAAGCCAACTTTAACATCTCTAAATCGAAAGTTTGCGGTGTCTGTATGAGTTTTACATTTTTTCTATCTATGGCTCTATTACCAGATTCGTCTAATAATCTCACTGAATCCTTTGAATCCACACATACAACTGCACTTGAATTTTGTGATGCCAACTCGAAGGATTTTTCTATGATTTCAGTGGTCACAAAAGGTCTAACCCCATCATGAACAGCAACTAATCCAACGTTTTCTTCAATAGAAAAAAGTGCATTTTTTACCGATTGAAACCTTGTTTTACCACCTTCAACTACGCTTAATCGGGATAAATCAGAAAAATACAAAGTACAGTTTTTTTGCCAATAAGCAATGGCATCTGCTGGTAGTGCTAAAATAATTGACAAATCATGGATTTGTAAAAATTTCTCAATGGTATGAACAAGAATTGGCTTATTGCCCAATGGAAGAAACTGCTTAGGTACTGAAGCTTTCATTCTACTTCCTGAGCCGCCAGCTACTATTATCGCGTATTTTTTGGTCATAAAAAAAGTGTCGTACTTGGCACGACACTTCAAATATAGTTTCTAAAATCTAATAACTAAAAAATATTAAATAATCAACATGGCATCGCCGTAAGTAAAGAATTTATATTTCTCTTTTATAGCTACCTGATAAGCCTCAGTGATGGTTTCATATCCGCCAAAAGCACAGGTCGTCATTAACAAAATTGACTCAGGCAAATGGAAGTTTGTCAAAAGTGCATTGGTAATTTTGAAATCATAAGGAGGAAAAATAAACTTATCTGTCCAAGCATTATTGATAGGTTTTAGTCTATCATTGGCCGACACAGAAGATTCCATAGCTCTCAAAGTTGTGCTTCCTATGGCACAAACTCTTTTCTTATTATCCAACGCGTTGTTTACAATTTGACAAGTTTCCTCAGGAATAAAAAAGTTCTCAGAGTCAGTCTTGTGTTTGGTTAGGTCTTCTACTTCTACTTGTCTGAAGGTACCGATACCAATGTGCAAAGTCAAAGGAGCGTAAGCGACACCATTGATTT
Source organism: Leadbetterella sp. (assembly GCA_021740125.1). Lineage (GTDB taxonomy): Bacteria > Bacteroidota > Bacteroidia > Cytophagales > Spirosomataceae > Leadbetterella. The sequence continues at coordinate 7,927 of JAIPAJ010000123.1, read as the reverse complement.
CCATTCTTCTTACAATGTTTTTGGTAAAATGAATACCTGCAGTTGGTGCAGCCACAGCACCTTCTACATCTGCAAAAATAGTTTGGTAACGCTCATTGTCTACATCAGCAACTTCTCTTTGCAACACATCTTTGGGGATCGGCGTCTCTCCGAGTTCATAAATTGCTTGCATCATCTCTTCGTGATTTCCATCAAAAAGGAATCTAATAGTTCTTCCGCGTGATGTGGTATTATCAATAACCTCAGCTACTAAATCGCTATCTCCAAAATAAAGTTTGTTACCCACACGAATTTTACGAGCTGGATCTACCAAAACGTCCCAAAGACGCATTTCTCTGTTTAATTCTCTTAACAAAAAAACTTCGATTTTTGCACCAGTTTTTTCTTTCGAACCATACAATCTGGCTGGAAACACTTTGGTATTGTTGGAAACCATTACGTCTCCTTCACCAAAATATTCTGCAATATCTTTGAACATTTTATGTTCGATTTTACCTGTTTTACGGTGAAGAACCATCATTCTGGCACCGTCGCGGTCGTCTAGTGGATATTGAGCAATTAGGCTGTGTGGGAGATCAAATTTAAAGGCAGATAATTTCATTTATTATTTATTTCAAATATTTAGAATTATTTAAACCGAATATTCATGAAAAATTAAAGATAACATAATGTATTTCTAATTTCAATCCAAATCTTATCGGGCTGCAAAGGTACAAAATCCAATAGGCCGTTGTCAAGTGAATTGGCATTTATCTTGAAATAAATACTGAAAATCAGACAATTGATAAATTATTACAAAATATTTGACAATTCTAGAAAGAAATTTCACCCTGAAGGTACAGATTGGCTTTACCTCCAATTAGTACCCTATCTTCTAAAAGTTCACAGCTGACGTCTCCCCTTCTTTTTGATATTTGGCAAGCATTCATTTTGGTTTTTCCAAGAATAGCTGACCAATAAGGAATCAACTTAGTAAATGCAGAGCCAGTAACAGGATCTTCATTCACGCCGACTTTAGGGCCAAAAAACCTACAAATAAAATCATATTTATCTGACCTTGAAGACGCTATAATACCCCTTGCATCTATTTTTGACAATAAACTAAAATCTGGATTTAGGCTAGAAACTTGTGTTTCATTTTCAAATATTATGAGCACATCATCTCCAGCTCTTAAGATTTGAACAGGGGTTGCATTCATAGCCTGTTCAATTCCTTCTAGACTTTTTACTTCTTCAGATATAACTGCAGGGAAGTTCAAATAGAAATCTTGGTTGGTTCTTGCAACCGAAAGCAGCCCACTTTTGGATTCAAAAACTAAGGTTTCTCCCTGAAACCCTAATATTTCAAAAATCACATAAGCACTGGCCAAAGTAGCATGACCGCAAAGGTTAACCTCGACACTTGGTGTAAACCATCTAATGTGAAACCCTTCAGAAGTTTTAACAAAAAAAGCCGTCTCTGATAAATTATTCTGAGCAGCAATTTGCTGCATAATTGCATCTGAAAGCCAAAAATCCAAAGGAATCACTGCAGCTGGGTTCCCAGAAAATGGATTTGCAGAGAAAGCATTAACATGATAAATTTTTAAAGAGGTCATTTCCTGATTTTATTAAGAACCATTTGTGTAAAAACCAAAAAGAGTGCTGAAAAACTCATCAAAAAAACGAAATTTCTACTATCTAACATCCCTTTTCCCAAAGAAGCATAATGAAAATCTAAGCCCAAATAACTAAGATAAAATTGAAAAACACCACTAAACAAATTGGAAAGTTGACCTATTCCATCATAAAAAAAATAACACTCAATAGCGGCCAAAATAAAGGCAACCACCTGATTCTTAGAAATCGCGGAAGTAAAAATCCCTATAGCTGCGTATGCAGCAGATAAAAGGATCAGACCAAAATATGAACCGACAACCGCTGCAGAGTCAATAGTCCCAAGCGGGTTTCCTAATGCATAAATGGAAATATAATATACTACCGTAGGAATTAACGCTAGCAAAATGATACACAAAGAAGCAAAATATTTCCCCAAAATTATTCCCCAAAGTGTGATAGGCTTAGTAAAAAGCAACTCCAATGTACCAGTTCTGAACTCTTCAGAAAACATCCGCATAGTGACGGCTGGAATCAAAAAAAGGAAAATATATGGACAGAAATCAAAAAATGAGGTCATTTCAGCATAACCATAATCTAACACGTTGGAGTTTGGGTACATCCAAAGCATGAGGCTGGTTATCAATAAAAAAACACCAATAACTATGTAAGCTATTAGTGAATTGAAAAAAGTTGATATTTCTTTTTTGAAAATACTAATCATTTTTATTGTTAAGAAAATACAGGTTTGTCCTTTTTCATAATTGCCGACATAATCAAAGACGCTATAAAACCAATAAAAATGGCTCCAAGTACACCCCATAAAAATCCCAATCCAGAATTTGCAGTACTCTCAACTTTCTGAACAGCTTCTTCTATTTGGGCATCTGACAAACCCATGGATTCGTACTGTTCAGTAATCATTTCTATCTGTTGTTCAATTAAAGAGGGATCAATATACTTTCTGTAAAAATTATCAAAAAGTACTGATATAAGGGCACCTGTGCTTATGGTCAACATGCCCAATCCGAGACCATCTTTAAAAGTCATATAACCGTTGTTGAGTGTTTTAAACTCATTAAAAGCCAAGTATAACACTCCGAAAAGCATAATAAGCATAGCTAACAATCCTATAATCCAGTTTTTCCAAATTCCAGTATTGTAGGCTAAAGTGTTGTAAACAATACCTACGATACCATAAATCAATCCCCATTTTAGGGCAATTCTTGCAGAAGATACTTTTTCCATATTTTTAATTTTTAAGTTTTCTCATTGACATGCCAAACAAACTAATGGCGACAATTGCAATCTGTTTAAACAACAAATCATCTGTGATGATTACAGAATGTTTTTGAGTATCAAACGAAAGCAAACTCTGCCTGTATGATTTTTCGTTTAAAATCTTTTCAAACATTTCTTTATCTTTCAAAAGCAAAGATTTACCATGAATCATCCATTCTATAAACGGCTTATCATCAATAAATTCAATGAATAAATATACCAAAATTCCGGAAAGTAATGCTCCGATTATATTGGTAAGAAAACCGATAGAAAATGCTTCATAGAAATGCAAAAAACCTCCATTATTTCTTTTATAATACCAAATGGAAGCCCAAATCATTATGATATTTATACCAATATCGGGTCTTCTTAAGGCAAGTGGATTGGGTTTTGTACTATACATGGCCAGAAAAAACAAAAAACATGCAATGCCTGCCAAGCTGCCAAAAATTAGAGCGTAATTCAATATTTGTTTTCTTTTCACTTACCTAATATTTTATAATTGCCGTTATTGAACACTGCCAACGCCTTACCTTTCAATACTTTACCTTTAAAAGGGCTATTTTTACTTGCAGATTTAATACTAACTGCTAAAAATTCAAATTCCTCATCAGTCTGAAAAACCGTGAGGTTGGCCACTTTTCCTGATTCAATACTAAGACTTTCTAAATCAAATAATTTCCTTGGATTAGTAGCAATTTTGTCAATTATTGTTTCCAAATCCAAATCAGAATAAGTGTTAACCACTGAAAACAAAGTTTGTGTTCCAATAACTCCAAAATCTGCAATATCAAATTCCACGTTTTTATGTTCGGCATCTAGAGGGTTGTGATCAGACACAATCATATCAATGGTTCCGTCTTTTAAACCTACCTTTAAAGCTTCAATATCACCTGTACTCCTAAAAGGTGGGAAAACCTTAAGATCTGTGTCAAAATCTAACAAAGACTCGTCTGTAAATGCTAGCTGATGAGCTGCAATATCGCAACTAATAGGCAGACCTTTTTTCTTTGCTTCTCGTATGAGATTAACCGACTCCTCCGTAGAAATTGTCGAAAAATGTAACAAAGGCTTGTCGGATTTTATGCCTGAATATTCCAACAATTTCAAATCACGCATGATCATTATTTCTTCTGCAGCGGAAGGAATACCTTTCAAACCCAAAATGGTGCTGGTAATTCCTTCGTGCATTTGGCCAAACATACTCAAATATTTGTCTTCCGATTTGTTGACCAGCAAAGTGCCTAATGGCTGTAAATATTGTAAAGTCTTCAATAAAATATCCGAACTTTGAATGGGACTTTTGCCATCCGAAAATCCCACTGCACCACTGTAATGCAAGTCCATCATGTCGGTAAAATCTTTACCTTCACAATTCTTAGTAATAGCACCCAGATTTAGAAACTGTACCAGATTGTATTTGGAAAAATTCTTAAAATATGACAAAGATTCTTTGCTTTGTACTGTTGGGTGTGTGTTTGGAAAGCCAATAACAGTAGTAATACCTCCCTCCAAAGCCGAATTTTGCAAACTTCCTAGGCTCTCAAGCCATTCTTCACCTGGATCTTTATAATGAACGCCACCGTCAACCCAGCCTATTGAAAGACAGATATTTTCTCCAGAAATAATTTCATCAAAATTAGAGGCTTCAATATTCGAGCTTATATCTGAAATCAACCCTTCAATAATAGCCACATCCATGGTCTTTTTGTGAAAAGACGACCTTGGGTCAATTATGTAAGCATTCTTAATTAAAACTTTCATCAGCTGTATAAAAAAAAAGCCCTAATGGGCTAAAAATCAATATAATTACAAAAAAGAAAATGTTAAAATGGTTTGTTTTAATAGATTCTTCATTCATTTATTTTAAAGACCAATTGATGATTTATATGCATCAACATCCAATAATTTTTCTATATCGGACAAATCAGCCACTTCCATTCTTATTAACCAACCACCTTCGTAAGGAGAATTATTCACCAATTCAGGCTCATCAGCTAAACTTGGATTTACTTCTAAAATTTTACCTGCAACTGGCAAAAACAAATCAGAAACTGTCTTAACTGCTTCAATTGTGCCAAAAATATCATTCTCTCCCAACTCCTCTCCTTCAGTTTCTATTTCTACGAACACGATATCACCAAGTTCGCTTTGAGCAAAATCCGTAATACCTACTAAGGCTACATTTTCACTCTCCATCTTAATCCATTCGTGTTCTTCAGTGTATCTTAAATCAGCAGGAAAATTCATTTCTTTATATTTGTTTTAAAAGTGTACGCAAGTTACATCTAAAGATTTATTTCTCAAAAATGCACATTGATTATATTTTATTATTTTGGAATTCACAAGGACAATCCTTTTTGTAATAAGTAAAGGCGGCGACAAAGTCACCACCTTTAGCTGGAAGAGTATTTAAACCCTAATTGATTGGAATCGCTTTTCAGCTTCTTTAATGTGTTTTATTTTCTTCTCTATCATTATCCATTAATATTCTCACCGAAGGCGAAAAAGTATCATCAAATTGACCATCTTTTGTAGCCCAAAAGAATGCAACAAGGAAACTTCCTGCTATCAAAATTGCTAAAATCACCAAAATTATTATTACTTCCATTTCTATACTAATTTTCTTAAGCGAGCTGTCAACCAAGTTAGTCCTACCGCAAAAAACACCACTGAAAGTGTACTGAGCGGCATAAATATGGCTGCCAAAACTGGAGATAAATTACCACTGGCTGCCCAACCCACGCCTATAATGTTATAAACTACCGAAAGCAAAAAACTCAGTTTTACAATATTCAAAGCAGTTTTACTGAAGCCAACATAATCAGCCAAATTCTCAAATTTATTGGCATCTAAAATAGCATCGCATGATGGAGAAAAAGCTTGAACATCCTCTGTAAGTGCAATTCCAATTTTAGATTCACGTAAAGCACCGGCATCATTTAATCCATCTCCTATCATCATCACCTTCTTGCCTTCAGATTGTAATTCTTTTATATAATTCAACTTATTTTGTGGCGTTTGGTCAAATCGCATATTTTCTCCAAAAACTGGCCTTAGAAAATTCTCCATTTTGTTGTTATCACCTGAAAGAAGTGATAATTCAAAGGTTTTCTTAAAATTAGCCAACAACTTTTTCCAATTTGATCTAAATCTTGGTTCTATGCTAAAAAATCCTTTGTATTCGCCTGCTATCAAAATATGTACCTCGGAATCTGCAAAACTTTTGGTTTGGCCATTCACAAAATCTAACTTTCCAACTTTTATGGAAGTACCATTTACAATTGCTTCAATTCCTTGTCCTTTTACTTCAAATATATAATTAACTTCGAGAGGAGTAATCTGAGACAAATGACTGGCCACCAACTTACTCAATGGATGAACTGACTGTGAAACTACGCTAAAAACAAGTCTTTTTTCGTAGTCATTTAAATCACCCTCTAACCTTACTTCTCCTTTATTGGCCTCCGTTAGTGTCCCTGTTTTATCAAAAACTATGGTATCTATTTCTGTTAATTGTTGAATAACTCCTTGATTTTTCACAAAAAAACTATTCTTTCCAAAAATGCTCATTGTGGTATTCATGGTAAATGGCAGGGAAAGTGTAAGAGCACATGGACATGCTACCATCAAAACCGCAGTAACTGAAGGCCAAATCAAAATTGGGTCAGTGAATTTCCAGTAAATACCTACCAGCAGAGCAACAGCTATAGTCAAATAGGTAAAATATTTACTAAAGGCATTGGCCAGGGCTGTGGTAGGAATTTCCTTTTCTTTCAGGAAACTTTCGTTGTTCCACAGCTGGGTTAAATAACTGGTAGAAACAGGTTTCTGAACCAACAATTCAATTTGTTCCGCTACTTGTCTACCTCCAGCAAATACCGTTTCACCTTTGAGTTTTTTAACTGGTTTTGATTCACCTGTTACAAAACTATAATCTATCAACGCATTGCCATTTAATAAGACGGCATCCGTTGGAATCAGTTCTTGGTGATGAATATAAAAGACATCCCCTTTGGCTAAGCCATTTACATTTTTATATTGTGAAGACTCGTTTTTTACCTTTACCGCCAATGGAAAATATGATTTATAGCTTCTGTCGAACGACAAATAATTAAAGGTAACTTGCTGAACCCATTTTCCAACCAATAAAAAAAGAACCAAACCTGCCATACTATCCCAATATCCTGCCCTGTGGGAAACGAAAGTTTCGAAAGAACTTCTTAAAAATAAGGCTGAAATTCCCAAAGCAATAGGAATATCCACACTTAAAATCTTACTATTTCCTTTTAAATTTTCAACGATGCTATAATATGCACCTTTTAGATAATCACTTGCTCCATAAAAAAATACAGGTAAAGCCAGAATGAAATTGAAGTATAAAAAGAATTTCTGATAGGTAGCATCTAGTTGGTTGGCCAAATCTAAATTAAAATATTCTGGAAAACTCATCATCATAATATTGCCTGCACAGAAACCAGTTACACCTATTTTAAAAAGTAAGCGACGTGTTTCGTGGTCAATAATCTTTGGTTTACCCGTACTTTCAAGATTGATTTGAGGTTCATAACCCAAAGTGGCCATCAACTCAACAATTTCCTTGAGCGATACAATATTCGGATCAAAATCTAAAGCCAACTCCTTCTTTACAAAGTTTAATCTGGAAGAAATAACACCTTTTAAAATTTTCGGGAAATTTTCTAATAACCAAACACATGAGCTACAGTGAATAGAAGGTACATTTAAAATGACCTTAGCCATATGCTCATTTTGAAAAGATAGTAATTCGGCCTCAATATTTTTTTCGGACAGATAGTCAAATTTACCTTTAAAATTCTTCGATTTTAGGCTAACTCCAGCATTGCTGTTGATGTCATAGTAGCCACAAAGGTTATTATCTTTCAGAATATCATAAACGGTAAAGCACCCAGAACAACAAAAATGTTTGTTATCCTCCTTGATATCCTCGTCTTTGCAATCATTTCCACAATGATAGCAAACCACTTTAGAATCTACAGCTGAAGTTATATTATTCATCAATCGGGTTTTA
>JAIPAJ010000006.1 GCA_021740125.1 Leadbetterella sp. | reverse complement strand
CTTCCCAACCGCCTGGTAAATCTGCCCTTATTCTGCCATCGTATCTTTCTTTCGGTGAGGTCATGGCAAGCTCTGTCCCATAGAAGAACTGCGGGATTCCTCTTGTTGTAAAAATGACTGCCAGTCCCATTTTCAACAACTCTTTGTCTTCATCCAGCTGCGTGTAAATACGGTTCATGTCGTGGTTGTCAAAGAAAGTCAACAGATTGTTTGGGTTGGCATACAGATAATCGTCCGACAAGCACTGATAAACTTTCAACATACCCTTTCCCCATTCTTTATCGTTTTCTTTGAGGCCTTCAATGAGGGCATTGTTGAGTGGAAAATCCATCATAGTAGGTAAGTAAGACTTAAATCCGTCTTTGTTATTTTGCCCTTTTTGCCAGTAGGCTGTTACCGCTTGACGTGTAGACCACTCTTCGCCTACCATATTGAATTTGGGGTATTCATCCATCACTGCTTTTGACCAAACTGATAAGAATTTTTTGTCAGAATATGGATAAGTGTCGATGCGTAGACCGTCCAAATCGGCGTATTCAATCCACCATAAAGTATTCTGAATGAGATAGTTGGCCATGAAGGGATTGCGTTGGTTCATGTCTGGCATGGCCGTTACAAACCATCCTTGGGTCATTTTGTCCATGTCGTATTTAGAGGCATAGGGGTCGTGCATCACTTCTCTTTGGTGGTTGGTAGGAGAAAACTTCCCTTCATTATTTATCCAATCTTTTGAGGGTAAGTCCTTCATCCACCAGTGATTAAGTCCGCAATGATTCAACACAACATCTCTTATAAATTTCAAGCCTTTTTGTTTTGATTCTGTTACCATATTTTGGTAATCGTCATTGCTTCCGTAGCGGGGGTCAATTTTATAAAAATCCGTAATAGCATAGCCGTGGTAACTGGCTTCGTTCATTTTGTTTTCTTCCAATGGCATTGGCCAGATAGTAGTAAAGCCCATTTCAGAAATGTAATCCAAGTTTTTTCTTATACCTTCAATGTCACCGCCATGACGGCCATAATCTTTCGCACGGTTGAGGGTATCTGTATAGCCAGAAATATTATCATTTTTTGGATCCCCATTGGCAAATCTGTCAGGAGTAAGGAGGTAAATAACGTCTTTTTGACTGTAGCCTTCTCTTTGAGCCGAGTTTGGTTTTCTATTTTTTAAATCTAGAAAATACTCGGTTTTAATTTTGCCTTTTGAGAAATTGAAAAGCACTTTTCCAGCTTTCGCATTGCCAGAAATCAACAAATCTGCAAAAAGATAATTGGGGTTCTCCGTTTTATTGATTTTTACCAATTTAACTCCAGGATAATTGACATTCAGACTAAAGGTCGAAATATCTTTTCCATGAATCAGAACTTGCAATTTGGGGTTTTTCATACCTATCCACCAAGAAGCTGGCTCGAAATGCTCAATAGCCTGTCCAAAGGTTTTTAAGCTTATAATCAGAAGGATAACAAGTAGTTTTTTCATAGGTATTCAAAGTTCTTTGTCTAATTAATTAGGTTTGGTTTTTCTTAAAATTTCCTCAACGACCATACAGTATAGCTTTTTGAGGGCGTTTCTATAGTTGCTTTGCCTTTGTCATCGGTGGTTATAGTTTTGGCAGTGTTTTCAGAATAGTCATACAAAGTAGCGTTTTTAAATGAAGTAAAAACGTCTTGTTTTTTAGAAACAGTGCTGTTGTTTATGGCTACTACAAGGCCAGGTATTTTACCTTCGCCAGAGCGTTGGGCTACATAATATTCTACGTCAGCAAAAATCACGGATAAATCGCCTTTGGCAAATGTTCTATTTATTTGAATAAGTCGGTCAAGCTTCCATTTGGGCAGTTGCACTTCATAATCGAGATAAAAAATACAAGGATAACCTGGATGCGTTAGAATGTAAGCATAGGCTAGAAGTTTGTTTTCAGTACTGCCGATTCTGTTTGATTGATTGGTTTCTTTTTCCGTGTCGTGGTTGGTTACAAATGTCACTGCATTTTGTGGTGAAAGTTTGAAAAGGGCACTTTTGTCTCGCAAAAGTTTGAGGTTATTTCCATCAAAGGCCTGTTCCATATTGTAAAATGCCGCAAAGTCAAATGCCATTGCCCCAGTTTTATCTACCCAAGTTTTGAGATAATCGGCGTTACCATCCCAGGCTTCTAAAACTCCAAAGCCGCCCACTTCTTCCATCCAAGATTTTATGACCGACGGATCAAATCCCTTGACATAATCAAATCTCCAGCCATCAAACTTCATGTTATTTTTGTAATATTTGGCCACTGATGAGTCTGATTTCCAGAACCATTTCTGTACATTGGCTTGGTCATGACAAAGGTCTTGTTCTTCAAAAAACAGTGCCTCTGCATCTTTAGAATGGTGATCGTTTGGATGGAAATCTTTGGCTGTTCTAAAAAATCTTCCCGATTTTGGTCTGAAAAGCGTATAGGTATTCTTGTTTCTATAAGTATTGAATTCTAAAGAACCTCCACTATTGTGGTTCAAAACTATGTCGGCAATTACCTGAATACCAGCACTGTGTGCTGATGAAATCAGTTTCTCTAGTTCTATCCGAGAACCAAATCGAGTTTCCATTGTACCCATTTGGTCAAAATCACCAAAGTCGAAATAATCCATTGGATCATAACCCATTGAAAAACCTCCTGACATGCCTTTGGAGGCAGGAGGAAGCCATATTCTGTCAATGCCCACTTTTCTCCAAGTATCTATTTTTGTAGAGATGGTATTCCACCAGTCGCCACGTGGTTCAACATCCCAATAAAACCCCTGCATCATCACGCCTCCTGAATTTTGCACCGTGTTCAAATCCATAGGAGCGGAGTTGATTGGTTCATTTTTGGATTTTGAACAAGAAATAAAAACCACAAGAAATAAACTAAAAACAAAGGATTTTTTCATTGAAAATGACATAAAAAAATTTAAAAAAATCTGCATAGAAATACCCTATGCAGATTACAATCAACCTATTACGAATTACTTCGAGTTATTTTTTAGTAATTTTATATACTGGGGTTGACTTTGAAAAGTCTAAAATTACATCATATTTCCCAGCTGAAACTGCAATGTTTGCTCCGCCAGCTTCCAAGGTGCCATTTGCTCCATCATCACCGTAGTTTACGGCCCAGTCAGAGTTTGCTCTGAATTTTATTTCTCCTGTTTTAAGCGTTACATTTTGTGCAATCCAAACTCCTTTTGTGTCAAAATCTTTAGAGAAATTGCCAAAGTCAGGTGCGAAGGTAAAATCTGGAGTTGCACCCCAATCGTTGTATCCACTACCTACAATTCCCCAAAGATTTGTGATTTTTTCAGCCGTCATTTTGTTTTCTTTGAAATTTACTGTGATCAAATAAGTGCCTTTTTTGGCAGCAATATTAGCTCCACCCGCATCCAACGTGCCATTAGCTCCATCGTCTCCATAGTTTACAGCCCAATCAGAGTTTTGTCTGATTTTGTATTCGCCATCTTTCAATGTTACCACTCCTCTCCATTGGTCAGAAAACGGATCATAAGTTAAAGGTGCATCTGGAGTAGCCCCCCAATCATTAAATGCACTCCCTACAACTCCCCATGAAAATTTCTCAACTTTTACACTAAGCTTCGCTGCATCGAAAGTTATTTTATATGTACCTGCCTTGCTAACAATATTTGCACCTCCAGCTTCAAGGGTTCCATTTGCTCCATCGTCACCGTAGTTTACTGCCCAGTCGTTGTTTTTACGGATTTTAAACTCACCGTCTTTAAGTGTAACATAAGCCACAAACACCTCTGCCGAACCCGTTTTGTAGAACGGAGCATCAGCAAAAGCACCCCAGTCGTTGTAGGCACTACCCACAACACCCCATGGAGAAGAAAGATCGAGTTTATCGAGATATGCGGTGGCTTTGAAACCAGCCAATGGCGACGTAAGAATTACAGCATCGCTAAGTTTGGCTTGGATTTTTACATCCAAGTCAGCCGCTGCACCAGCTGCCAAACCTAGATTTAGCAAAATGCTATTCAGCTCCGCACCTTTAAAGGTTTTGGTTAAATCTTTACCTGCACTGTAGCTGTACGCTTTTGAGAAATCTCCTCCTTTTTTATCCAAAAGTATGGTATAAGAGGGAGCTGCATCATAGCCAAATTCTGGCTTTTGCCAAGTAACCGTTAGAACGGTGTTCTCGGCAACATCTTTTGAAAGAACCACCGTTGGTGCTGACAGCGAAACTACTGGGGTGGCTCCTGAATTGAGAACCGCCTGTATTTCGTCTTTTTCGCAAGAGGTCATCAGAATCAATGTCCCTACGAAGAATGCTATATTTTTAAATATTTTATTCATTTTCTGAAAAATTAATGATTAATAACCTGTGTTTTGTGACAAATTGGTATTTACTGTACGTGCCTCAGCTGGAATCGGGAACAACTTATATTTCGTATCAACCGCTCTGCCCGCCATTACGCCGCCTTTCCAAGGCCATATGTATGTAGACGTTGTAAGTTGGTCAAAACGAATAAGGTCTGTACGACGGTGGCCTTCCCAATACAACTCACGAGCACGCTCATCAAGGATAAACTGAAGCGTAAGGCTATTTGATGTGATATTTCCTGAAGTGTTTCCGTAGGCTCTTTCTCTTATCTTGTTGATGTAAGAAAGTGCAGAGGCATTGTCACCTGTTCCACCTCTCAAAACCGCCTCAGCATAAATCAAATACATTTCTGAAAGTCTGAAAATCGGGAAGTCGGTATCTACAAAGTTGCCGGTGATATCATTTCCTTTGGCTCCTGAAGTATAATTGTTGGTCCATTTTTTTACGTGTACGCCATTTGCAAAATTGCTCACGTCGTCAATTTCATTTTCTATTGGATCAATTTTAAACTTCGAAGTAGTGAAAAGGGCACGTTTGTCATTCGTGGTGGTAGTAGTGCCACTAAAAAACTTGCTTGAAAGCCCTTTTGTAGCTCTGTAACCAGCCCAGCCACTGTTTACGCCAAAATCTGGATAGTCGTCGCCTGCGGCTGCATGTGCTAAGAAAGTCGTGTTTCCGTAACCCTGAGTTTTAAGTCCGTCGCAGTTGATAGCCCAAATGATTTCACCTGTTTTGGTATGATTATCCGCCTGAAAAAGCTCATGATATTTAGGTGTCAAAGCATAACCAGCATCTATAACTTTCTTAGCATAAGCGGCGGCTTCTGTATTTTTCTCTGTTCCAATATATGTTTTGGAATTCAAATACATTCTTGCCAAAAGTGCTTGAGCAGCACTTTTATCCACTCGTCCATAAATGGCAGTTTTGGCAGCGGGAAGTTGTCCTTCTACCTCTACAAGTTCTTTTTCTATATAAGCAAAAAGCTCAGATGATGATTTCTCCACAGGCGTAACGCCTACGGCATCAGCTTCTGTTAAAAACGAATATTTACCAAACAAATCCATTGCAACCCAATAATTGAAAGCACGTAAGAATCTTACTTCAGCCACCGCATTTTTAATGTTGGTAGCGTTAGCACCGGTTATTCCTCTTTCACTTAGTTTTGCGTCTGTTGTCTCACGAATAAATTCATTGATAAGAGCCACATTCCATATCGGACGAGCATACATACCTTTGATGAAAGGATCTGTGCTGGTCCATGACAGATTGTGAAAGTCTTTCACAGTTTGGTCGTTCCATGTCACCATGGCTTCGTCGGTTGGTAGCTCCTGCATATTGAAAAATGGACGTATAAAGGCTATTTGTGAACCTTCATCAAGTCCAGTAATGTCAGGTTGACCACCTCCGCCTGTGTTTCCACCCACAGAAAGGGCTCCATATATTTTTGCAAGTACAGAATTGTATCCTTCCACACTAGAGTAGGCCTTATCTGGCGTAAAATCGTTCTGAGGAAACAAGTCGAGTTTGTTTGAACACGAAGTAATGAAGGCTGTCGTGAGCAAAGCAACTGAGAATTTTTTAAATATATTTTTCATTGTTTTTTCTTCTTTTTAATTATTATCAAAAATCAAAGTTTAAACCAAATGTGTAAACTCTTGGACGAGGATAAATGGTGTTGTCAACGCCCGAAGCACTTGAGTTTTCAGGATCTAAGCCACTGTATTTGGTAACAAAGAACACGTTGTTTACACTTGCATTTAAGCTTAAAGTAGTGTTACCAAAAACTTTACCTACATAATATCCAACGTTCACATTGTCCAATCTAAAGAAAGAAGCATTTTCTATGTAATAATCAGAAAGGTATCTGTTATTAAAGAAATTGGTTTTTGTTAGAAGCGTGGTGGCGTTGTTGATCACCAAAAGTGGGTCTATCAAATTTCTAAGGACTGATCGCTCTGACTGAAGGTTGTTGTACAAATAATTGCCCACCATGGCATGTCCAGAAGCACTAAAAGTAAACTTATTGTAGTTTAAAGAAGTATTTACACCAAAAAGCATTGTTGGAGCGGGTTTTTGGAATAAATATCTATCCGAATCAGTAATCTGTCCGTCTTTGTTTCTGTCCACATAAACACCTTCAAGCGGTGTACCATTTTCGTCATATACTTGTTGGAAAACATAATAAGTATATGGCCATTGACCGATGGCGTGCATACCAATAGAGTTACCTGTTCCTCCCGAAATTCCACTAACTGGAATTCCTGTGAAATTAGGATCTTCTTGTTTTCTTAGAGCAGTAATTTCGGTATTGTTTTTTGTGAAATTGAATCCTAGATCCCAACGAAGTTTGTCTTTTTTAATCGGTGTAGTGTTCAATACTACTTCCACACCTTTGTTTGTCAAACTACCCACATTGGTGAATAAGTTGATATCAAACGTAGAACCATAGGCTACAGGAACTGTCGCCAATAAGTCTTTGGTGTCTTTTTGGAAAAGCTCCACTGTTCCGCTGATTCTGTTGTTAGCAAATCCGAAATCTAAGCCCAAGTTTTTGGTTGTAGTAGTTTCCCAAGAAATGTTTGCATCAAAAGCCGCAGGACGGTAGAAAGTATAGAATTTGTCGCCAAATTGGTATTGAGCCGTTGCAGTACTTTGGGCATATCTGGCCAAATATGGGTAAAATTGTCCAAAATCTTGCTGTCCAGTCACACCGTATCCAACTCTAAGTTTCATATCAGAAACTATTTTGCTGTTTGAGAAAATATCGTCTCTAACTTTCCATGCCAAGGCTACAGCAGGGAAATAACCCACTCTTGTTGCTGGGGAGAATTTCGATGATGCATCTCTACGAATAGAAGCCGTTGCCAAATATTTTCCCATGAAGGTATAATTGACTCTTCCAAGATAAGAATCCAGTCGATATTGCGGTTTATCTGTTGTAAAAATAGGCTCGGTGCCTGGGATGATTGTTTTTCCGTCAGCACTGTATGCTGGGTAATTATATACATTCGTTACAAAATCTTGGTAAGAGTGTAGAGCCAAAACGTCCAATTTACTTTTTATGTTAGGAAGGTCTTTTTCATAAAACAACGACACGTCCCAAAGTTTGTTAGACTTGCCTTGGTTGTAGTCAGTTAGTCGGCCATTTGTTAAATAGTTTGTAGCCGAAAGTGCACTAATCAAGTCTGTTCCTTTACCTTTGGTGTTGTCCAAACCAAGGTTGGTTCTTACATGCAAATCAGGCAAGAAAGGCAGTTTATAGTCTAATTCTATATTTCCAATCAATCTATTTACAGTAGAAGTATTGTCACGTTGCTCTAGTAAACCTAGCGGATTAAATCCAGAAAGTTGTTTGTACTTGCCTTGGCCGTCTAACCACTGGTAGTATCCGCCGTATGGGTTATCGGTCATAACTGGTTTTGTAGGGTCCATTCTAAGAGCAGAACCTATGGCTCCTTCATCGGCAAAACGGTTGTTGGTATTAGCCAACTTGAGGTTAACGTTAACTGCCAAGGCATTGTCCAAGAATTTAGGACTAAGATTGATGGCGGCTGAGGTACGGTTGAAATTGTTGGTTTTCAAAATGCCGTT
This sequence comes from Leadbetterella sp., assembly GCA_021740125.1. GTDB lineage: Bacteria > Bacteroidota > Bacteroidia > Cytophagales > Spirosomataceae > Leadbetterella. Next base: position 38,962 of record JAIPAJ010000006.1, on the reverse strand, counting down.
TTGATTAGAGTAACCCAATGACACTCTAAATGGCACTTTTTTGTAAGTACCACCCGCACTTAAGTTATTGTCTGTACCTATGGCCGTACGGAAAATCTGATCTTGCCAATCGGTATTTTCAGTTCCTAAAAGGTTTTTATAGGTATTGTCACCAGTTTTGGCAGCTCTTGCCGTGATTATTTCTCTTACCTGATCTCCTGAAAGTACATCTACTTTTGTATATACCTCACTGGCCGAAATAGCGGTATTAAAATTGAAAGTTGGCTTACCAGATGTGCCTTTTTTTGTGGTGATTATAATAACACCATTAGAAGCCCTTGAGCCATAAAGGGCTGCAGCTGAGGCATCTTTAAGCACCGACATACTTTCAATGTCATTTGGGTTGATGGTATTTAGTAAGTTGGCCGAACCAGCTATTCCATTTCCTTCTACTGGTATCCCATCTATTACGATTAACGGATCATTGCTGGCATTTAGTGAAGCTGTTCCTCTGATACGGATGGTGCTACCTCCGCCGGCGGACCCACCACCGCTAGTTACCTGTAAACCAGCCACTTTACCTTGTAATAGCTGCTCCGAAGACTGTATGTTACCTTTTTGGAAATCTTTAGAATTAACGGCTATTACTGACCCTGTAAGGTCTGCCTTTTTACGTGTGCCATATGCTACCACCACCACTTCTTCGAGCAGTTTGGAGTCGTCAACCAAAACGACGTTAATAACTGTTTGATTTCCTACCAATACTTCCTTGCTGGTTTTTCCAATAAATGAATATACCAAAATGGCTTGATTATTCGGAACTGCAATGGAGTAGTTTCCACTTAAGTCAGTTTGTGTACCAACCGTTGTTCCTTTTACTGACACTGTCACACCAATCATTTCTGATTTGTCTGAGGCATCGGTTACCTTGCCTGTAATAGTTCTTTGGGCAAAAGCAACATTTCCAAAAATCATCAACAAGAAAACAGCAAAGATGCCGAAGCCGGAAGTTGAAGACCTTAAATTTCGATTGCGTTTGTTTTTTTGCATCTTGAATTAAAGTTTAAGTTAAAGTATAAAATATTAAAAAATCGGTTTAAAAAATTTAAAAACAGGCAATGCTTCATTGCCATTATCTGCATCAAAAAATGCAGCGTTTTCCCAATGTGAACCTGTTCCCCATTGCGTTTTGCAACTACTAGAAATCCAAGCAGGTTCCCAATAAATTACGCCTTCAGCTCCCACGTTTTTGCATCTTTTTACGAGATCTACCATAAAACTCAGCTGACCTTCAGGTGATATTGGGTAATTTTTAAGGGCTGCATCTGCCCCAAGCATATTGTTTGCTTTGTCAAATTCTTTTCCAGTGTAAGGATAGCCCGTTTCTACTATCATCACCCGTTTAGTATAGGTGTTTTTCAGTGTTTTCATTGTGTTTTCTAGCTGGTTCAAATCATACTTGGACCATTTGGGATAATAACTCAAACCAACCCAGTCGTAGTTTTTTACCTCAAATTGGTTGGCGTCTTTAAACCATGGTAGGGCGTTTTCGGGTTGGGCTACATGTAACATCGTTTCTACTTTCAGGCTGTTGATTTGGTTAAAAAAACCTACGGCCTCTAAACCTTTGTTGAGCAAGAATGCATTGCGTTTCCAATTTATAGGACCGTTGCTGGCCGAATCGGGATGTTGAATGATTCCAATATTAGTCTCATTACCAATTTGGACCATTTCGGGTGTAAGCCCACGCGACTTTAAATAACTGAGAGTTGATAAAGTGTAATTATAAACGGAGTCACCAAGGGTATTTAGATTATTTATTTTTTGCCAAGCTTTAGGCATAATTTGTTTGGAAGGATCGGCCCAGTTGTCGGAATAATGAAAATTTAACAAAACCGACTGACCAGCATTTTTGGCTCTTTTCAGTGACTTCTCCACATCGGCAAGTGAGGAATATTTATTAAACTCTGGTGTGTGCCAAAGGCGTAATCTTATAAGGTTAGAGCCTCTTTGGGCAAAGTATCCATAAGGCTCCACTTTTTCACCTTTTTCTCTATAAATTCCGCCACAATCTTCGAGTTCATTTACATAAGAAAGATCTGCACCAAGATAAAAACTTGGCTTAGGACTTGCCTTTTGACTGCAACTATTCAATGACAGAGCGGCCAATAATACTAGTAATGAAAATTTGGCTTTTGGACTTTGCACCTTTTTTATTTAAGTATTTTGAGATGCAAAGGTATACGTCAGAAAAATAGGCTTCGCCCCATTTTGTATTTTTCTAATAATTTTTTGTTTGATACAAAGGTCTGAATATTAGAATCTTACGAAAATAAAAAGTGCCGATTTATAAAATGGCACCTATTTTCTACTGTAATTTTATACTATCCAAGTATTCTCTAGGTGTCTGGTTGGTGATTTTTTTGAAAGATCGGTTAAAAGCAGTCTTAGAATTAAAACCTACTTCATAAGCCAATCCTAAAAAGGTAAGATTTTGGTTTTTAGGATCAATGACCATTTTCTTAAACTCCTCTATTCGATAATGATTGATGAAGTCAAAGAAGTTTTGGTGATAATGGTCGTTGATGATTTTCGACAAAAGATGTGATGGTATTTGAATCTGTGAGGCCAATTCGTTAAGACTGACTTTTGGGTTTTTAAACGGACTATGATCTGCCATAAATTTCTCTAACTTTTCAACATCCTTTTTAATATGCTCAGGATCATTGGCAACTACTTTTTGATTCAAATTAACCGCCGTTTCAAGCAAATCGTCAAAAATGGAAATCTTTTGAGGCTGTGCTTTGAAGGTCTCTGACTGATGTATGGCGAAGTATCCAACAAAATAGGTGATAATAGAAAATGCTAACCAAGTGAGGTCCACACTGTTTTCAAATAGCCTGATATTATCAATGTTGAAATAATTCCCAACTAAGATAGCAACAATAGAAAATGCCCAAAAACACAAAACGACAAATTGAATAACAGAAACGGTGTTGAGGTAGTTGAGGTTTTGTTCGTATGATAAATTGGTCTGAAATTCCAGTTTGTAGGCCACTATGGTTTTCCTAAAAAGATTCCAATAGTAAAGATTCCAAAGTAATCCTAAAATACCCGTACCTCCAAATGTAAAGGTCAGCATTGGTTTTTGCTCCATCAAATCCAATAGAAATGTCTTATCGTTTTGAATCAGATAAGGCAAATAAACAAAAAACTGTATTAACAAAGGTAAAAAGTGCAAGTACCATTTTGACGGTAAAAACTTAACATGATAAAGTAACTTTATCAAATAAAAGTAAAATATGGGAGCATAAATAAAATAAATAAAATCATGAATGATGACTATTCTTGGAAATCTGTTTACAAAAACCTGAAAGTTTGACATCAAATAAAATAGAATACTCAATGAAGAAATCACTATGGAAAGTATTAACCATCGGTTAGCCTCTACATTGGCATTTTGAATAAGAGGGATAGCTATGACCAACAATACGCCCTGAAATACTGCAAAAAGCAACAAGAAATCAAAAAGAGAATAAACGTGAAGTGTCCCTAAAAGGTCTTCCCAGCCTTCGATGGTCACATTTACTGACTTATTGTTGATATCAGAACTGCGATAGATTATCCTGTTTGGCCTGGCTTTTCCACTTTCTCTAGCTTCCACCGATTCCCAAGTGCCTCTCGTAAATTTAAACTCCAACTTGGCCAAATCAGAATAAATCCTGGTAGTATATTGTCCTTGAATATTTCTTTTGAGTTGATAATCGACATTGCCTGACTCCCAATTATTGAAATTACCTGAAACGAAAATTTCTGCATCTTTAGGGGTGTTTTCAGGAATATTATCCACTATTATATCATAAGCCACCTGCTTTTCCCAGCCCAATATTTTTGCCTTGACAATACTCGACTTTGTCACATTTCTATCAAAGCTCCTGTTGGGCAGTCCTTCACCACTGGGAGTACCTTCTACCAACATCCAGCTTCCTTGGGTAAATTTATATTCAAAGCTTGAAGGAACGTTTTCAAGTACAATTGAATAGAGGTTTTCTTTTTCTTTATTTAGAATGTAGGCTGGGTCGCCAGGATTCCATTTGTTAAAGTCTAGGGCTATAAATAATGGCTTGTTGGCATCTAAAAATGGCGACAATACTTCTACCTCTATTTTAACTTGAGCCGAAATAAGCTGACTCAAAAAGAGAAAATAAAAGCACAACTTTTGGGATAAATGTAGGCTGAAAGTATTTTTAAGAACCATTGATGAATAGTTTGTTCAAATGTAAGCAAATTTTTGAGATAATTGAGGGTAAGTTTAATCCAATAATAGGAACTACTTTAATTGTTTTCGATAGCAAAATCGAATTGCTAAAATTCATTTTTTTTAAAACTTTTAAACAATTTTGATGGATTTGGGTTGATATAAATGTTAACCGAATACTACAATGAAATGAGCCAATACTCTATCCGAGACCTCGAACAGCTTTCAGGCATTAAAGCCCATACCCTAAGAATATGGGAGCAGAGGTACAAAATGTTGGTTCCTCAAAGGTCTGATACAAATATCCGTACCTATAGTGACCAGGAGTTGAAGCTTTTGCTCAATATATCCACGCTTAAAGATCATGGCTACAAAATTTCTGAAATAGCTAAACTAAAGGAGTCGGAAATCAAAGAAGAGGTGTTTTCGCTTTCAGATAAAGTGATGCAATACTCAGATCAAATACAGGCCTTGACTATTGCAATGATAGATATCGATGAACAATCTTTTGAAACTATTATCAACAAAAATATAGAAACAAATGGTATAGAAAAAACCATGGTAAATGTCATTTATCCGTTTCTAACTAAAATTGGCATACTTTGGCTCTCGGGTTCCATCGGACCGTCGCAAGAACACTTCATTACAAACCTTATCAGGCAGAAAATCGTCGTAGAAATTGACAAATTACCAACAAATTATGATCCTAATGCTGAAAAAGTAGTGGTGTACACACCCGAAGGTGAATATCATGAAATCGGAATTTTGTTCGCATATTTTATTTTTAAAAATATGGGAAAGAAGGTGATTTATTTGGGCCAAAGTTTACCTTTTGAGGAGCTTAAATTTATTATTGAAAAGGAGAAACCAAATTTTGTTTTTTCTGCATTTACTTCGTTTTCTACTTCACAAGATGTACAGAACTACATTACCAAAATGGGTACAACTTTTCACGATCAAACCATATACCTTACTGGTATGCAGGTAGTTAGTCAGAAGCTGGAGCTAACCGAAAATATTACGATTATTCATACTGTCAATCAGCTTATTGAGTTAGGAGCAAATTCTTAGAGTAAATCTATGGGGTTGTCAACTACTCTAAAATCTTCATGGAGCGAATTCAAGATATTCATATCAATGGTAGAAATCGTAAAATCAAAAATATCAAAGTTCTCCTTTATTCTCAACAAGTTACTAGACTTCGGAATGGGTGAAACTCCATGCTGAACATTCCACCTCAGAATTATTTGAGCAGGTGTTTTCTCATATTTTTGGGCTAAACTTTGAAGTAGATTATGGTTCATTTTTAGTCCCCTAACCAAAGGTGTGTAGGCTTGTAAAACAGTTCCTAGTTTCTCGCATTTTGATTTTAAGCTTTCCAAATACAAAAACGGACTAAACTCTACCTGATTAACTGCAGGTACAATATCTGAATAAGTCAAAAGTTCGTCTAAAAAAGGCTCTAAATAATTGGCCACGCCGATAGCCCGAGCTTTACCAGATTCATAAATTTTTTCCAAAGCTCTCCATGTTTCTTTTCTTGTGGCTTTTATAGGCCAGTGAATTAAGTATAAGTCCACGTAATCGGTCTGTAAAAGTTCTAGACTATGGTCAAAAGCTCGTAGGGTAGCGGCATAACCTTGGTCTTTATCGTTGACTTTGGTCGTCAGAAATATTTCTTCTCTCACCACCGAACTGGTTCGAATTGCATTGCCTATTTGCATCTCATTTTCATACATTGAGGCCGTATCAATCAATCGGTAGCCAGTTTCCAAAGCCCACTCTACAGCTTGTTCAGCTTCTTGATGATGCATATCAAATACACCAAGGCCTAATAATGGCATTTCCACGCCATTGTTTAGCGTTACAGTTGGTTGAGATTTCATATTATTAAATATTTCAAAATTATATTTTCAAATCATTTAAGGCCATTAATAAAGCAGATTTACCCAAATATAAATTCGAATAAATCTACTTAAAAAATATAGAAATTATTTTAGCCAATAATCTACCACAAAAACCTTCTCCATGTGAGGTTTTAAAACCTCTTGAAACGCTTTGTGATTGGGATCATTTTGATAATCTGCTAGGTCCTTCTCGGATTTGAAACTTATTATAAAACAATGAGTAAAACCCTGATTAAACTGTTCGGGACTATTATTTATTCCCCATTCCATATCCTTTATTTGAGGCACTGATTTCTTTAAAGCATAAAATGTATCAGCCACATGCTGGACGTCTTCAGGTGAGGAACTGTCATTAAACTTAAAAATAACAACATGTCTAAGTAATTTTTTGCTTGATTTTCCTTGAGAAAAAACTTGAGTTGACATCAAAGAAATTATAAACACGTATAAAAATAATCTAAATTTTGATTTCATATTTTTGGTTACCATTTTTCAATCCCTAAAAGTTTTTTACCTAAATCGTTTAATTCTGCCACCCCATACTTAGTTTGTTCCCAATTTCTAGGATCTCCGGGAAAGGCATACCCTTCCGGTGCTATGCGGTTTTTCCATGAATTTACTCGCCAGTCTCTCATCGCTTGGTTGTCCTCTTCGGCTGGCATCATTGATATGTATTGAGCTACTCGTACCTTATTTGTTGAATTATTTGGCCGAATGCCGTGTGGCTCTAAGCTGTTGAATATTAGTAAATCTCCTGCTTCCAATTTCACTTTATGGAACTGGCCCTCAAACGCAGAGGTATCTGGTTGAAAGTGATTTCTGTCTTCTGGCTGCGTAATTTTCCAGGTGTCGTAGGTTCTGTATAGCACAGGAATACACTGGAAACCGCCCATATTTTCGTCGGTTTGGTCAGCCAATGCCAACACCCCTTGCACGTTTACGGGTTTGGTTTCTGGGTCATAATCCCAATGAATAAATCCTTTATACTCAAATCCCGGACGAATTGGAAAATTTAAGTTGGCTCTGTCTATCGTTACCCAAAGTTTCTCTGTCCCCCATATGTCCACAAAAGCATCGTACACACGTTGCATCTGGCGATTGTTCCACAAGTGCTGGTTGTTATACACTTCCACCATCCCTGTCCCTCCAAGTTCTTTCATCTTCATTTCGGCTCTTGGGGCAGTGTACCATGTAGATTCGTCATTTGGGTCTTTTTCTTCAAATTCCCATAAGAAAGCGGCCGTTTCCAATGCTTGCTCTCTAGGAACCGCATTTTTAATGATTACATAGCCGTTTTCTATCCAAAACTTCCAATCCTCTTCGCTCAACACTCTCAAAGGAGCTCCATTGGAGCGGTCGTTTAAGGCAATTTGACTGCTGGTAGCCGTAGAAGGATTGCCCGGAATATCGAGATGATTGGTGTTTGGTATCATAGTGGGAGCCATTGTAGGCACCATTCCAATATTAAGGTTTTCCATAAATATTTATACTTTATATTTAAATAATATACAAATTTGGGATTAATAAATCAGGAAAACATTCTCAAAATTTGCTTATATTTGAACAATATTGACTTTTTTAAAAGTATTTTAATACAAATAAGATATTATAGTGTCAAACGATAAATTAATTCTTGAAAAAATTGTTCCTGACCAAGAAAAAAGTTCGTTTCATTGGTTGGTAAACCCAAAACTCAATGATTTTTTCTTATGGCATTTTCATCCTGAATTTGAATTAGTATTCATTGAAGCCGCGGAAGGTAAAAGACATGTGGGTGAACACGTGGGGAATTTTTACGATAGCGACCTAGTGTTTATTGGTTCATATATTCCACATCTCAACTTTGACTATGGTATAAAAACTGAATATCTGAAAACTGTGTTGCACATTCAGCCACAATTTCTTAAAAACGAGCTCCTCAATACACCCGAGCTGGAGGTCATTGCTTCTCTTTTTGAAAAATCAAAATACGGTATTGCTTTCGGTGAAAGTGTAAAAACCCAAATTGGTGAAAAATTTAAGTCTACAACAGAATTGTCTTCTTTTGAACAGTTTTTAAGCATGCTAGAGATTTTCAAAATTTTGGGTGAAACGAATGACTATATGCTTCTTCACACAGAAATACCTAAAAATCAATACAACAAAAAAGAAGAAGAACGCCTCAGAAAGATTAATCAGTTTATAGAAGTCAATTATACGAGAAAAATAGATTTGATAGAAATTGCTCAATTGAGCAATTTAAGTACTGCCGCTTTTTGTAGATATTTCAAAAAAATGACCAAGCTAAGCTTTACAGAGTTCTTGAATAATTATCGTATCAACCAAGCCAAACTTATGCTTATGAATCACAAAAACGTTTCAGAAACGTGTTTTGACGCTGGTTTTGATAGTCTCTCGTATTTTAACAGAACCTTCAAGAAAGTTATGGGCGAAAATCCATCTTCCTTTCGGAAAAAGTACAGTAAATTGTAAAAAAACTTCATCATGAAAAAATTCTTGTTCTTGACCGTACTATTTTGCCAATCTTTATTCTCATTAGCCCAAGACTTCAAAGTAGTTGGATATTACACACCCACCAAAAATCCTGAGGAAATTCAGATAAATTTGTTAACCCACATCAACTATGCTTTCGCGATTCCAGCCAAATCGGGCGATACATTGTTGCCAATCGGGAATAATGAAAACCTAATAAGAACTGAAAAATTTGTACACAAAAATGGAAAACAAATTTTTATATCCGTTGGTGGCTGGGGCATTGGAGATGGTGGTGGAGATGATACTCGATTCCATAAAATGGCAGAGCGAGCAGAGGGAAGACACACTTTTGTGAAAAATATAATGGCCTTTGTAAAAAAATACAACATGGACGGTGTGGATTTCGACTGGGAATATCCAGATGAAGACAGTCCATCGGCCGAACATTATGTAGCTTTGGTAACCGAAATGGCGGATGCCCTACACAAAGAAAACAAAAAGCTAACGGCAGCTGTAATTTCGTATGGAAAGAAAGGTTATGGAACCAAAAGCGAGGTTTTCGAAAAAATGGACTGGCTCAACCTAATGGCTTATGACGATGATTACGGCCCAAATTATGTAGTGGCACATTCACCCTATTCTTTGGCTATTAAAAGCCTCGACTATTGGTTGACTGAAAGAGGCTTACCGGCCAATAAAGCAACCTTGGGATTGCCATTTTACTCCAAAAAAGGCATGGGCAACTATGGCCCGAGCTATAAGGACTTACTGAAAGACGGAGCAAGTCCATTTGACGATTACTGGAAAGGTGCGTTTTACAACGGAATGATTACTATTGAAGAAAAAACCAAATTGGCCAAAAAACGAGGTTTGGCCGGAGTGATGATTTGGGAAATCTCTAGCGACACCAACGATGAATGGTCGCTTTTGAAGGCGATTGATCGGGGACATTGATACGATTTGCCAAATTGTGGTCAATATTTTACAAAACTATCTTTTTCCGCAATCTGAAAAATCGCCCTACTTTAAAATCTCCAAGCTACTAATCGGCTGACCTTCTGTCCTTGAGCCATTTCAATTGTTTTGAATTGGCTCACTTTTACCTTTTCAAGTTCTTTGTAAATTCTATCGAGATGCTCTTTTTTTGAAACCAAACTTGTAAACCAACGGCAAGAATCACAGAATTCTACACTTTCTCGAATCATAGAAATGAGAAATTTCAGTTCTCCACCCTCACACCAAAGCTCGTTAGAATTTCCTCCAAAATTAAGCTTTGGAATATTCTGTTTTTTTCCAGAAAGGTTGTTTGTTTTTCGCAAATTTTGTGCAGTGGCATCGGCTTCTGAAGTATAGAAGGGTGGATTACAAATGGTCAAATCAAACTTTTCATTCGGCTTTATGATACCTTGGAAAAAATGATCTTTGTTTTTTTGCAATCTAATTTCAATGCCATCCTTTAAAACTTCATTAAAACCCACAATTGCAATGGCTGCTTTTACAGAAACAGGGTCAATATCTGATCCCACAAAACTCCATCCATAGGCACAATGGCCGATGATTGGATAAATAGCATTGGCTCCTACCCCAACATCAAGGCATTTTATATTTTTGCCTATAGGAATAATTCCGTTGTTGGTTTCTGCTAAAATATCGGCCAAATAATGTATATAATCCGCACGACCAGGAATAGGTGGACAGAGATAACCTGCAGGGATATCCCAATGATTTACTCCATAATAAGCCAAAAGTGCTTTATTAAGAGTTTTTACAGCTTTAGGATTTGAGAAATCAATTGTCTGCGTACCGTATGGATTGATGAAAACATGGTTTGAAAGTTCGGGCAATGTCTTCACAAGAGATTCAAAGTCATATTGCCCACGATGCTTATTTCGAGGATGGAGTTTCTGTTTTGCTATTTCTTTGGGCATTGAACATTAATTTCAATACAAATTTACCCAATTACTAAAGAAGTCGGTAAACTATCATGCTTATTGTTTCTTATAATAAAAAGTACTCCCATCGGCCAATTCAGCGTCTAAAGGACATTTTTGGTATAAACTTATTTCTCCCTTGGTTTCGTCTATTCTTAAAAAAGAGTAAGTTTTAGACTCCAAAAAAACCAAAGCCAAGCGTGGATTTGGAGAACTTTTAGGATGATTCCCTATTTCAATTTTCGTAGACTCCGTCACTACACCATTTACTTTTCGGACCAGCGTACTGGCCTTGGCATCAATTTCTAAAGTTTCTGTTTCGGTAGGAACCAATTCCGTCGGACTATTGGGTGCCGGGTAACCCACTCCAATTTTATATAATTTCCATTTGCCATCAAGCTTTGAAAATTCAGGATCAACATCAGCATCGCATTGTGCGGCACTCAAAACCAATCCGAAAAGAAGAAACAATAGTCGAGTCATATTCATAGCGTTTTCATTAATGATTCGGAATTTTCGGATTTGGTTGGAAATCAAGAAGGAGAGCCATAAGACTCTCCTTCCTATAAATTATTCAAATCAATAACCAATCAAAACGGCTTCCATGGCTTGCCTCCAGCTAATATCTCTTGAGCTTTTGCATCAAAAGTTATTTTTAAGCCAGTTCTGTAGGCAGCATTTGACATCATAGTGGCTATTGGATGCTGGTATCCAGCTTCAATAGGAGCATTTGGAGTTTTGCGGCTACGCACACACTCCATCCAGTTTCTGATGTGAGCAAATGTCAAAGGATCGCCACCTGTGTTGGCATCAGAGGCTACTTTATCGCCTTCCAATTTCAATGGTGAAAGTAAGTTTGCTTTCATTCCCATTGCTTTGGCTTCTCGTTCACGTAAACCACCTGTGTCAGAGATTTCGTTAGTATCCAAGTTAATCATACCGCCGTTTGAGTAATAAAGCTCTTTGGTATCACCGGCCGAGTTTGAGAATCTACTTGTAAACTGCACTTGGAAACCATTTTGTGGTTGGTCAGCAGGGCCGTAATCAAATACAACCGTCAATGTATCAGCATTCGTGCGGCCATCTTGCCATTGGTAAATACCGCCATTGGCTACCACACTTCTTGGGTGACTCAAACCTGAGAACCAGTGAACCGTATCAATTTGATGGCTCATCCATTGGCCAGGAATTCCTGAAGAATACGGCCAGAATAATCTGTATTCTAAATATTTACGAGGATCAAATTTCTCAAAAGGACGGTTCATCAAATATCGTTTCCAATCTACATCAGACTCTTTCAGGCTGGCAACCAAATCAGGACGTCTCCAACGACCAGGTTGGTTTACGTTCCACATCAACTCCACCATTTTGATATCGCCAAATTTACCTGATTTAATAAAATCTTCGGCCGCGTGATAGTTGGCTCCCGAACGTCTTTGGGAACCGATTTGTACGATTTTCTTTGAATCCTTAACGGCTTTCAATACAGCACGGTTGTCGGCCATAGTTTCAGCCAACGGTTTTTCTGCATATACATCACAGCCCGCTTTTACGGCCTCGATGGTGTGTAAAGCGTGCTGAAAATCAGCTGTTGACATCATCACAGCATCTACAGACTTTGAAGCATATAGCTCTTCATTGTTTCTGTAAACTTGTACATTGGCTCCTAACTGTTTGTCCAAAAACGCCTTACCTTCTTCACGACGGCGATTCCAGATATCTGAAAGACCCACCATTTCGAAGTTCATTTCTTTTTGCAATGCTGCAAATGGTCCGACATGTGAAGCACGGTGACGATCAGAGAAGCCCACACATGCAACTCTTACGCGGTCATTTGCACCTATGATTTTTCCGTAACTTTTTACAGAAAAACCTGTGGCCACACCCGCCATTATCGATTTTTTAACAAATTCTCTTCTTGTTGTCATTATGATATTTTGGTTGAAATTTTCTGATTATAAAAATACTGTTTTATTAAAATTATTATTGTTTTTTTGAAAAAAAATTAAATCAATAACTCAAACCTTGGCCAAAATTAAACAAGGCATAGCCTGAATTTTCCTTGCTCCCGGGCAAATCTGACTTGTTTTCTGACACAGCTTTTTCCGAACTCGGTGTTGCAAAAGGCATCTTACCAGTTGGGTTAAATCTACCTGATATTACATCAATCAATGCATCTGCAGAAGTTCCAAAAGTAGCCAAAACAGTTGCTGCTTTTCCTTTATCAATCTCATCTATTACCCAAGGATTGGTGTAATTGATTACCACAATTGTCGGTTTGCTATTAATTAAATCATTGACATGTGCCACATCAACTTTGTTTCTTGAAATACTCAATTCAATAGGTTTTCCACCCGAACTAAACAAGCCACCGGTAGTAGGAAAAAGCCACAAGAGAACCACATCCGCTTCCTCTTTGGTAGAAACAAACTCAATGTTTTCGGCTTTCGTATCGGGTTTCAAAACTTTTATTGGAGATTTTGGAGCTGGTGCCTGGGGCCCTCTTCCTCCACCTTCTTCTCTGTAATATTCAAAGTAAATTTTTGTTTTCTTGGTGATCGGCAACAACTTATTATCATTTCTCAACAAAACGATAGACTTACGTAATGCTAAGTCACCCTTCTGCTGGAATTCCGCATTTCCAACTATTTTTTCAGCTTTTTCGACATCTACAAAAGGATTCTCAAATAAGCCCAATTCAAATTTTTCTTTGAGTAATCGACTTACCGATTCGTTGATTCTAGATTCTTTTACCAAACCTTTTTTCACGGTATTGAGCAATACTGTTGGATCGGCAGCTCCTGAAAAAATATCCACACCAGCCTCTATGGCTTTTACATATCGCTGCTCGATGCTCAGAGATTCTACTCCCCAAGGCATCATTTCTATAGGTCCCGTATCAGAGTTTATTATGCCTTTGAAACCTAACTTTTTACGCAATAAATCATCAATAATGGCCTTGTTGAATGAGAAACCAACTTCCTCAAACTCCTTGCCTTTTGGTGCTGAATAGTAAGGCATTATAGAAGAGGTACCCGCATTTATAGCTGCAATGAAAGGTTTCACATGGTCATTAAAATTTCCACCTGGATAATGGGCAAATTTTCCCCAATCAAAATGCGAGTCTTGTCCACCTTCTTGAGGGCCGCCACCGGGAAAATGTTTGGTAGTCATGGCCACTGAGTTTTTGCCTAATTTATTTCCCTGAAAACCTAAAACTATCTCACGAATCATGGCAGATGAAAGATCTGCATCTTCTCCGAAAGTTCCCTCGGTGCGATTCCAGCGGGGTTCTGTAGCCAAGTCTGCCATATACATATATCCTTTTCGCAAACCAACTGCAGTCCATTCTTTTGCGGCAATTTCTGCAAACTCTCTGGTAAGTTTGAAATCACGCATAGCAGCCATACCCAATTCGCCTGGCCATTTTGAAAATGCAGTAGCTCCCACACTCAAGCCCACTGCAGCATCGGTGGTGATATGGTTTCTTGGATTTGAAGCAACAATAGCTGGTATTCCCAACCTTGTGGTTTCACAAAGTGCCTGTAAATTATTTGACCACTCTGCCATAGTTTTCGCAGAGGTATTGGCCCTTAATATAAAATGTCTTAACTGTCTTTCTGTAACGGCCTTGGTTGTACCAGAGGCAGACATATTGGGCTCTGACAATGGTTTACGTGTAAACATATTTACATTTTGTACCAAATCTTCCTCATTAAAACCACTTGAAATTGGAGCATTCGGATTAGCCGAAGGACCAAAACCTCCATCGTTTGCCATTCTTGTGGTGCTGATCAACATAAAGCCTACTTTTTCTTCGATGGTCATTTTTGATAGCAGGTCTTTCGCACGCACATCTGCTGGTAAACGCCAATCTTCGTATTTATCGAGTTTGCCATTTTTGTTTAAGTCTTTGAACTCTAGATTTCCAGACTTAATTATTTTAGTACTTTTTGCACCTAAAACTGGCTGAACTAATTTTTGAGCAGAGAGCGAGGTAGCTGAAACAAGGAAAATAAACAGTATTTTATTCATATTTTGCTCAATTATAAACTTAAAATTTTAATTGGACCTAAAAGGGTTTTAGAAAACTTGTTACAATTCTCTGATTTTTATGTTTTTGAAAAACACATTGTCGCTGTGATCTTGCAACAAAATATGCCCTTTTTCTCCTGATCCAAAGCCCTCAATTTTGGCATATTTACTTCTAGCTACTAATGCTTTGAAAATGTTGCTATTTCGTTGATATTCAAGAACTTTGAAGCCATTTAGCCAATGTTGTACCGTATTATTCGGCATCACAACTACACGGGCTTGGTTCCAGTCTCCAATTTTCTTCTGAAAACGTTTGTCTAATTTATCAGACGGAATGAGATCATACAAACTGGCTATGGTCCGGTTGCCTACCACGCCTTGTTTGGCATCCGGATGTTTTTCATCATCAAGCACTTGATATTCTAGGCCTAATGGAGATTTTTTTCCTTCTTCACCGAGCATTTCAACAAAGTACTTTACGCCTGAGTTTGCAGCATCGGTCAGTTTAAAATCAAACTGAAGTTCGAACGCTCCATATTTTTGATCTGAAATCAAATCTACCCCAGGGCTTTTTGTAGCATTGGATGTAATGGCCAAAACACCATTATCTATTTTCCAGCGAGAATCTGGTGCAGCAGTGCTACTACCGTTTTTCCAACCATCCAAGTTTTGACCATTAAAAAGTAACTTGTACCCTTGAGCTTTTTCTTGTTCAGAAATATTATTAAGAAGAAGATTTACTACTGGGCATTCATCTAAAGGACTCGGCTTTAGATTTTCTGTTTGAATTCTGATGTTTTTCCATCGAATGGTCATTCCTGGCTTCATGGCTGCATAAATAGAATGCACCTGAAGTGCTATAAACCCTTTTGCGGTCATGTCGTCAATAACATGTGCCGTAGGTATTCCATTTATAAAAGTTCTTAAAGTGTTGCCAATTGCCTCTATTCGGTATTTGTTCCATCCTAGTTTTATAAATGCTTTTTGACCAGCTGGATTATGGTTTAAGTTATATAACCAATCCCTACGCCCTTCGTCATATATACCTCCAGACCAAGCTCTTGTAGAAGGATCCACTTCCATTTGGTACCCATGTACTCTTCCGTTTTGATAATCTGGATTAGACAAACTTCGAAATTGCACACCACCATTCATTTCATCATCGAGTTTAAGATCAAGCTCAAGAATAAAATCACTGTAATCTTTATCGGTGCAAAGAAATGAGTTTGGAGTATCGCTTAGGGTTTGGCCTACAATTTGACCATTTTCTACTTTATAAATTGCTTTTCCACCTCTTTGGGTCCACCCCTTTAATGTTTTACCATCGAAAAGGCTTGTCCATTTTTGTGCTGACAATCCCGTAGAAAACAAAAGGAATAACAATATTAGTTTTTTCATATTTTATAATTGAATATTACTCAAAATTACCTAATATTATTATTCCCGAATGATAGATAAAAAGCGAAAAAATATGAAATTTTGATGCTTTTTTAACAGTTTGTGCCAGAAAGGTGTTAAAATTTCACCTTTATTGTTTCCAAATACGTTTTGCTTATTTGTCCACACTCCAATGCGGTTCTTCCTTTTACAGGAACGGCATCTAATTCTATGACATTCCAACCTTTGAAGCCTATTTTATTGAGGTTTTTGAAAATGGCAGGGAAATCTACCTTCCCTTGTCCAAGTTCCACAAATCTATACCCTGATTTGTTCTCGGTGTCAGGACGTGTGTCTTTTATGTGGGTAGCATAAATGATGTCTTTGTATTTTAAAACAGCATCGGCTGGTACTCCACCTCCTTGGTGATAATGTGCTACATCGAGCAACAGTTTTATATATCTACTGTCCATCTCGTTGACAATGATTTCTATTTCCTCAGGCGTCTCCCCTAACTGATGCATGTGGTTGTGATAGGCCGGTTGAATTCCCGTTTCTTCAAGAACGACTTTGGCCACTGCCGACATATTTTTAGCATACTTCGTAAGTTCTTCTTTGGTTGGCTGTCTGTCTTTTGGTCTTGATGTGTTGGTAATCTGTAACGAATGACCGCCTAAAGCTTTTATAAATTTTGCATGATTTAAGTGCGTTTGGATATCTTTAGAGATATCGTCTGATATGCCAACATTTCCACTAGAAAACATGGCCAATTTTAATTTTGCCGATTCTATGGTCAGCTTTAAATCCTCGGGTTTATCTTTAAAAATAGGATAAGTATTGGCTCTTAACTGAATGCCCTTGTAACCTAAGGCAGCAATGTCTTTAATGGCTACGAGGTCGTTTCCACTCCATGTGATGGCCGAATAGGCCATTTTTTGGTTGTATTTGGCTGCAAAGGCATCAAACTGAGATGCCAAAACCAGACTTGCTGCTGATTGAATAAATGTACGTCTGTTCATGATTTTTTTGGTTGAATTATAGAAAAGAAAACCCCGAATCTCTTCGGGGTTTCTATGCGTATTAAAAAGGTCGTAATTAATAACCAGGGTTTTGTGCAAATGTACCTTTAGCTGCACGGTCAATTTGCGTTTGCGGTATTGGACGTAAGTAGTGTTTCTCCGCAACTGCTGAAGCTTGTGGATTGTGTTTTTTCACCCGATCCACCAATAAACCCCAACGCTTCAGATCTAACCAACGTGTTTGCTCACCTGCCAATTCACGAGCACGCTCATCAACGATGAAGTCAAATGTAAGTTGGTCAGCAGTAATTTTCATAGCATCTTTTTTACCAGGCCAAGCAGCTCTTTCTCTTACTATGTTAACATCAGCTAAAGCTTCTGCTTTTTTACCCAATTGGAACAAAGCTTCTGCTCTCATTAAATGTATATCCGCCAATCTCCAAACAAAATGATCTCTAGAACCTCTTGGCTCTGTTCTATCAGAACGCTTAGTATCAAAGAATTTTTGCAACGTTGGGAAGAGTGCTTCATTGTATGCACTTGGCACCAATACTTGGTATTTCTTAGTAGCTCTTTCTTCTTTGCTCATTTCGTATCCTGGGATAAAGATAGTGGTATCACCAGCGGCAAAAGTTACTCTAGCTTTTGAGTTATCAAACGAGGTATTAAACGAACCAGGGCTGTTTGATTTCCAAGTGTCTCTAAATGATTTCTTGTAACGAGAATCGTTCACTCTATCAGCAAAAACTGTATTAAGAAGGAAATTAGTTGGTCTCAAACGCTTAAATGGTCTACCGTAAAATACGTCACGCACCATACCTGCTTGCGTATCATATTGCATTCCAAAGAATAGGTGTAAGTTATTACCACCACCACCTTCGCCACCCACATTGGTAGCGTTTGCAATCATGTCAGTAGTATACTGTACCGCAAAAACTACCTCAGAATTTTGTTGGTTGTCCTCGTTGTGCACTGCCGCAAAATCATCTAACAATTTAAAGGTATACTTAGTGATGAGGTTAGTACACAAATCAGCCGCTTTTTGAAAATCATCCGCTGCCTTATTTGGGCCATAGGCCTTAGCCAAATATACCTTAGCCAATAGAGCTTCTGCTGAAGCCTTAGTAGCTCTACCGTAATCAGCTGAATGTGCTTTATTTTCAAGGTCAGCAATGGCTTCATTACAATCTTTGATAATTTGGGCATAAACCTCCGCTTCAGAATTTCTCTTTGCTTCTTTAGATGGAGCCAAAGTTTCGGTTAATCTTAAATCTAAAGGCCCATATTGTTGCAACAATATATAGTTATAGTGAGCTCTCAAAAACTTAACCTCAGCAACTCTCAATTTTTTTGTGGCATCAGAAACACCCGTTACTGCAGCCGATCTTTCGATAACCGCATTACAAGTATTTATACCTCTGTACATTTCGTCCCAAAGGATGTTCATGTAATCAACCGTTGGTTGGATTTGATTATCATAGAAATGAAATCCTTTGTAACCACCATCGGCCCCTGTAGCATAAATATCAGTACCATATTCAGTCAAAGTAAGACCCAACTGCGTACCGTAAAATGTTCTCAGCGAAGAATATGCAGCTTTGGTAGCGTCTTCAAATCCTTTGGCTGTATTCATATAATCATTACCGATGTTGGAGATTACTTCTTCCTTCAGTAAATCTTGGCAAGAGGTGCTCAAAAGCAACAAGCCACCTAGTGCAAATCCTTTTATTTTATTTATATTCATGATAATCAATGCTTTAGAATTTAATATTTAAACCAAATGTAGTTACGGTTGTCGATGGTGTAACATCACTAGTAACCGCTGTTAAACCTGTGGCAGAAGTAGTAATCGCCGCTTCAGGATCTACACCATTGTATTTAGACATATAGCTTGACCAAATTTTAGGCTGCTGAATAGAAGAGTAAAAACGTACTGACTCTGCACCGATTTTCTTGGCAATACCTTTGCTAAATGTGTATCCGAAGTTGATGTTTCTCAACTTAATGAAAGTACCATCATAGTAAAACAAAGTAGAGTTGTAAACTGGGAACTCTTGGTTACTTTTTGGACGAGGAAACTCGTTGGTTGGATTGTTTGGCGTCCAGTAATCCACTTTAATTTGTTGGTAACGACCAGCTAATTGTAGTTGGTTTCTGTGGAAACCTGACAAAATAGTATTACCAAAACGTCCAACAAAGAAGAAACTCAAGTCAAATCCTTTGAATTCGAACCTGTTTGTAAGACCACCTGACCAATCTGGCACGTCAGTACCTACTAACACACGGTCATCGGCAGTTATTTTTCCATCGCCATTGGTATCTTGAACTTTTATTTGACCAACCTCAGATCCAAAAGCTTTGGCTTGGTCTGCCTCATTGGTTTGCCAGATACCCTCTTTCTTCCAGTCAAAGTAAGTATTTAATGGATAACCAATAAACCATCTATTTCCCAAATCATCTACTTTACCATTATACAATTCTACGATTTCTTCTTTGTTTTTAGTGAATTGGAAATCAGTAGTCCATTTAAATCCATTTTTTGTATTCACGTTTACCGTAGTTACACCTAGCTCTATACCTTTATTTCTTGTATGACCTACGTTGTTGCTAAAGAAATTGAATCCAACAGAACCTGGTAAGAAATCATTGAGCAATAGACTCTTTGTGTTGGTTTCATACAATTCCAACGATCCTTGTACACGTCCACGAAGAACTGAGAAATCAAGACCAATATTGGCATTAGAAGAAGACTCCCATCTCAAATCAGGGTTACTGATAGTTCCTGGTCTAAATCCAAATGCTCCTGTGGCACCGAAAGCATAAGTTGTACGAGCCAATAAACCTTGTGTCTGATAAGGAGCAACCCCTTGGTTACCCACTTTTCCCCATCCACCACGTAGCTTCAACATATCTATGAAAGTTACATTCTTCATGAAGTCTTCGTTGGTTATGTTCCAACCTACTGCTACTCCAGGGAAGTTACCATATTTGGTGTTTTCACCAAAACGACTTGAACCATCACGACGCAAGGTAGCCGTCAACAAATATTTATCATTAAATGAATAATTAACACGACCCATAAATGAGTTAATTGTCCATTCTGTAAGACTTGATTGAACTCCCAAAACAGAAGTGGCAGAATTTAAACTATAAAACGATTGTGCCTGAGCTGGTATTCCTTGTACCTCAGTTCTATATCTTTCAAAATTATCTTTTTGAATAGATTGTACACCCGTAACATTCAAAGTATGTTTGCCGATAGTCTTGCTGTAGTTCAAGATATTCTCCATGGTCATGTTGAAACCAAAACGATTCTCGTTGAATGCTTGTGCATCTCCACGACGACGTGCGTTTGTCTCAGATCCAATGAATCTACCCCAACGTTGCTGCGTAAAGTCTGGACCTAGGTTTAGTCTGTAAGTCAAACCATCTATTATTTTTACTTCAGCATAAATGGAGTTAAAAATTCTATACTTTTTAGTATTATCAATGTTTACGCCTGGCTCAACTTCTGAAAGCGGATTAGACAAAAGTGCATCATTTGTTGGCTCAAATAT
This sequence comes from Leadbetterella sp., assembly GCA_021740125.1. Lineage (GTDB taxonomy): Bacteria > Bacteroidota > Bacteroidia > Cytophagales > Spirosomataceae > Leadbetterella. The sequence goes on along the minus strand of JAIPAJ010000006.1, from coordinate 18,424 downwards.
TAAGCTACCATCTGCATTGAATGCAGCACCAAGTGGGTTGGCATTAAGCGTATTTCCGTAAGGGTTAAGGTTTTCACCGTTTCTTACAGAGTACATCATATACGTCGACATACCTACTTTTAATCTTTTATTTACTTGGTGGTCAATATTAGCACGAAGTGAATGACGAGTAAAATCCAAAAGCTTGGTTATTCCTTTGTCTTGGAAGAATCCACCCGAAATATAGAAAGAGGTTCTTTCATTACCACCTTGTACACCAATAGTATGGTTTTGCATCATACCAGTTCTAAGGATTAGGTCCTGATATTGTGTATTTCTACCTGCTGCTATACCTGCAGCTACGTTAGGGTCTCCGCCCAATACCGCAATTTTGGCATCAGCCGCTGGATCTGATTTACCAGTAGGAACTGCATTTCCAGCAGCATCTTTGTATAAGTTAGTAGCTCTATAAGCCTCTCTTACATATTCTGCAAATTCATCTCCTGAAAAAAGCTCTAATTTACTGTAGGCATTTGAAGCACCCGCATAAGTGTCAAAAGTTACTGTAGTTTTTCCTTTGTTAGCACCTCTTTTGGTTGTTACCAAGATTACACCGTTTGCTCCTCTAGCACCATAAATGGCAGTAGCTGTAGCGTCTTTTAGTACCTCCATTGACTGGATGTCATTTGGGTTGATGTCTTCATATCCAGCAGAAAGCGGAATACCATCTACTACATAAAGTGGGTCGTTACCAGCATTGAATGATCTACGACCACGAATAAGAATTCTAGGGGCTGAACCAGGCTTAGAACCTGACTGAGAAACGTCCACACCAGCTGCACGACCTTGCAAAGCCTGTCCAAGAGAGGTTAATGGCATTTCCGTGATTTGCTTGGCTGTTACTTGTGAAATCGCACCCGTCATTTGACTTTTTTTCTGAGTACCATATCCTACTACAACCACTTCTGAAAGGGCTGTTGCATCTTCTACTAAAGAAACATTGATTTGGCTTTTAGATCCAATAGTTACCTCTTGCGAAACATAACCAATGTAAGAAAATACCAAAGTGTTTTTGTCACTTGGTACATTAACACTGTACGCTCCGTCACCATCTGTTACAGCTCCGTTTGTAGAGCTCTTCACCGTTACACTCACACCTGGAAGGCCATTGCCACCAGCATCCGTTACCTTGCCTGTAACTGCTCTTGACTGAGCTGCTACAAACTGCGATTGGAGGCAAAAAAGCACTCCAAAAAGGAAAAGTAAACTTTTCTTCATAGTTAAAAAATTGGTTAAAAAATTGAAAAAATCTTAAATGTTCTAAGTTATTTTATACTTCTAAAAAACTAAAAAAAAGATAGCATTCTTGGAAAATGAATACTTTTCTTAGAATTTATACAAAATTAGTACGGCAAGGATGACTTACCTTCCAATAAAAAAGCAATTTATGATACGATTTTGACGACAATAGCCAAATAAGTGTCGATAAAGTGTCATAATAAAATTTTTTAAAAACTTACTTGGATTTTGCAAAAATTTTATCAGTTCCGTAAGGCGTTCTTTGTGACCGGCTGAGCAATTTATTTGCATTCTCATTATTCGTAAATCTTTCGGCTTTAGGGTCCCAAAGTAATTTTCCGGGGATTTTCATAGCCACGTGACTCACCAAACAAACCGAACATGCTCGGTGTGCAATTTCTACTGGAGAAAGTACTGGCGTTTTTTTGATGATTCCTTCTAACCAGTTGAGGTGATGCTCCTCACTTACTTGTAGTTTTATTTCATTATCTTTTATAACAGAAGTCAATATTTTTGGGTCACTGGCATCTAAGGCTTTTGCACTTTTGGCCGCAGAAATTGGATCACTTGCTGAAGCGACATAGTTTCCTCTAGAAACAAAAATCCAACCTTCAGTTCCTTCATACCTTATGCCATTGGTATAGCCACCGCTGGTGTACATACTTATTCCGTTGGCATAATCGGCTTTTACCATAAAGTCGCCATGAACATTCCAAAGCCCTGCCTTTGGAAATTCCGCAACAGCTTCAACCGATATTGGTCCAGTAAGTTCGGTGTCCATCCCCCATGCCGCTGAGTCAAAATGGTGTTGACCCCAACCTGTGATCATTCCCGCCCCAAATTGCTCCATTCTTAGCCAACCTGGTCTGTCATAACCTTTTTGTGGGTGAACACCAATCTCCGTATAAGGCATATTCGGTGTAGAACCTAACCACATATCATAATTGAATCCTTTTGGAATTGGCATTTCAGGAGCTGCAGGGCCTGCAGGATCACCGGGTAAACCAATTTTTACGGTATGCAATTTTCCTATTCTACCATTTCGTACCAACTCCGCAGCTATTCTGAATTGTGGAGAAGATCTCTGCTGAGTCCCAACTTGAAAAACCACACCCGTTTTGTTTACGATATGAGCCAATTGCCTACCTTCAGAGATGGTCAAAGAAGTTGGTTTTTGTAAATAAATATGCTTTCCTGCCAAAGCAGCTTCCATGGCTGGTTGTGAGTGCCAATGGTCGGGCGTGCTGATCATTACTGCATCTATATCTTTGTTCAACAACATTTCACGATAATCGTCATACATTTTGGTGTCCATGTATTTATCATTACCCGTATTTTTTGAATAATAACCATCAATTAGCTTTTTACCATCTTCGAGCCTGTTTCTATCTACATCGCAAGCCGCCATTATTCTGGCAGAATCGTGTTTCAAGGTGCTGGCCAAATCATGATCCCTTGCAATTCTTCCGCAGCCAATTTGTCCAATATTCACTTTATTGCTAGGGGCGTTTTTACCAAAAACCGAAGATGGCACAATGGTGGGCATCGCAATTCCAAATGCAGCAGTTTTTAAGGTCTTATTTAAAAATTCTCTTCTTTCCATGATTGAATATTGATTATTTAAACGATTTCTATTTTTTGAGCTTTACTTTGGGCCTTTAGGGCGAGTTCCATGGCCAAGAAACAATGGTCCTGGGTCATGGCGGTTTCTGCACGGTTAACCACGTCGTTTACAAGTTTTTCTCCGTAAGAAAGTGGATACTCACTGCAGTCGAAGTAGGCTGTCTCTTTGTTGTTCGCCATATAAAGGTGGTTTCCAATGTCCTTTCTGGCTATATCTATGTTTTTCCTGATTTCTATAAAACCTTCTGTACCAAGAATCGTCAATCTACCATCTCCCCAAGTTTTGAGACCATCAGGTGTAAACCAGTCCACGCGTATATAACCCATTCCCTGGTTACCTTTGAGCATTACATCACCAAAGTCCTCGAAAGTAGCATATTGTTTATTATTAAAATTTCCAACTTGAGAAGCCACAACCTGGGCTTCGGTAGATCCCGTAAAATGCAAAAATTGGTCAAACTGGTGAGAGGCAATATCTGTAATTATTCCTCCAAAATATTTCTTTTCAAAAAACCATTCAGGCCGAGTCTTTGGGTTCATTCTATGTGGTCCCATACCGATGGTCTGCAATACTTTTCCAATTGCACCAGCTTTTACCAACTCACTGGCTTTTTCGGTCGCTCGGTTTTCGAATCTCTCGCTATAGACTATGGAGAAAATACGACCTGTTTCTTTCTGAACTTTTCTAACTTCTTTGAGTTGTTTGAGATCGGTAAGCCCAGGCTTGTCTACCATATAGTCTTTACCTGCCTTCATGGCTTTAATGCCAATGGCTGCTCTTTCGCTTGGAATGGCCGAGCTCAGTATAAGATGAATCTCTTTGTTATCTAGAAGAATATTTTCATTGTTTACACGAGGAGCGTTCGGGAATCGCTTCGTGAAGTCGGAGGCTAAATCATTTTCTTTTGCATAAAAGCCGACCATTTCTCCCCCTCCTCTAATAATAGCATTAGCCATGGAGTATATGTGACCGTGGTTGATACCTATAACTCCAAACTTTATTTTGGGTGTTAGGTTTTTAACAAATATCGGGGCTTTTTCAGTGTAAAATTTAGGCTTAGACTCAAAATCTCCCACAAATGGTAGCATGCCGAAACCCGACAATTTCAACGAAGTTTCTCGCAAAAAACTTCTCCTATCCTGTTGTTTTTTCATATTCAAAGGTTGAATTTCTCTTATTATAATATTATTTTATATAAGAATTTTAACAAAAATAGGGTTTAGATTTATCAAAAACTACTAAACAGATGCTTATTGTGGTGATATTTTGACAGTAAAATTACAGTTTATGTAAAAATAGTCTTAAAAACAGGTGATTGCATAATAATTATATGACAGTTTTATTTTATTTTTGGAAAAAAAATACCAATTCTCATGAAACCTCAGCTTCTGAAAATTTCAAACCCTGCTGATACGTCGTTTAATTTGATTAAAATGGATGGGCCAAACTTCCCAACACCATGGCACTATCATCCTGAAATAGAGATTATTCTGATGCTGGAAAGTACGGGTAAAAAGTATGTGGGTAGTAGTATTACTGATTTTGAGCCGGGAGATTTGTGCATGATTGGAAGTTTTTTACCACACTATTACAAAAGTGACGAGGCGTATATGAAAAACAACCCAAACCTAAGAGCTAGGTCAATGGTAGTACATTTTAATTCAGACTTTATTGGCAATCAATTTTGGGAAACTCCCGAAAGCTATAGTATTAAAAATCTTTTGGAAAGAGCTAAACGAGGTTTACAATTTAGCAAAGAAACTTCTTCAAATATTCATCCCAAATTTGTTGAAATGTTTAATTTGGAGGGTATGGCTCGACTTTTAAAATTCTTGGAAGTATTAGATGATATGGCCAAAAGCAGAGATTTGGAATTTCTCTCAACTGACCCAATACAAATCAGAAACGAGGTGGATTCAGATCGTATAAAAAAGGTGTTAGAGCATGTAAGTGAGAACTTCAAAAATCAAATTCGATTAGACGATGTGGCTCAATTGGCCAACATGAGCGAGTCGGCTTTTAGTAGATATTTTAAGAAAAGAACCCGAAAGACTTTCTCCAATTTCTTGACAGATATCAGAATTGAATACGCCTGCAAAATGCTTCAAAATGATAAATTGAGTATTTCCCAAATAGCATTTGACAGTGGTTTTTATAACCTATCCAACTTCAACCGTCAATTTAAAGCCATTAAAAAAATTACGCCTCTCGCTTATAGAATGAATTATTTGGATTGAGAATTAAAAATAAGATAACATGAAAATTCTCAACAAATACGTAAATTTGAGAATGAAAAATCTATTGGTAATTATACATTTTTAAACAATCTTCGATGCTAAACGCCATTCTTACAGGAATCTCCATCGGCTTAGGTTTGGCCGTTTCGGTGGGGCCTTACTTTCTTTTTTTGGTGAATACCAGCTTAGCTGAAGGGAAATCTTCTGCAAGTTATCTTGCAACTGGCGTAGCATTGAATGATTTGGTATTTATGACGGTAGCGTTTTTAAGTGTAAATTTTCTGATTCAAAATGTCGCTTTTATAGAAAGTGCTAAAGGCTATGCTGGTCTCTTTATTTTGGCATACGGGATTTATACCATTCTTAAAAAACCGGCAGAGAAGTCAGAGAAAAGGGTTAAACTCAATCCCAAAGAGAAACTAAAGAATATACTTTTGGGGTTTGCTTTTAACGGAATAAATCCTAGTGTTTTTGTTTTTTGGTTTGCTACGGTTGGCATTTTAATAAGCAAAACAAATTTTTCTAGAAACCAAACTTTGGCGGTATTTCTGAGCATCGTTTGCACTACCTACACGAGTGATCTCATCAAAGTTCGACTGGCTGAGTTTTTTTCTCATTACTTCACTGAAAGTGTCATTAAAAATGTGAACCGAATCGTCGGCTCTCTTCTAATTGTTGGTTCTGGTTATTTGTTGGTAAAGGCGTTTATTCTTTGATCTTTACTTTATCCCCAATTCCTTCTTCAAAAAATATCCTGTATAACTCCCTTTTACTTTAGCAACTTGTTCTGGAGTGCCTTCGGCTACTATATTGCCGCCTTTGTTTCCGCCTTCGGGGCCAATGTCTATTACGTGATCGGAAATTTTAATAACATCCAAATTGTGTTCAATAATCAAAATGGTATTTCCCTTATCAGCGAGTTTCTGAATTACATCCAAAAGCTTTTTGATGTCTTGAAAATGCAAGCCAGTGGTTGGTTCGTCGAGAATATACAGGGTTTTACCTGTGTCTTTTTTTGAAAGCTCTTCTGATAGCTTTACCCTTTGGGCTTCCCCTCCTGAAAGTGTGGTGGCGTGTTGTCCAAGTGTAATATACCCAAGGCCCACATCGTTCAAAATCTGTACTTTACGATTAATTCTGGGTTGCACTTCGAAAAACGGAATCGCTTCCTCTACCGTCATGTCCAACACATCTGAGATAGATTTTCCTTTAAACCTTACTTCTAGCGTTTCTCTATTGAATCGCTTTCCTTTACAGGTTTCACATTCTACATGAACATCGGGCAAGAAATCCATCTCTATCTTTTTCATACCAGCACCTTCACAAGTTTCACAACGGCCACCTTTTACATTAAAAGAAAAACGTCCAGGTTTATACCCTCTAATTTTAGATTCAGGAAGTTCCGCATAAAGTGTACGTATGTCAGAAAACATGCCAGTATAAGTAGCAGGATTACTCCGTGGTGTGCGACCGATTGGCGACTGATCTACCTCAATTACCTTGTCTATATGTTCAAGTCCTTCTACTTTTTTATATTCTAATGGCTCTTTTTTTGCTCTGAAAAAATAGTGATTGAGGATAGGAAATAGTGTTTCATGGATCAATGAGGACTTTCCGCTACCGCTTACTCCTGTTACGCTTGTAATTTTTCCCAATGGCAACTTAAGATTTACGTTTTTCAGATTGTGCCCAACTGCTCCCTTTATACTAAGGAAATTTCCGTTTCCTTCTCTTCGTTTTTTTGGAACTTCTATTTGAACCCTATCACTCAGATAATCTGCCGTTATGCCTCCTTTGGCTATAAATTCCTCTGGTGTTCCGTAGCTCACCACCTTGCCACCGTGGCGGCCAGCACCGGGACCAATGTCTAAAATATAATCCGACTCCAACATCATGTCTTTGTCGTGTTCAACCACTAAAACTGTATTTCCAAGGTCACGAAGATCTTTGAGTGCAGTAATGAGTTTTACGTTGTCTCGTTGGTGCAAACCTATACTAGGCTCATCCATTATATAAAGCACACCTACTAGCTGAGTACCTATTTGGGTTGCCAATCTGATACGCTGAGCTTCACCACCGGAAAGGGTTTTTAGTGGCCTGTTCAAAGTCAAATAATCCAAGCCAATTCCGAACAAAAAGCCTATACGCTTCTTTATTTCTTTTAATATTTCGGTAGCAATCTGATTTTGACGATCGTTTAATCTTTTCTCCAAAGATCCAAACCATTCTGACAAATCAGCAATGTCCATTTCAGATAGCTCGGCAATGTTTTTGTCATCAATCAAAAAATGAAGCGACTCTTTTCTTAACCTTTGACCATTACATTCAGGACATTTTTTGATAAGCATAAAGTCTTTTATCCAGTCCTGTATCTTGTCTGAATCAGAATCTTGTTGTTTTTTGAGGAAATTCATTATTCCCTCAAAATTGGTATTCCAATCTGTTCCTGGATACTTTTTTGAAGGCACAGCAACAGGCTCCTCGCTTCCATAAAGTATGGTTTTTAATGCTTCCTCAGGTATCTTTTCTATCGGAACACTTATAGACGACTTATAACTTTTAAGGATGATTTCTATCTGTTTGAAAATCCACAAATCCCGATATTCGCCCAATGGAGCTATTCCTCCTCGCGTGATAGAAAGCGTTTTGTCTGGAATGATAGATTCCTCTGTAATTTCCTCCACCACACCCATGCCGTTACAGCTTGAACAAGCTCCATAAGGTGAATTAAATGAGAAGGAATTGGGAGAAGGGTCTTCGTAACTTATGCCTGCCTCCGGATCAGTAAGGTTTTGAGAAAGATATTGCACATTGCCTTTTTCATCCAATAAAAGCACCGAACCCTTTCCTAGTTTAAGGGCTGTTCCCACAGACTGACTAATCCTAAATCTATCTTCAGCTTTAGGTAAAACTCTGTCAACAACGATTTCAATATCATGTATTTTATATCGGTCGAGCTGCATTTTGGGTGAAACGTCCAATACCTCATTATCTACCCTAACTTTCTGATATCCCATTTTGGATATTTGAACAAAAAGCTCTCGGTAATGACCTTTTCTTCCTTTAACCAAAGGAGCCAAAATACTCACTTTTTTACCTGTATATTGGTCAAATATTTGCTCAATGATCTGGTCTTGAGTTTGTTTAACCATCGGTTTACCAGTTACATAACTATAGGCTATTCCAACTCTCGCAAACAAAAGACGAAGGAAATCGTAAATTTCAGTAGTAGTGCCGACAGTAGAACGTGGATTTTTAGAGGTTGTTTTTTGCTCAATGCTGATTACCGGAGAAAGTCCATTGATTTTGTCCACATCTGGTCTTTCCATGTCTCCAATAAAACTTCGTGCGTAGGCAGAGAAACTCTCCATGTAGCGACGCTGACCCTCGGCGTATATGGTATCAAATGCTAAAGAAGATTTGCCACTGCCGCTGATGCCTGTAATTACTACCAATTTATTACGCGGAATTACTACATCAATGTTTTTGAGGTTGTGTTCTCGAGCACCGAAAACCTCTATTTGTTCGTGTCCTGTAAGCTCTACGTCGTTGAGTTTTTTATCTACCACCTTAAAGTTTTTGCTGAAAATTGTAAGAACCTCAAAATTAAACAAAAATAAGGTATAATGGTTTTTTGGATTTGAAATAAAGGCGGAATTGCTAAAAAAGGTGGAGTAGGTTTAAATTTCTTTTTATCATCCATAAATAAAGATAATATGAAACAAACAATCTGTGTCACTATAGTTGCACCGAATTCTCGGAAAACCGCAGAAATTTTAATAGAGACCAAAATCAGTTTACATTTTAAGAACTAACTTTCGTTGCTCTATTTTTTCAAACCCTTCCTCCGTTCCGCCACCATCAAATCTATCACCAAATCGTAGCTTCGTGAGCCTTGTTCCTGGCCGTTGGATTTTAGAAATAGATCATAAAAAGGACTAACCACATAAACTTGGATAGGATTTCTGAATTTTTTCCAAACTTGTCTTTCTTTTTCTCGGTCGGCTTTTACTTCTGGACTTAATTTATCAAAAAGCGTTTTTGAATAGGTGCTATCTATTTCCCAAACTTTATTCAATGCCCTAAAAACTGTTCCATAATAGGCCGAATATTGAAAAACCAGGTCTGGGTTGTTTTTACAGGATAAATAGGCCAAATAATTAGCTTCTTCTTCGGATGCAAAACCTAGCTGATGTGCTATTTCGTGGGTGGTTACATACGGTGTGTCGTAAATCATGTTGTTTGTATTGACGTTCGCCTCGCCAGTTGGGAACATATACACACCACTCGTACTCATATAGGCCAAAAGGTCGCTCCCTGAAGCCTTTTTAATGGATGGGGTTTTGTAGGTCAGAAAAGGATAATGAGCCTGTAAATTTCTATACCCAGTTGGTGCGAACTCAAATACTTTTTCGAAAGTCAAGTCCATAAGATTTGATTCTGATATCCTTGATCTTGTGACATTTATAGAGTCTATCAACTCTTTACAAAGACCTATAACTTCTTGATTTCTAATATTTTTAGTATTCAAATTTAAAATTCTTTCTAAAGGCTTTTTGTGATAGGACAACCCCCACGTGAGCATAAAAAATAAATAAATTGGGGAAATGTATGCCAAAAAGTTTATTACGATTTGCCTAATTGAAACTTCCTTTTTTTTTATTTTAAAAATGGTTTTGATAATAAAATAAACTAAACAAGCACTTAAAAAATAGACCAAAATTAAGCCAATAGAAATACTTGTCCAACTGGTTATTATTCTTAAAAACCGAGAGACTATCTTAAAAAAACCTCTTGAATAATAGTATTCTACCCATTCTTCATTGGAAGTAATAATTTTAAAAAGAATAAATTGTATGGGCAGCAATATAATACTGATAATTTTCAAGCTGAGATTTTTCATGGTTTTTTAAAACAACTTTACAATACCATAAAAACAAAACGAAAGGATGGCAATAATGCTTATCCAAAGCAAAATATTATATAGGTTGGTCGATTTTTCGACGTCATTTTTTCTAAAATATTTATTAAAAATTACTGCCCAAATAACCAAAATGAGTAGAAATGAACCTACAATTCCACCCGAAATAACCATAATCATGGGCAACTTGATGTACACAAACAAAAACGCCCACAGAAATGGAAGTATCCAAGCCAAGCGAGCGATGAGTTTTTTCCGTTGAGCAATATCGCTAAAATCTATCCAGCTCATTTGACCGAAAATATCTGCAAACTGACGTGTCCAAGCTGCCAAAGCCGCAAAAACCGTAGAAAACAAAATTGTAAAAGAACCCGCTAAAAAGAAAGTTTTTGACCATGACCCAAGACTCTCTGTAAACATAGACGAAAGCACTTCTATCATTTGATAACCCTCTGGAAGGTTGGCTTGGTGATGTAAAACTGCTGCTCCCAAAAGGTAAAAAGCTGCTGTTACTGTTGTATAAATTAACATCGCCAAAAAAGCGTCGAGCTGCATTACTTTTACCCATCCTTTTACTCTGGCTTTCCAAGCGGCAGAGTCATCTCTCGGCCCTACAAAAGAAGCATACCCCTTTTCGAGACACCAATAGTTATAATGAATAATTTCGTCGGCACCCACGCCAGTAATGCCAAATGCTCCGAATGCAAACGCCAAAGCGGCCTTGGGTAACTTCATGGATAAGCCTTCTAGGATATTATCAAAGGAGATTTGGTAATGGGTATATTTCAAAAAATACAAAGAAGAAAATGTAAAAACAGTAAAGAAGGCAATCATTATCAAAGATAGTTTTTCTAAGCTTTGATAATAGCCTTGATAAACCAAAATGGCTCCTAATGCCGCCACCAAAAATGCAAAAACTGGAACAGATATTACAGGAAAAACCATGTTGAGGGTAATGGCTACACCGCCCACAATTCCGCCAACTTGTAGCAGTTTGAATATCATTATCACAAAAACTAACCAAACGCTCCACCTTGTATTTCGGAGTTTTGGTCCTGGAAGTTTTGACATGATTTGCATTGACGTTTCGCCAGTACTGACGGTATGTTTGCCAAACTCTAACTGAATCATCACTTTGACCACACAACTGACCAATATGATCCAAAAACACACAAAACCAGCTTTTGCACCAAGTGTTGTTGTGGCTATGAGTTCTCCTGAGCCAACAATAGCCGCAGACAAAATCAAACTTGGGCCAAGGTGTTTGAGTCTTTCCCTGAATGTTACAGGGGCAGACTTAATTTTTTCTATACTTAAATGGTAAGGGTCGTTTTGCATTTTATAGGGTTGAATATTTTATAAAAATAGAAATATCTAATGAAAACTCAATTCTTTGAATAATAAATACATGAAAAAGCCCGAAGATAAAAACCTTCGGGCTTTGATTTGATTTCAATATTATTAGTCCGAACCAATTTATTGAGAAAATTACTCTACTGGAATTCCCACACAATAATTTCTAGAAGTACTTCCCTCATAAACACCACAAATCAATACACCTTCTTCACCATTTTTCTTGGCGGCGTTTATTTGGTCTTTTACTTCTTTTGTAGAATTAACTCTCACGTTACCAACTCTTGTAATTATAAACCCTTCCTCTATATTGGTTTGTTCTCCAAAGAAACCATCCTTTTCGATTTCCGAGATTCTTACTCCATTTCTTAAACCAATCTTCTCTTTATCTTTGTCTGAAATGTCCTCAAGCGTAATTCCCAATTTACCATAAGCCGAAGCCAATTCAGGATCTTTTTTTACTATTCCTTCTCCGCCCTTATTATTTCTTAGCGTTAATACATAATCTTTCTCCTTACCATTTCTATTCACCGTTAGCGTAACTTTTTCGCCTGGCCTTTTTCTACCAATCAACTCTCTAAACTTCGGCTCTGATCTAGTTTCAATGCCATCAACACGAACAATAACATCTCCTTTTTTGATACCAGCATCATTGGCTGCACCGTCTTCTGGCACTTCAGCAACGTATATACCTTCGTCCAAATCGGAGTCAAATTCTTTTGCGTTTTTGTTGTTTAATTCCACTGGAGCAAGGCCAATGAATCCTCTTTGAACATTACCAAACTTAATCAAATCCGTAGACACTTTCTTTACAATACTCGAAGGGACTGCAAAGGCATATCCTGCATAAGCACCGTTTGGTGACGCTATGGCCGTATTGATACCTATTAGATGTCCACTGAGATTTACCAATGCACCTCCACTATTGCCTGGATTTACAGCAGCATCAGTTTGTATAAATGATTCAATCGGAGTATCGGATCCTTTGGAGCTTTGTCCACCTCTCTGATTCTGACCTAAAATGTTGATATTTCGGCCAATAGCACTAATGATACCAGCTGTAACTGTTGATTCTAAGTTAAATGGATTACCAACGGCCAGAACCCATTCTCCTACTTTTACTTCGTCAGAATTTCCAAAAGTGATGGTGGGCAATTTTCTCTCTTCGATTTTGATAACTGCAATGTCCGTAGATGGATCTTTGCCAACTACAGTGGCATCATAAGATTTCTTATTGTAAGTCACTACTTCCAACTCACTTGCTCCATCCACCACATGATTGTTGGTCACGATGTAGCCATCCTCTGAGATGATAACACCAGAGCCTGATGACTCTTGATTTTGGGTACGTGGCCCTCCAAACATGTCATCATCCATGCCAAAAAATTGATCAAAAATAGAAGGCATTTGACGTACAGTTCTAGAACTTTTGGCCTTGATATGTACCACTGCTGGAGCCGATGCTCCTGCCGCAAAAGTAAAATCACCCGGCTGACCTGCTGGCAAATTAGCGAATTTCATAACAGAGCCGTTTGACCCTGCTTCGTTGATTACCACGTCATTGCGATATCCATCGATGGCTCTGTAGCCAGCGATAGTTGCCACACTAGCCGAAACGGCGATTAGGGCAGTTTTCCAAGAGTTATTCAATGTCATTTTTTTAATAGCTTTGTTTTTATTGAATTTAAAACCTATAGAATTACAAATTTATTTTCAAGTAAAGCAATAACGCAAATTATTGAAATATAATTTATTTGGCGTTCATTTGTTTAACAATTATTAACTAAAAAGCACCTTTTGGTAAATCCAAAAGATGCTGAGTTCTACTTTTCAACACTTAGTTTATTGAAATCAATTTTGGTTCTTTTGGTTTTGCTTCTTCTTTTTTAGGAATGGTCAAGTGTAAAACTCCATCCTCATAAGCAGCCTCAATCTTGTCAGAATCTACAGTATTTGGCAATCTGAACGACCTGGTAAAAGATCCAAAGCTATATTCTTTTCTCAAAAATGTCTCTGTTTTTTCTTCAGACTCGTTCTTATCTTCTGCTGAAATGGTCAAGTTACGCTCATGAACTTCCACTTTAAAAGCTTCTTTCTTGAACCCAGGAGCAACCAACTCTATACCGAAACTATCTTCTGTTTCTTTAATGTTGGCAGCTGGAAAGTTCTTGTTAAATTTAGCAGCAGATTGTTCTCCAAAAAGCTCATTGAATAAAGCTGGAAAAGAATTCAAATTGTCATAATTTCTTAAAACGGTTTTCATAATTATTGTTTGTTTTATGTTTTACAAATTTTATTTGGATGACAATGAACAAAACTTATTCCAATTGAATATTCAAGCCAAAATGACCGAAATGCTGGCTTTGCTTTAAATATAATATGACAAAAAGACCGATTTTGGGTTTTTTGATTATGACATTTTTACTTGAAGAGCCCACACTGACTAATCATTTTTGTTGCTAAACAATCTCTTTCAAATTTGTATGGCTCAAAATTGGGCAGGGAAAATACAAAATTGAATGTGATGGAATGTTTGTGATAACACAAGCATTGGCACAAAAAAACCTCCAAGACACATCTTGAAGGTTTCTTATATTTAAAGAGTTCTATTCGAAATCTATATTTTACAAATGAATTACCTCGCCATATGCTGCTGCTGCAGCTTCCATTATCGCTTCTGACATAGTTGGATGTGGGTGAACCGACTTCACGATTTCCATACCTGTGGTTTCCAAGTTACGAGCCACAACGGCTTCTGCTATCATTTCAGTTACATTGGCACCAATCATATGACAGCCTAACCACTCACCATATTTAGCATCAAATATTACTTTTACAAAACCTTCAGGAACACCACCAGCCTTGGCTTTGCCCGATGCTGAAAATGGAAACTTGCCTACTTTTATTTCATAACCAGCTTCTTTGGCCGCTTTTTCGGTATAACCTACAGAAGCAATTTCAGGAGAACAATACGTACATCCCGGAATATTTCCATAGTTCAAAGGCTGTGGATGATGTCCTGCCAACTTCTCCACACAAATAATGCCTTCTGCACTTGCAACATGGGCCAATGCTTGTCCTGGAACTACATCACCGATGGCGAAATATCCTGGAACGTTAGTTTGGTAATATTTATCAACTAAAATCTTGCCTCTATCTGTAGCAATACCGACATCTTCTAAGCCAATGTTCTCAATGTTGGCCACTATACCCGCCGCCGAAAGTACGATGTCAGACTCAATTGTGATTTCGCCTTTAGGTGTTTTTACTGTAGAAACGCATGCAGCTCCAGAAATATCTACTTTCTCTACGCTTGAGTCTGTGTAGATTTCGATACCCATTTTTTTGTATTGCTTGGCCAATTCTTTCGAGATGTCCTCGTCTTCTACCGGAACAATATTCGGCAAAAACTCAACTATTGTAACTTTGGTACCCATGCTAGCATACACATACGCAAACTCTACCCCTATGGCACCTGATCCAATGACTACCAATGATTTAGGTTGTTTTTCGAGGGTCATGGCTTTGCGATATTCAATCACTTTCTCGCCGTCTATAGGTACATTTGGCAAAGCTCTTGCTCTTGCACCAGTGGCAATAATGATATTTTTTCCTTCAACAATAGTTTTGGTACCATCTGCAGCAGTGACTTCTACTTTCTTGCCAGGCTGAACTTTCCCATATCCGTCTATTACGTCTATTTTGTTTTTCTTCATTAAAAACTGCACCCCTTTGCTCATGCCGTCGGCTACGCTTCTGGAGCGACCAATCACTTCTGAAAAGTCTGCACTCGCTTCGCCCACGGTAATACCGTAGTCTTTGGCATGCTTAATATATTGAAACACTTGTGCCGATTTTAACAGAGCCTTGGTAGGAATACACCCCCAGTTGAGGCAGATACCGCCCAGGTTTTCCTTCTCTATAACCGCTACTTTCATTCCCAACTGAGAAGCTCTAATAGCTGTAACGTAACCACCGGGGCCACTTCCGAGAATCACAACATCATACTGTGCCATAAGAAATTTGATTTTTGGTATAATTTGGGTGCAAATTTAGTGAATAAAATCGAAAGCTAAATTCTGTGTACAACTTTTGAGACTTTATTAAGCAAATATTAAAAGTTTTGGGTGGGAAAGTACATGTGATATTTGACTTAATTCGGTTTTCACGATAATGAGCCATCAAAACAAACCCAAAAACAAAGTCGGCACCTCCGTTTCAAAACGCATAGCTTCTTTTGTAACTGGATGGGTAAATGACAAAACCCAAGCATGCAAACCTAGGCGTTTGATGGGATTGGTGGTGGCTCCATATTTAACGTCACCTATCACTGAGTTGCCGAGGTCTTTCATATGCACACGTATCTGGTTTTTGCGGCCCGTTTCAAGGTTTACTTGTAGCAAACTATTCTTTTTGGAGGTTTTGGCTACTTCATAATAGGTTACGGCCTTTAGCCCATGTTCAGGATTTTGCGATGAATACATGATCAAAGCCTTGCTTTCTGTCAAATAGGAAATAATCTTACCGACTGGTTTGGCTACAATGCCCTCCACGACTGCCAAATAGGTGCGTTCGAGTATGTTGTCGTTCCAGTTTTCTTGCAGAGCTTTTTGTATTATCTGGCTTTTGGCGTACATCATAATACCTGAAGTTTCTTTGTCGAGGCGATGAACTACAAATATTTTATTGGCAGGATCCTGCCTTTTTACATATTCGCTTAATACGCTATAAGCCGTGTTTTCTTTTTGTTTTTCAGTGGCTATCGAAAGCACGCCAGCCTCCTTGTCAATTACAATCAAAAATTGATCTTCAAAAATGATTTTGAGACCTCTAATTTTGATTTCCTCAGGCTGTTTTTCCCAACGGATTTCAACTATTTGACCTGGCACCAAAGGTTGATTGAACTGGCTAATAGCTTCTCCTTCAATAAAAACCTTTTTATCTCTAAGCAAAACCTTTACATCGTTTCGGCTCTTTTTAGGCATTTTTTCCAACAAAAAAACCAAAAGTTCAGAATCCTGCTCAACTTCAAACTTGAGGTCGTTCGGCTTACCTTTTTTCTTTTGTGAAAATGTTCTTTTGATGTCTTTGCGTTGCCTCATTTACACTATATTTTAAAAAATCAAGCCCTATCCAAAACACTTGAATAGGGCTCAAAACTTATTTCTTATTTATGCTTATTTCAAAGTCTCCACAGCTGATTTTATTCTTGCTACGGCTTCTTTCAAGGCCTCGTCTGATGCGGCGGTAGAAATACGAATACAGTTTGGAGCACCAAACGATCCACCTCCCACTGTAGCTACAAATACTTTTTCTAATAACCACATCGATAGGTCGTCAGAGTTGTTGATATTTACTTCTCCGTCTGTTTTTCCGAAATAATAACTTACATCTGGGAATGCATAAAATGCTCCTTCAGGCACATTTACTTTGAAACCTGGAATTTCTTTCAACAAACCGATCACCAAGTCTCTTCTTACCAAATATGCTCTTTTCATGGTTTCAGGAGCGGTCATGTCGTCCCAAGCAACCACTGATGCTCTTTGAGCGATGCTATTGGTTCCCGAGGTTACTTGACCTTGTAGTTTGTCGATACCGTCCACTATCCACTTGGCAGCACCAATGAAACCAATTCTCCAGCCTGTCATGGCAAATCCTTTGGCCATACCATTTACAGTAATTACTCTGTCTTTGATGGCAGGAATAGACCCGATGCTGAAATGTCCTTCCTCACGAAAGTTGATATATTCATAGATTTCGTCGGCAAGGACGAATACGTTTTCGTGTTTTTCGATAACCGCTGCAATCGCCCTTAACTCGGCTTCACTGTAAACCGATCCGGTTGGGTTGTTCGGCGATGCATACATAACCACTTTCGTTCTGTCCGTGATGGCAGCTTCTAATTGCTCAGGAGTAACTTTAAAGTCATTGTCAAAAGCTCCTTCCAAAATCACAGAAGTTCCTTCGGCCAATTTCACCATTTCAGAGTAACTTACCCAGTAAGGTGCAAAAATGATTACCTCGTCTCCTGGATTTACCATAACAGCTAAGGCGTTTGCCAAAGAATGTTTGGCACCGGTAGAAACAATTACGTTCTCTGGTTTCCAGTCTATATTGTTGTCGCGTTGAAATTTCTCAGCTATTGCCTTTCTCAATTCTGGAATTCCAGCCACTGGTGTGTATGCGTGGAATCCATTGTCAATAGCCTGTTTTGCAGCCTCACAGATGTGCTTTGGCGTTTTGAAATCAGGCTCACCTATTGAAAGATTGATTACTTTGTGGCCTTGTGCAGCCAACTCTCTCGATTTTTTTGACATTGCAAGCGTTGCAGATTCTTCCAAATTGTTGATTCTGTCAGCGAGCAAATTTGCGGTTTCAACCATTACAGACATTTTTTAGATTTTTTTGTTTCCCAAAACTTATTGATTTTCAAAAAACTGAGTGTTTCTAGAAATCGGGTGCAAAATTACACAATAGCTTTTTAAATGCCTTGGGAAATATTGTTTTTTCAAAGATATGAGGCCATTAAGTGATACAAAACAAAACGATTTAGATAATTCAGAATACATGTGGTTAAAAATCATTTACATTTCAAAAGCTTTACTGTTAAATAATGATAAAAACCAATTCGAATTCTTCTTAGTAGTAAAACCTGGAAATATTTTTTTTGCCCCCAAATTTCAATCTGGGCCATTTGACTTAAACCACGTTGAGATCTCAAATAGACGACATCTTGCAAATTTTTGCAAAAACTTGAAAACCATATAACTTTAAATGTTTTCTTAACACGCTAATTATTCTTCTATTTAATATATCCTTGAATTCTTTTTTTAATTTTGATTTTGAAATATAGATTTAAAGATGGAAATCAATATAATTGGAGGTGGAATTGGTGGCCTTACTGCGGCTTTATGTCTGAATGAAGCGGGATTTGAGGTAAAAGTATTTGAATCTGTAAAAGAAATCAGGCCGCTTGGTGTTGGAATCAACATTTTACCACACTGTGTGAGG
>JAIPAJ010000122.1 GCA_021740125.1 Leadbetterella sp. | reverse complement strand
GTAAAGGGCAATGTAGATGTTGTCTTCATTTGAATAGGCCATATCGGATTGTATTTGCCCTGGGTGCCAATTGAGCCAAAGCATATGCGAAGGAGCAGGAGGCATGGTTCTTGCGATTTCTTTAATGTAGGGCATTAAGTCGTCCAATGGAGCGTGTGTCCACATATTATCTACACCATAGTGATGGTTTTCTGGATAATGGCTCATAACCATTTTGTACAAAGCATTGATCCCTGGGTCAATAGCTGGTGTAGCAATCAAGGCTTTGTTCTTAATCGGGCTGTTTTTCATAAAAGCCATTGCCTCTTCAAATTCGTCTTTAGTATCAGCAAAAATGGGTGCAGCAGCCTCAATACCTGGCCCAAATATTCCTGCCATTTTGTTGCTCATAATCATTTGAAACTCTACGGCTTTCGGTATGTTTGGACCCACTTCGTATGCCCAACTATACACATCTTCCAGATGTTTCATATAAAATTGATGGGCTATAATGGCTCTATATTTAGGCAATGGATATAGTTTTAAATGGAAACGAACCACTACGCCAAAAAATCCACCACCTGCACCGCGTGCCGCCCAAAACAAATCAGCATTTTCGGTTTCGTTGGCATAAAGGTATTCGCCGTCGGCAGTAACTACATCAATTCCAATAACACTCTCACAAGCAATTCCCAATTTTCTACCGTTCCAACCATAACCGCCTTGCAACAGATAGCCTCCAATACAAACACCTTTACAATGACCCGCTGGGAAGAATAAATCGTGTTTAAATAGCTCCAACATCAGCACACTTCCGCCAACACCTGGCCCTGCGGTTGCAGTCATTTCGTTTATATTCACTTCGAATTAATTGAAGTTTTTCATCATTAACAGAATGCTGTTGTCCCGAATATGATTGGCACTAAAACTATGGCCACCCGAACAAACATTCAGCTTTTTACCATGCGATTTGGCATATTTGATAGTTTCAATAATATCCTGTACCGACTTGGCTTCTACCACCTTAATGGGTCTTTTGCCTGGGTCTATTTTATTGAATAAGGAACCCATTACCACACTTTCAAAATCTTCATCGGTTCTTTCGATGACCCTGCCTTCAATATTTAGTTTTTCTATTGTTTGGTTCATTTCGGCATATAACTTTGGCAAAAATGCTGCTAAATGATTCATTTCTTCAGAGCAATGGATGACTATTTTGCGTCCAAAATCAGGAGATAAAATTTTCATTTTTTGAACAAAAGAGGATGCCAAATCTGCTAATAAGCCATCTTTTCTGATGTGAATATATTGACCACCCATCCAAAAACGAGAACGCATTTCCGATCCACCTTCTACCGCTCGAACCTGATGCACCAAATAACCATAGTCTATGGGGAATTTTGAATGCCCTAATCTTGCACAGATATAAATTGCTTTTGAAGGGTCTTTTATGGCTTCATAAGAAATGCCAAACTCGGTAGGCTGTTTAAATTGAATAAGCCCTTCCGCAAACTCATCAACTATGTATTCTTCAATAATGGAATTTCTGCCAATATAAGAAATATCTTCTTCCCCATCTTCCCAAACGGCACTTACGTGTGATTTTGGATGCCATAATTTGTAGCGGCTGTCTTGGCTACCGTGCCAACCAAACCACCAATCCCACATTTCGGGTGTTACACCAGGCATTGCAGTAACTATTGCAGCGTGAATAGAGCCGTCGGGTTCATTGGTGTACCCTGTTTCCAAATCCGTATAACCGTCTTCTTCCAAATATTTGGCTTCGGAAAATGGAGGCAAAGCACCTGCTGGAAAAGGTGTGTTCTCTAAAGCATATTGGACTTGTGGAGCAAGTTCTATAATGGTTTCATCGTAATATTTGCCATACGACTTTTTAAAATCTTCAGGCAAATAGCCTACTTTCTTTTTTTGTGCCATTTTATATTCTAGTTTAAAATTAATACGGCAAAGGTAAAAAGAGGCTTTTGGCTAGGTACTTGAATTAATTCAAGAAATGTTAAATGCGGTGTTTTAATTTGCTCAACCATTCAGAAGAAATGCCCATAAACTCTGCAATGTATTTTGAAGGCACTTGTTGAATAATTTTTGGGCAATGGCTAATTAAGTAACTGTAAAGCCTTTCAGAAGAATAGGAAATAATTTTCAATTTAAAATCATTTTCTTCCTGCAAAGCCTGGGTAACCAAAGAATGGTAGAACTTAAATAAGTCAATATCTTGACTAATAATGATATCAATATCTTTTTTATTAAATTCAATTACTTCTGAGTGGGCAATTGCTCTCAATTCGCACTGCGTTTTTGTTTCCAAAAAAAAACTGTCCACACAACTCATAAAGGGATGGAAATCTTCTAGGTAAAAGTTTATCGTTTTTTCGATTTCTAATTCTTCATCAATGAAGCGACATACAAAGCCCCCTTTCAACACAAAATATGCTTTATCACAAATTGTATTTGACTTGATCAATAGGCTCTGGCTTTTTATATGCAGTAATTTTCCTTTGCTGATTATGTCTCCAATTTTATCTGGAGATATATTTGAAGTTTGAAGGGATTGTAAAAATTTGTTCATTTTTTATGAAATGGTCTTTAAAATATAGGCTAATGAGCATGTTTATCTACCTAATTTTGGAGGTTTAGACAAATATCTCAAATATAGACAATGATTATTTTTCTTGATAAATTGATTTTCGGAATTATGTGGGTTCAAGCATTGGTAGTCGAATTGTAAAAATTGAGATAAATCCTGTGTGGCCATCAAACTATTACGAAACTAAGCAATAAACCCAACAATGCCAAAACTCAGAAAATTAATATTTGTGGTATTTATTCGGATATAGCTTCAGGAATTCCTTAACTTCTGAAGTTTATCAAATATTTACTTAATACGCACGATTTCAAGTTCAACCCAACGCGGCCTGATTGGTTTCATTCTGAATGATTGAACGCATTACTTTGTGCAGAACGAGGCCTTCGTTGTTCTAGGTACTTATTTTATTTCGTTTAGCGTTTATAAAAGTTTCTTTTATTTACAGTACTTATCATAAAATTCACCAAAAGAATCGATAGTAAAGTTTATGGCATCCATGCCAATGGCTGAGTTGGGTGCAACCAAATCAAATGCATGGAAAACTTTTTCATAAAATTTAAATTTTACAGGAATTCCCGCTGAACGAAGATTTTCTACGTAGGCCAATGTTTCATCTCGAAAAGGTTCATATTCTCCCACAAAAGTAATTGTTGGAGGAAAATCTGTGAAGTCTGTATTTCTACCCGGAGCAGCATAAACAGGGACGTTTACCTTTTTTTCATAAATATCTTTTAGATAGCTATTCCATGCAAAACTATTGCTTTTGGTATTCCAAACTGGAACCTCAATATCTTTAGCTGATTCAGTTACTTGACGGTCGTCAAGCATTGGATAGATGGGCATTTGAAAAGCAATATTTAAATCCTGCGTGTCTCTTGCTTTATTGGTTATTGCAGCGGTCAATCCGCCACCTGCACTATGGCCTGCGATTATAAATCTATCCGGATGTATTTGTAGTTTTTCAGCATTCTCTTTTGCCCAAAGCAAAGTATCATAGCAATCATTGAAAGCTGCAGGATATGGTGCTTCTAATGACAGCCGATAATCAGGAGCAATGAGCACACATGGTCTTGCTCGAAGCATTTTTTCAATAATAAATAGAAATTGTTCAGGATTTCCCATCAGATAACCACCTCCATGATTAAATAAAATGCATGGAAGATTTTCAGTTTGATTTTCAGGCCTGAATATTCGCGTTCGGATTAATGTTTCTGAACTTTTGCTTGGCACACGAACAACTTCATTTTTAAAACCTTTTATTTTTTTACTTTCTAAAAACTTAAGTAAGAAATTTATTATTTTTATACCTACTTCATTCTTCAGTATAGGAGCTGCTAAATTTAGGGGTTCGTAATACTTTTGAAGATCTGGATTTAACATCTTTTTTGTAACTTTCATAAGTTTTTTGAATTAACTTGTCAGAAATAATAGGGATGGTTTTTTTGAAATCAACACCATACATTCATGTCTTTTGGCAGGTGGCGAAATAGAATTCCTTCTGCTCAGCATTTGTGTAAATTTATAATAAAGTTGCTAATGTTCAATTACTTTCGTCAGCCTTATTTGATATAAGCTTGATGTTTTTGCGGGTAATCCCGATAGCTATCGGGACGCACTCCACCTAAACAAAGGAAATAACCTTGGTATAGCGGAGAAATCGAAGTGCAAATGTTCAATTTAGCAAAAATGTTGAGTTGAATTCCAATGCTCAAATTTAGTACAAATGCCCCACTTTTGCCAAATCCTTGTTAGGTGTATGTGCCTTTTCTATCGCAAGTGTTTCGGTTTTAAATTTTGTTCTGCACTTTCAATAATTTCCGTAATTCGTTTTTGTCTTGTTTCATATGTTCTTGCAAACACAAGCCAAGATAGTATTAGCTTTCTAACAGATTTGCTAAATCCTAAAAAATTGTTTTTTGCATTTTCATTATTTGCGAATTCTGCTTCTAAGTCTGCTGAAATAATTAGTTCTTCAACTTCGTCTAATATTTTCCAAGAGCCATTTTGTTTTGCAGTTTCTATACTTGCAAATCCTTCTTCTGTCATTAAGCCTTGTTCTATAAGTTTTTCAACTTTATTTTTATTGATTTTTGACCAAGTGCTTTTGGGTTTTCTTTTGCAGAAAAATTGGTGTGAAGTTTCTTTGTCGATTGAAATTTTTTTACTGTCTATCCAGCCAAAACAAAGTACTTCATCTACAGCTTCACTCCAAGTAATGGATTTTATTTCTGATTTTTTGTTGTAAAAGACAAGCCAAACAGCTTGTTTTGAAATATGGTTTTCTTGCAACCATTTTCGCCACATGGTTTGGCTTGTTGGATAAAATATTTCTACTTCGTTTTTTTGCATTTTTATTTTACAGCAGTTGCTTCAAGTTCTACGCTCAATGTAGCAAAAAGTCCTTTTACTTCAAGTAATGTAGTAGCTTGTTGAATACTGTGTTTCATAATGAAAGGTACATAAATGTCCATACAAGTTGTGAAAAATTCATTTGTGTTGGTTGTGTAAATATTAAGTCTTACAATGTTTTTACACGCATAGCCCGACACACTAATTAGTTTCTCTAAATTGGCGATTGTCTGAATTAACTGACTACGCATATCAGCAGAACTTGGAACTCCATTTTCGTCCATGGCTACTTGTCCTGAACAATAAAGCGTACTTTCTGGTTGCTTTACCTCTACGGCTTGTACTGAATTTGTGTTTTTGCCCCAAGCCCAAGGGTCGAATGTTGTCTTTTGCATTTTACTATTTTTAAATTGTTTGTCATTATTGACATTGCAAAAGTAAAATGGGTGTATGACAGCCTTATGTCAGGGGTCAAAAGGTGTTAGTAAAATTTATCAAAATATTCTTGCAGGGTCATTTTGTGTGGTTCAAATTTTTCTGTTAGAACTTGTAATTTTGTAATTCTGTCCAAACGGAAATACCTAAATTCTTTTCTCAAACGACACCAAGCTATGAGTAACCAATTTTCAGTAGTGCTGATTAATGCAAATGGTTCTACTATGCGACTTGTGGTTTTGTCTTGTTCATTTTTGTAATCTATACTGATTAGAATAAAATTGGTAAGTGCTTGTTGTAACTGTGAAATTATATTGCTGTTTCTTTCTCTGTTTATGTTTTGCTCAAATCGGGTTCTGTCGGCAAGTAAATTGGCTTTGTCCTTTTCTGTTTTTTTTAAAACAGCCTTAATTTTGTCAATAGCATCTGAATCTTTAATAAATGAAGTGTCTTTGTTTTTCAAAACTAATTGTTCTGCCAGAATTAAAGCGTTTGCCTGAGCTTCTGTAAACATTACTGGTGGAATTTTATAACCTTCCATTAATGTATAACCTTTGCCGTCTTCTGTTATAATTGGAACTCCTGCTTGTTCTAATGCTCTAATGTCCCTGTAAATGGTCCTGATACTAACATTGAATTTATCTGAAAGAGTTGTCGCTGTCAAAAGTCGTTTGGTTTGCAACTGTGTTAAAATTGCAGTTAGTCGTGCAAGTCGTTTTGTATCGTTATCGTTCATTTATTTTGTCTGACTGTCGATGTTTGAAGGGTCGCTCTTGGCATTGGGGCTAAGTTTCAGGGCTTTTGGCAGTTGGGGAAATAGAATTCCTTCTTCACTGCCCTTGTACAAATGTATAATAAAGTTCCTAATCTTCAATTACTTTCATCTGCCGTACTTGCTATAAGCTTGTTTTTTTGCGGGTAATCCCGAGATAGCTATCGGGACGCATTCCACCTAAACGAAGGAAATATCCTTCGTGCAGCGGTTCTTTCTCAAATTTGCTTTTTCAGTGGCTGTGAAGGGAAGTTTAATGTTAGCCTTAATTTCATCTTCGGCAAATTCGGCCTATAGCTTTTGTTGTTATTTTTTCTTTTTCGGTTTTGGTGCCGGTAATTCATTCAGAGATATGCGAACCAATTCACTCAACCTTTCGCAGTCTTCAATTTTGTCTTCGATTAAAAAACTCGGCTTTGCTCCTTCATATGGTGGTGCTTCCACGACATTTCCTATAAACTTACGCCCTGAATTTGTTGGCTTAATAAATAGTTTATTGTCACATATTAGCCCAAATAGTATTCCGTTTGAATAAATGCCGTATTCACCAAACATCTTTTTAGCAGTTATCTCTCCTGAATTTTTGATTTGTTCTAATATATAATCTACAAAGTTTTTTTCGGATGCCATCGGTCTATCTTTTTTTGAATTGAGTGTTGTAAATCAAGCGAATTACATTTCAATGGGTCTTTAACAGTCGCTGGAATAAAAACTCCACCAACGTAATTTTGTCGTCTATTTTTTAAAGTGAATTTACACCCTTTATTAAATTCCTTCCATTTTAGTAAACATCATAACCCTTTTGTAACGCAACTTTCCTTCCTCATATTTCTCAAGCCATTTATCGTTTGGTTCAAGTTTTAAACTTCCTTCATCAAATCGATTTTGTTCTTGTGTTTTTTTGTAAACTGCTCTGAAATAATAATGATTGAACAAGCGGTTGAACTCTGTGAAATAAATATCAGCCACGCGTTTGTCTCCTCTTATTATTAACATGTTTTCATCATTATCATTGGTAGATGCTTCGCTGAAATTTGCTGAACCAGTTACCACAACTGGGTCATTGCTCAGAGGGTCAACCAGTAAAAACTTGGAGTGAATATAGGCCACATGCTCATTTAACCCCATTGATCTCGTTGATGTTTCTTTTGCCCAACGATATAGCTCATCATCAATGTATGCTCCCCATGATTTATAAACATTTTGCTTTGCACCAATGTATCGGAAAGGTTCTTTACTCCTTGCATTTGGTTTATCTTCCTTCTCCAACATCATAAATGAAATATGGTGGCCGTCTGTGTTGTCTTCCAAATAATCCTTAAATAATTTATTGATTCCGAAAGCAAGCGTTACACAAGCCATATTTTTTGCATTATCAAACATGCTTACATATGATTCCAAAATTGAAAGTCCATTTCGTGGGCTAAAAATAGGAGTAATCCCAACAGGTATATCATTCCAAGTCACAAACTTGATGTTTGCTTGAATGTCTTCCACCTGTTTTTTAAGTTCATTGTTTTTAGTTTTAATGGTTGCCCTGTCGTCCTCTTCTTTTCCTCCCGGGTCTGTGCTCAATACATTCCAGTATGCCGCATATTTTTCTGCTACCTTCTGATTTCTTACCCAATGTCCAACATTGGTTTGTCCGTGAATACCACCCATTGAAATATTGGTTGACCCAGTCCATACTTCCTTTTCCTTTCCGTTTTCATCAAGTAGCACAATAAATTTGTTGTGTTGGATGTCGTTCTTCTTTGCTTCTCTTTTGATTATATAACCAGCTGATTTAGAGGAAGGAATTCCTGCTTCACTTAATGCATTTAAATTTGCAACACGTGGGAAGCTTTCGTGAAATTTCCCTTTTTTATCAATGGTTTCATTTTCTTTTGCATCAATAATTATTTTTACATTTACGCCATTGTCAATTGCTTTTTTGAAAGCAGTGACCACGGGTAAATAACGGAACTCATAAAAGCAACCTAGCAATGTTTCACCAGCTTTTGCATTACCAATAAATTTTATAATTGCATCGTCTAAGTGACGGCTTAACCAATTGAGGGCATCCTTCTTCATTTCAGGATTGGTAATTTTATCGGGTGGAAGATTGAAAAACCTTCTTCTGTAGGCTTGACTACTAGCCACACCACGATTAAAGAAAATATCATGTTCTTCATTACTGAAAAGTTTTTCAGTTGTTATCGCAATCGAAATAGGTTCAGCAGAGCGGTCTAAATCTTTCGGCGTTCCTTTCAAGGGATAGAAAAGATATTCATACGCTGTATCATCATAGCAACTAAAATCATCCCACACAAAACTTTGCACAGGGTGGCTATAGGTGTTTGCCACCGTGTTGATATCAGGATTTGGTATTACGCTTTCAAATACTTTATATCCGTCAATGTATTTTCTTTCTCCTGTCGATATGTTTATTCGTTCAACTGCAAAGCCCAATAGACCTATTGTATTAGCTTCTCTAAAGTCTATAGCAAATGAAATGGAATTAGTTCCAGAAACGGCATAGACTACATAACCTCCTATTTTGTTTGATTTACTTCTCATGTTGCTTGTATATGTTTTTAATAATAAATATTAATTTTCTTACAAATATTGAAAGTTATAAATGTCTATAAGATTTCTTACCAAAGCTCAGGCTTTTCCAGATTAGGACATATAATTCCATCAGCTCAGCTTTAGTACAAATATATATGAAAGTTCCTAATGTTCAATTACTTCCATCTGCCGTACTTGCGATAAGCTTGATGTTTTTGCGGGTAATCCCTATAGCTACCGGGACGCATTGTACCTATATGAAGGAAATATCCTTCGTTTAGCGGAGTTTGGGCAATTGTTAGGCTTCTCTAACTATTCCATCTTTTAATGAAATTGAATAAAAAGCATCGTCATCTTCTGGTAGCTGAATTGCTATTGCTCCTATAGCTTTAGTCTTTGGAATTAAATCTGTTGCATAAAAACGGTTCATTTTAGTTCTCTTTGCAAATTCAGAACTTAGTCTTAGATGATCATCATCAGATAAATGAAACTTAAAGCCATCTTGGTCAACTAAAACAAGTTCGTTAGGCCCAAATATTGGCTTTAAAGGCTCTTTAGTTAAATTGATTACTTCAATATCCATTTGCCAATAATTAGCATTACTGTCTATTACTTTGATTTTTTCGGGTTCATCAATTTCTGAAAGTTTGATTTTTAAAAATGATAATATTTTTAAACGAAATTGAATAAACTTACCTCTATAATCATATTCGCATTGTAACCATAAACCATTCTCAATAGCATCTTTAAGTGGTATCACGTCTTTAAAATTATTTATGTAAAAACATTATTTATCTCTTGTAAATCATTAGAATATTGTTCACAAAACCACGACCATCTTTCACATTTTTTTTCAAAAGAAAGTGTTTTAATTGGGTCAGAAATTAACTTCATCATAAAATGATCCTCATTTATAACTAATGCTATATAGTAATCTAAACCATAGCTATGGGCACTTGAGTATTCATTATTTGAAATTTTGAATGGTTCGGAAAAAGATGAAACACTTTTTATTTCGATATAAATTCTTTTCCCTGTTATTAATAGCACTTCTAAATCATAACCCAAATTGGCTTGGGTAACATCTTTAACTGAAAGAATCGCATTTAATGATTTTAAATATTCCGCAGCATTTTGTTCAGAGCTTCGCCATTTTTTTATAATAGGCTCACTTTTGAAAGCAGATTTTATTCCGTTTTGTTCTTTTTGAACTTGCTGGCTAAAAGAAGGTGATAACCTATGAATATTATTGATCGTTGGATTGCTCTCTTGTATATCTAATTTTTTAAAAAAGAAGGCTATATCTGTTGAATCAGTTATGCTATATAAATGACTGATGAAATCATTCTCTATTTCTTTAAAATTTTCAATTTGATTAGCATGAAGAAGTTGGCCTTTAACTGGGAATAACATTAAACTTTTAAAAGTATCTATTTTAATGCTATCCAAATCATAGCGATTTTGCTTAATTATTTTAGAAAAGATTTCAGCACATCCTTTAATTGTAATTTTACTTTTGTTAAGGCTCTTAATAATATCATCAATGCTAAGAGTTTTTATGTTAATCATTTCAAGAAATTTAAATAATTCAGGGTAAACTGTTATTAGTTCTTTTTGAATTGCTTTAATATTATTATGGCATATGTTTTCGTAATCTTCGTAATTTAACCATTCTGGTTTCAGACGAATGTTTGAAAAACTTGAAAGCTTAATTTCAAGTCCTTTAAATAAAAGTAGTTTAAACCTGCTTGTTTCATTTAATTGATTTTTGACAAAAGCAGTAAAAAAACCAGCTCTTGTTAAGTCACCATTTAAAATAGAAGAAACTGAATTTGCAATTATACAAATGGAATTGTCAAATGATGTTTTTGAAAGTTCATCCAAATCAACATTTTTTCTTGAGGGGTCTGTTGTGAAATCGCCATTGATTTTAATAAAAGCACCTGATGGCTCAAATGTTGGTGTAAAAGAATGTATAACTGATTCTTTGGGTAAGGCTGGAACAATAATACTATTTTCTTTTTTAAAAGCAACGCTGTCTATTTTATTGCTTTCACCTCTCACAACTTCCCATTCGTCTTTATTTTCACCTTCAGTTATGCTTATAGTAACTCCTGTGTTTGGATTGATATATTTTAAAGAAATGTTTCTTGTTATGTTTTTAAAATTAATTTGAACTTCTCGTAAATTATTTAAAAACAACAATGAACTCCTATCAAAATCAGAAAGTTCTTCTAGAGAGATTACTTCAAGAATATTCTGAAATATAAACACAGTGGTATAATTGAACTTCTTTTTTAGTTTATCAACTTCCGATATTAGTAA
>JAIPAJ010000121.1 GCA_021740125.1 Leadbetterella sp. | reverse complement strand
TTTTGGAAATAAGAAAACAAATCAAACAAACGGCGGAAGCTCAGCTAGACAATGGCATCATAACGGCCTCCGACTTTCTAACCGAACTGACCAATGAAGATATGGCGAAACAAAACAGTATTTTGCATGAGGTACAGTTGCTTCAGGCGAAGTTTAATTTGAAAATTATCTCGGGGAATTTGAAGTGAGGGTTTAGGGAAGGCATTGAGGCAAAAGGAAATGTGCTAATTAGTCAATTTGACAATTTGGCAATTGGTTAATGAGGAAAAGGTAATCAGTTTTGGTCGCTGAATATGACAAAATGAACTTCAATTACTGAGATTGGTTCACCAAATTTCAGCCACTGACCTTTGGTCACTGAGCTACGGTCACTGAGCACAATGAATTTAGATGATAATCTAAATGAAATTGCGACCGCAGGTCTCGAAGTGCCGAAGTGGCCGATTCGAACAAAAATATTTTAAAATAGATAAAAAATGAAAAAATTATTCTTCTCCATTTTAGTCATATCGCTAACATCTGCCTGCAAATCAGGAGATCAGGCTTTTGACGCTACGGGTGTGTTTGAAGCCACCGAAACCATTATTTCATCAGAAAGCAATGGTAAAATACTGACTTTCAATATTGAAGAAGGCTCGGTGCTTACAGCCAATCAGCTGGTAGGTACCATCGATTGTCAGAATTTGGGCTTACAAAAGGCCCAAGTGGAGGCCAGTATCAATGCTCTCTCTGAAAAGAGAAACGATGCTTCGCCCCAAACGCAGATTTTGAAAGAGCAAATCAATGCACAACTGGCCCAAATAGCGGCCCAAAAGGAGCAATTGAAGAATCTGGAAAAAGAAAAAGCACGTTTGCAAAATTTGGTAAAAGCGGATGCAATTCCTAGCAAGCAGTTGGATGATTTGCTTGGACAGTATGAAGTTTTGAAAAAGCAGATATCGGCCATGGAAACCAATATTGGGGTTTTTAGACAACAAATAAAATCACAGGAAGCCCAAGTAGGTATTCAGAATCGTGGCATTTTGAGCGAGAAAAAACCTTTGATGGAGCGTGCGGCTCAGATCGAAGACCAAATCAAAAGATGTAGTATCGTAAACTCAACCCCAGGAACGGTCTTGGTGAAATTTGCAGAGGCCAACGAAGTAACGGCTATGGGTAAGCCTTTATATAAAATAGCAGACATGGAAAACATGGTTTTACGTGCCTATATCACTGGCGATCAGTTGGCCAAAATAAAAACCAATCAGACCGTGAAGGTATTCGTAGATAAAGGCAAGGAGGAGTACAAAGAACTCAGCGGCGTGGTAGAATGGATAGCGGCTAAGGCAGAATTTACGCCTAAAACCATCCAAACCAAAGACGAAAGGGCCAATTTGGTATATGCCACCAAAATAAAGGTGAAAAACGATGGATTCTTGAAAATAGGAATGTACGGCGAAGTGAAATTGCCTTGATATGTCAAGTATTTCAATAAAAAATATCACAAAAACCTATGAAAAGGGAAAAGTTTTGGCACTAGACAACATCAGTCTGGAGGTAAAATCAGGAGAACTTTTCGGACTAATTGGACCTGATGGTGCGGGTAAAACCACGCTTTTCAGGATTCTTACAACTTTGTTGGTGGCCGATCAAGGGCAGGCAACAGTGGCAGGTTTAGATGTGGTCAAAAATCTTTGGGATATCAGAAAAATTGTGGGCTATATGCCGGGTAAATTTTCTCTTTATCAGGATTTAAGTATAGAAGAAAATCTGAATTTCTTCGCCACCGTTTTTAATACTTCCGTCGAAGAGAATTTTCATTTGATAGAAGATATTTATGTGCAGATAGAGCCTTTCAAAAAGCGACTTGCAGGCAAACTTTCGGGCGGAATGAAACAAAAACTCGCTTTGTGTTGTGCTTTGATTCATCAGCCCAAAGTACTTTTTCTAGACGAACCTACAACTGGCGTAGATCCCGTTTCGAGAAAAGAATTTTGGGATATGTTGGATAGGTTAAAAACCCGAGCAATCACGATTTTGGTTTCAACGCCCTACATGGACCAGGCTAGCCGTTGTGATAGAATTGCTTTAATTCAAAAAGGTAAAATTTTGGATATTGATACTTTGCAAAATATCATTTCAAAAAATACGCAGTTGCTTTTGGCAGTAAAAGGAGAGCAGCGGTTCCGACTTTTGAATGACATCCGAGCTTATGAAGATACGCTCACCTGTTTTGCTTTTGGGGAAGAAAATCACGTTGTGCTGAAATCGGGTAGGGAAAAAGTAGATTTTTTAAGTAAATATTTGGCAGAAAAAAAGCACAAAGGAGTAGAAATAAAACCAATAGAACCCAACATAGAAGATACCTTTATTAAGCTCATGTTAGAATCCGAAAACACTCAATGATGTCAGAAATAGTCATACATACCGAGAACTTGACACGAAAATTTGGCGATTTCGTGGCCGTTAACACCATTTCTTTCGATGTGAAAGCGGGCGAAATTTTTGGTTTTTTGGGTGCCAATGGTGCAGGTAAAACGACTGCCATGAAAATTCTTTGCGGACTTTTAAGCCCAACTTCGGGTGTGGCGAGTGTTGCAGGATTTGATGTTTACAAAGAAAATGAGCAGATAAAGGAGAACATTGGCTACATGAGTCAGAAATTTTCCCTTTATGAAAATCTAACTGTAAGAGAGAATATTAGGTTTTTCGGAGGAATATATGGAATAGATCGCAAAAGTTTGAAAGTCAAGTCGGAAGAGTTGATTCAAAGATTAGGGCTAGGGCTGGAAGCAGATAAACTTGTAGGCTCATTGCCATTGGGCTGGAAACAGAAAATATCGTTTTCGGTGGCCATTTTACACAATCCCAAGGTGGTTTTTCTCGATGAACCCACTGGTGGGGTAGATCCAATTACCCGAAGACAATTTTGGGATATGATTTATGAAGCATCTGCAAAAGGAATCACAGTTTTTGTGACCACACATTATATGGACGAAGCTGAATATTGTGACCGAGTGTCAATAATGGTGGATGGTGCAATTGCAGCTATGGGAAAACCGTCTGAGTTAAAAAAGCAGTTTGCTGTGGAGAATATGGATGGTGTGTTTTTACAGTTAGCAAGAGGAGCGAAACGTTCGGAGTGACTAAAGGCTTTTTTATTGATTAAGAGCTAATTGTAATAAAAAAGAAAATTATTACACAAAAGACACAAAGCAGATACAAAATCCACAAAGTGTTTGTAGTAAGGATAAAATTGAGGAAAATTAAAGGTTGTGTAATTGAGACCTAGCGGTAAAATTTAAAAACATGAAAGTATTTTTTGCCTTTGTAAAAAAGGAGTTTTGGCATGTGATACGCGACAAACGAAGTCTAATTATCTTGATTGGATTACCAATTGTGATGATGCTTTTATTTGGCTTTGCCTTGACGAGTGAGGTCAAGAATTCTAATATTGCTATTTTGGATTTCTCGAAAGATCAAGCCACCAAAACACTTGTGGAGAGGATAGACCAAAGTCAATATTTTACGGTCAACAAGTATCTAGATTCTGAAAATGAAATGGAGGGTGTTTTTAGAAAAGGTCAAGCGAGATTGGTACTGATTTTCCCACAAAACTTTGAAAATGATTTGTCAAAAGACAAAAAAACTCAGTTAAGATTAGTGGCTGATGCCTCTGACCCCAATACGGCCAATATCACTATAAATTATGCATCAGCTATTATCAGGGACTATCAAAATGAGTTAAATGAGAACAAAAAATTGCCTTATACGATAGAAATGGAGACCAGGATGCTCTATAATCCACAGTTGAAGAGTTCGTATAATTTTGTACCCGGCGTGATGACACTCATCATGATGCTCTTGGGTGCTATGATGACCTCTGTTTCTATTGTAAAGGAAAAAGAAATGGGCACCATGGAAATTCTGCTTGTATCGCCCATGAAACCCATCATGGTGCTTGTCAGCAAGGCTGTTCCATACATGGTTTTGTGTTTTCTGGATATTATACTCATTTTATTGATGGCTGTTTATATCCTCGAGATGCCTATTCAAGGCAGTTTGGTATTGCTTTTAGCAGAGAGTTTATTGTTTATTATTACCACGCTTTCATTGGGTTTGTTGATATCTGTCAATGTGAATTCTCAACAAGTGGCGATGTTTATTTCGTTGGTGGCATTGCTGATGCCTTCTTTGATTTTTAGTGGTTTCATGTTTCCAATTGAAAATATGCCGCTGCCGCTGCAAGTCATGAGCAATTTAATACCTACCAAGTGGTATTACAGTATAGTGAAGGCCATTATGGTAAAGGGACTGTCTTTTGAGTTTGTTTTAAAACAAACGCTTATTTTAGCAGGAATGACGGTGTTTTTCTTGACTATTGCAATCAAGAAGTTTAAGATTAATTTGGAAGCTTAAGGTTTAATATACATACATTATGAATAAATTACTTTTTCTGCTTCAAAAAGAGTTTAAGCAAATATTTCGGAATCCTACGATTCTGAGAATGATCATCATTATGCCTATTTTACAGCTTATTCTTTTGCCTTTGGCTGCTGATTATGAAGTTAAAAACATTATGGTGAGTGTAGTGGATCTCGACCATTCTCCGTATTCCAAGCGTTTGATTCAGAAAATAGATGCTTCTTCTTATTTTAAATTGGTTGAATACTCACCTTCTTACAAAAAATCTCTTGAAACCGTTGGAGATGGAAAAACGGATTTGATCCTGACCATTCCAAGGGGTTTTGAAAAGACATTGATAAAAGAAAATAGTACTAAGTTACATCTAGCGGCTGATGCAGTTAATGGCATTCGTGGAGGTTTGGGAAGTACTTATTTGACTCAGGTAGTGGGTGATTTTAACAGAGAAATTCGGGAAGAATGGCTGGTAATGCCTCGGAATTCCGAAATTCCACAAATTGAAGTGACCACTGCCAATTGGTACAATCCCCACTATAAATATCCTCTTTTTATGGTTCCAGGCATTTTGGTGGTTTTGGTTACTATGGTAGGTGCATTTATGACTGCCTTGAATATTGTCGCAGAAAAAGAAATCGGAACAATAGAGCAGCTCAACGTTACCCCATTGAAAAAACATGAGTTTATTTTAGGGAAATTGATTCCTTTTTGGGTGCTTGGAATGGTTTCTATAACAATGGGTATAGTTGTCGCTTTTGTGATTTTCAGGATTTTGCCAGTAGGTTCTTTTTTGACGATTTATGCATTTTCAGCAGTCTATCTATTTGGCGTGCTAGGCATTGGACTTTTGATCAGTACGTTTTCAGATACGCAACAACAGGCTACGCTTTTTGCGTTTTTTGCTATGATGGTTTTCATACTATTAGGTGGACTTTACACGCCTATTGAAGGCATGCCTCGCTGGTCACAGATATTAACCTACTTCAATCCCCCAGCATATTTAATCAAAATAGTAAGAGCCATTTATATTAAAGGAAGTGTCTTCTCAGACCTCAAAAACGATTTTTATGTACTGATAGCTTTTGCCATAGGATTCAATGGATTAGCTATTTTGAATTACAGAAAGCGTATGGCTTAAAAATGTTCTGAGATTAGGAAATGATTTTTATCGACATTTAAATGGTGAGATTTGATCAGATTCTATCAATTCCTATTTCACGAAAGTTCTTTTATCTTGTTTTCCCAAAAATCAAATCTGGTTTTATAAAAACCGAGTAATTCGGTATGAAGTTGATGTGAAATGTCCCTTGGTTTTGGGCAAAAAACAAATCCATCGAGCCAGTCGATGTTGGTTAGCGTTTCTGAAAGATACTTTTGTTCAGCGGCATTCATTTTGGATTTTGTGTTGTAGATGTACATGGCCAAGTCATTGATAGCCAATCCATTTTGGACCAAAGTTTCGTCTGGTGCTAATTTCCAAAAATCACCTGTGATGATAGATGGTTGTATGGCCGGAATGTTATACACAGGATTATTGCCAATTTTGGCACTGCGTAAAGAATAACTTTCTATAGAATAAAACAGGTAGTGTTCGAGGTCAGTTTGTAGATACAATGCCCGCGGACAGTTCATTATAGCTTGCCATTCGGTTATCGACAAGAATTTTTGCGTATCAAAAGACAAGTCAAAAATCAGGGTTTCTAAGTTCCCATTTTGATTGTATGAAAGAATATAAGGCGACACATGAAAACCCCAATATAGTGGATTGGAAATACCCAAGGGGTCATGGATTTGAAATAATTCGTTTGAAAGTAATGTGTAACGAGCGGGAGCAAAGTTCCAGATTTTTCCTGAATCAAAACCAGCTTTTTTAAGCAATAAGCAAATCAGATGTGTACGGTCTTCGCAGGAGCCATTGAGATATCTGTACTCAATATTTTCGGCTACAATAAGGTCAAAAATATATTGTCGTTGTTGGTATTCAACAACCTGAAGGTATGGAATAAGTGGTTTGGTATTAAATAATTGATGGTATTCTTGTTGACTGTTCATGATTTGGGTTTTGGCCCATTTTAAAGTATTTGTATTTCAAAGATAACACAGCAAAAAACATTTGATATCACCCTCAATAAAAATTTATGATAGTATTGAATTAGTTAAACAAAATAAAAGAATTGGACAAAATTATTTTTTCTAATATGAATACCAAATGATTTGGTTTTTAAATTGTCTTTTTTGCCTTTGGATTTCGTGTTTTTTGTATTTAGGTCATTAGTTAAATAAATGCTCAGCCTCTCGATATTACTCGAGAACTTACTCAGGCTAGTTTGGATAAAGCCATCGGAGATGTGACTAGTCTTTAAATATAAATTTTTGATTTTATTTTTTCTTTTTTACAGCTGCATAAAATCATTGTGAACGATACTTTTTTATTTATTGAAAGATTTATCTGGTCTATTATTAAATGGTCGCTTTTAGAAATTTCAAGTGATTAGATGAAGTCATTTATCTCTAAACTTTCTCAGCGTCCGTTCTTTTATGGTGCGACTGATTGGTACATAGCCTTGCTGCATAAGCGGTTCCATAATTCTTACCATTTCAATCACTACAGCTCCATTGGGCTCTATCACTTCCACTTTTTGCCATTCACCATGTTTTAGAATCATCCTGGCATGGGCATCGCTCATACTTTTTTCACTGGTTTCTTTGAGGATATTGTCCTCGTATATTTCTTGTATTTCAGAGACCCAGCCGGGCTTGGTTCTTCTGAGACGGTATTTGGTCCACATTTTGTAAATGTCATTAATCCAAACTACAACTACAAAAAATGCTAATTTTTGTGGAAAATTCGGTTAGAAAATATGATTGACTAATTTTATTTATCCCAGATGAAAGATTAAAAGGAAGGATTGAAATTTGCATATAAAAGCTAAATTATCGAGTGGTGATTTAATCCATTTTCTATTTTACTTCAATACAATTCTGTTCAATTGTTTTACAAATGTCATCATTTTTGACAGAAGTTTGATTTTCAGAAAATGGTTCACTGTATAGATTGGCCAATTTATTAATGGTCAAAAATGCGGTACTAAGGATTCCAGTTTTTAAAATTTCTATTAACTCAAACTTAATTTATTCTTGAGGAAAAAAGCATGATTTGCAAAATGAAAATAAGCAGCCTGTCAATCTGCACATTTATTGAAAATCAATTAGTTAGATTATGCGATTTCTTCTAAATGTTTAAAATCTTTATAAATGAATCTCCTAAGAATATTTATTTGCCTTAATAGAAGCAAAGGTATTGGTTATAAGAAATTCACACCCTAACACCAAAGATATAGCCTACTAAAGCTGATAAACCCATGGCTATTGTTCCCCAAATGGTAATTCTGAGAATCGCTTTTTGGATACTTGAACCGCCTGCTTTAGCGGCGATGATTCCTAGGATAATCAGAAATACTATGGTGAAGCCATAAAGCCAATATTCCATACCTGTGATTGGGGCAAAAAGAATGACCAAAAGTGGTAAAATACCACCAACAGTAAATGAAGCCCCAGATGCCAAGGCCGCTTGTATAGGGTTGGCCTGACTGATCTCATTTATACCCAACTCGTCTCTTATGTGAGCAGCCAGAGCATCTTTTTCAGTCAATTCTATGGCAACTTGCATAGCAGTTGCTTTTTTAAGGCCTCTTCTTTCATAGATTTGTGCCAATATTTGGAGTTCCTCTTCAGGCATTTCTTCCAGTTCTTTTATTTCTCTTTCAATGTCTGCTTTTTCAGTGTCAGTTTGTGAACTTACCGAGACATATTCGCCTGCAGCCATAGACAATGCACCTGCGACAAGACCTGCTACAGTGGCTAATACGATGGGTTCTCGTGTAACACTTGCTGCCGCTACACCAATGGCAAGACTCGAAATAGAAATTATTCCATCGTTGGCCCCTAAAACAGAGGCTCTCAACCAATTGCTCCTGTGGATATAATGGTTATCCAAATAATTATCTATCGTTATCACCGTCTTTTTTTTTATTTGTTTGTTTAAATCTTATACTAAATTTAGGACTGATAGTCATGTAAACTCCAATATAGTAAAAGTACTCATTTGTTGGTAAATTTCTAAGACTAATTTGGTTAAGTATTAGGCCAAGTATTTGAATGTTTATATCTTGTAATGTTTTTATATTTAATATGCAATTGGTTCACTTTAGCACTGCCAATTCCTTATTATAGGTTTAAATAAGGTTTATTTTGACCTTTGAAACCAAGTAATTTGACTGAAATTCTAGTCTTGTTAATGTCATTTGGTAAAAACCCACTTATTTCTACCTAGACATATTTTTTAATTTACAAACCATATCCGATATTCGAAATAGAAATAAATTTATTTTCACTTAGTATCAACCACAATATTTAAGCTGGCTTGGGTTTGTAAATTATTAACTATAAACTCTTAATATCTCGTCTTTTTAGTTTGCGTTGGGTATAAGTGTATGCTTCGATTGGTTCTCATATATTCATGTGAATTCCAATTTATTAAAGGAAGATGTATACTTATTTTGCATCCCCATCATTTTTCAGATAAAGTGGCTAATAGATTTTCCAGATTCATCATTGACATTTTAAATCCTTCGGTGAAACCCATTTCAATCATCTTCTCCATTCGTTCTAAAGATTCATTATAAATAACAATGCTGACTTTTGTCTTTCCGTTTTGTTCGCTAAAAGTATAATCCCAATCAGATCCCGAAGATTCAGG
This sequence comes from Leadbetterella sp., assembly GCA_021740125.1. GTDB lineage: Bacteria > Bacteroidota > Bacteroidia > Cytophagales > Spirosomataceae > Leadbetterella. The sequence continues at coordinate 1,871 of JAIPAJ010000121.1, read as the reverse complement.
GTTTTCATCTTTATCAGCAAAAGTATTAAACATTTTAAAGTTAGTCTTTGGGCTAATGGAAGTGTATTGTTGAATTGCCCACCGTTCTAGACCTTCTGGGCTAACCATAGCATAGAATCTTCGTCCTCCAACTTCAAAATTCATGTATTTTGTTTTTGATGTCCAGGGTTTTGGAGCTACCCATTGGTCAAGAATTTCTGCGGTGGTAAAAGCGTCCCATACCAGTGATTGGTCAGCATCAAATTCTCGTGTGATAAATACCTTTTTTGCAGTTTTGTCAACTGAGAAGTCAAATAGTAAATTACTGTTCATTTTTCTGATTTTTTAATGTTAATAATACTTGATCAAGTTGATTAAATTGCGTTTCCCAATTTTTCCTGAATTGGGCTATCCAATTGTCCAATTCTTGCATTTTTTTTGGATTAAAATGATAATAAATCTCCCTGCCAGACTGCTCAGGCCTTATCAATTCGCACTCCTGTAATACCTTAATGTGTTTTGAAACACCTTGTCTACTCATTTCAAATTTTTCTGCCATTGCATTTGGCGTTAATGCTTGAATGGCAATTAAAGTTAAAATAGCCCTACGTGTTGGGTCAGATATGGCTTGGAAAATGTCTTGTTTCATTATTTAATTACGCAACTTTCAGGTTGCAAATATATATGCAACTTTTGAGTTGCACAAATTTTTTTAATTATTTTTTTGTAGTGAAATTTAGGTTTTATATACTGTTGCTTTTTTGATTTAGCTAAGTTAATCTTTTCTCGATTTTAACAATTGTCTGATAGAAACGAGTTGACCCAAATATATAATGGGAACAATAAAGGTTGGCAACCAACTGAAAGGAAAGCTTAAAATGGCGATATTGGGTTGGTCAAATGCCAATTTTTGTAATGGTGAAGGCGTTGAAAGCAAAGCATGTACAACAATATTTGTCAAAAGTAAAAGATCTACAAAGTTTCAAATAAGAATCAAATTTCTACTTATTTTTTGTTTTGTAAAGCCAAAATATGCAACAAAAGGTGCTGTTATTCAAGCAATAATGTCGAAATTTCTTCCCTCAAAAGTCATTAACTCGGGGATTGCTTTGTTCAAAAATAGCCCGTACAAAACTAGCTCAAAAGGAATTCTGACAATGTTCATATAAGTTAGATTTTTGATTGGTAAACTGTCCAATAATTCTTTACCTTTTGTTGTTGCAAACATTAAAATAATTGCCAAAATGGCTGGCAAAATCCCTATCAATATTATTTTGGGCGGAAAAGAATTTAAACCAGTTTTGTAGATATTTTTATATGACAAAACGGCCTGAATGGTCAACCACAAAACTAGCCCGATATAAATAGTCGTTGATTTTTTTCTAGTATTTTCATTATCTGGAATTTCTTAACACCCAAATCAAAAGCTGTAGTGTTGCAAATGTAGTCAGTCCTAATAATAGACTTATGTAGGTTGGCAAGTTATTATTCATGCTTTTATTCGTAAGGCTATATTTTCAGATTTTTCAAAGTCATTTATTTTTCTGTTTTAATCAAAATCGGAGTCTAAAATTGAAAAATCATCATGCATACATTTTTTGGGTTCATTTAATGAGAGATTTTGATATAATTTTTATACCTTAAAATTATTTTTCATTTTTAAATAAAAGTAATCACAGATATTTGTATACTAAATTCAAAAAGTCTTTTTAAAAAAAGCATTAATAATTGGGTTTTATACCAGGATGATTAAAAAGACTTACTTCTTGCTGAAGCCTTTGCGGGTCATTTCCCCCCAGCCATGTGTGCCTTTTATTTTTTCGATATAACCAACCAATGCCGAATAAACTGACATCAAATGGAAATGAAAGGGTTCTACAAAAGCACCTTCA
>JAIPAJ010000120.1 GCA_021740125.1 Leadbetterella sp. | reverse complement strand
ACAATATCTGTAAAATTTTGGATAATCAAGATTATTCATCATTTTTAACAGAATAATTTTTTGTAAATTTTATTTGCTATTAAGTAAAGTATATTTTACATTTGGTAAATTATTTTTTACAATAACAAAATTACAAAAAAAATGAAATCAAGATTTTTGTTTCCGCATCGATTCAAGCTCATAGGTTGGATCATCGCTATTCCTGCTTTGATATTAGGTGGCTTGGTACTTTTTAATGATTTGAGTTTCGATTTTCTGACCATCAAATTGCCCTTCAAGTATTACTTTTCAGATAGTTTTGTGACAGGTTCGAGTAAAACCCATTTCAATGATGAAGTTTCAGTATTGAACTTTACAGACGAAATTGCAGCTGTTGGGAGTATTATTGGCCTAATACTCATAGCCTTTTCTAAGGTAAAAATCGAAGACGAATATGTAACAATCACCCGACTAGAATCTCTTCAGTGGGCAATTTATTTTAATTTTAGCCTTTTAATATTGGCAACAGTTTTTGTTCATGGAATGGCATACTTCCAAGTCATTATCTTCAATATGTTTACGCCATTGGTGTTTTTTATTATTAGATTCTACTTTATTCTTTTTCTAAAACCTCGTTTTGAAAAGAACTAAACTAATTATTAACTGAAAGAAATGAAAAATAGAATAAGAATAGAACGAGCCATAATGAACATCACACAGGGCGATTTGGCCGAGAAGATAGGTGTCAGCCGACAAACCATTAACGCAATGGAAAGCAACAAATATGTACCCTCTACAGTTTTGGCCTTAAAAATCGCTAGACTTTTTTGCAAACCCGTAGAGGAAATATTTGAATTGGAAGACGAAGATTAAATCTCAGCTAAAAGTATTTTGCTATACTGGATACTCATGTTATTGCCAGGGTGCAACTGAATTCCGATTGGACCAGAAGTTGGTATCTTTTCAGAGACATAGGTCATTACCTCTTGGCCATTTAGCCAAACAGTGTATGCTTTATCCACCACTTTTATTTTTATAGTATTCCAGTCGCCTACTTTCAATATTCCGTCAGTTTTGGCTTCTGACGGATATCGCAATCCTGGAATATAGGGCGATGCCGTAAGATCTCTTTTAAGCGACCCCGAAATTCCGATTTGAATTTGGTCATTTTCGCTCCTCAAAAAAACACCCGAATCCACTACACCACTCACATCTTTATACGTTACTTCAACAATAAAATCTTTGTACGATTTCTCTGTCCAAAGTATGCTTCCCTTGCGGTCGTCGCTACTTTTTACAAGAAGCATTTTGTCATTGACCGTCCAATTATCATAGTTGGGCTGAGGAACCACCCAACCACTCAAGTTTTTTCCATTAAATATTTTTTTAAGTTTTTGGCCTGAAACAACCACCGAAAAACTCAAAATCAAGAAACAAAGAATTGCTTTTTTCATGAGAAAATTTAAAAATGTTTAAAATAAAAAGGTACCCAAAACAGCTCCCACAATTGGCCCTACCACAGGAATCCATGCATACGACCAACCACTATCGCCTTTGCCTGCAATTGGAAGCACCGCATGTGCAATACGAGGACCTAAATCACGGGCAGGGTTTATGGCATAGCCAGTGGTACCTCCCAAGGCATTACCAATAACCAATACCAACATACCCACCAAATAAGGAGCTAATCCTGAGCCTGTTGTAGCATAAATAGAAGAAACACCAACAAACAAAACAAATGTACCTACGATTTCTGTAAACAAATTGGAAGGGGTATGTTTGATGGCTGGACTCGTGCAAAAAACGGCTTGTTTAGCTCCTTTGTCCTCAGTGGCCGCCCAATGCGGATAATAAATCAACCACGAAAGTGTTGAACCTAAAAAGGCACCCAAAAGCTGGGCTACAATAAAGGACAAAACATTGGACCAGTCGCCTGATTGAAAAGCAAATGCGATGGTCAAAGCAGGATTAAGGTGAGCATCTTGACTGCCAAATTTCTGTGCAACAAATACACCCATTGTGACAGCCATAGCCCAAGCTAAAGTTATGACTATCAATCCGCTATTATGTCCTTTGGTATGCTTTAGAAGTACGTTGGCCACTACGCCGCTTCCAAACAAAATTAATACTAGAGTTCCTAAAAATTCGCCTAAAAAAGGAGATGTAGTCATAATTCAATTAATGTTTTAAGGTTGATTGTGAGAGCAATTTAGTAATTTTGCGGTTTATTAAATATAATATGCAATTAAATTCTTTAAGTGCCATTTCGCCAATAGACGGAAGGTATCGCAGACAAGTGGAAGATTTGGCCGCTTATTTCTCTGAATTTGGCCTAATTAAATATAGAGTTAGGATAGAAATCGAATATTTCATAGAACTTTGTGAACTTCCTATACCTCAATTGTCTGATTTTCCAAAAAATCTCTACAGCGAACTAAGAAATATTTATCACAATTTTTCAGAGGAAAACGCACTTGAAATTAAAGAAATAGAAAAAACGACCAATCACGATGTGAAGGCCGTAGAATATTTTATAAAAAAACGATTTGAAAACTTCGGAATTGAGAAATATTCAGAGTTTATACACTTTGGCTTGACCTCACAAGATATCAATAATACTTCCATACCGCTTTCTTTAAAAGAGGCTCACGATACTATATTTTTTCCTCAATTGATGGCCGTTGTTGAACAAATCCAAGAATTAGCAGAAGCTTGGAAAGCCATTCCTATGTTGGCTAAAACACACGGCCAACCGGCCTCCCCTACGCGTTTGGGTAAAGAAATGAAAGTATTTGTGGAAAGACTGGTAAACCAAATAGGACTTTTGGCGGCAATCCCATACTCAGCAAAATTTGGAGGGGCAACAGGAAACTTCAATGCCCATTTTGTAGCCTATCCAGAAACCAACTGGGTAGATTTTGGAAATAAATTTGTAAATGAAACACTAGGACTAAGTCGAAGCCAAACTACTACGCAAATAGAGCATTATGATAATTTGGGAGCATATTGTGACAATTTAAAACGTATCAATACCATACTTCTAGATTTCTCTCGAGATGTTTGGCAGTATGTTTCTATGAATTATTTCAAACAGAAAATCAAAGCGGGCGAAATAGGTTCTTCTGCCATGCCTCACAAAGTCAACCCGATAGATTTTGAAAATGCAGAAGGAAATCTAGGAATTGCCAACGCACTTTTTGAGCATTTTTCTGCCAAATTACCCATCTCAAGACTCCAAAGAGACTTGACAGATTCCACAGTATTAAGAAATTTAGGTGTGCCATTGGCACATACATTGATTGCTCTTAAATCTTTGATAAAGGGAATCGGAAAATTAGAATTGAATCAATCCGCTATCGATGCAGATTTGGAAGAAAACTGGGCCGTGGTAGCCGAAGCTATTCAGACGGTTTTACGCAGAGAAGGATTCCCCAAACCTTACGAAGCTCTGAAAGATTTAACCCGCAAAAACGACAAAATCACTGAAAGAGCCATCAAAGAGTTTATAGAAACCTTGGATATTTCTGAAAAAACCAAGTATGAGTTAAAACAAATAACACCATTTACTTTTACGGGAATCTAAGATAATTATTTACAGATAATGGATAAATTAAATAAACTGTCAATTGCATTTTTTTTGTGCTTTTTGACAATTAATGTATATATATTCTCTGACATTTTTATAAACTTCCCCTTACTTGACGACTTCGGAGCTATTGTTAATTTTCAAGTTGATTATCTAAAAACTAGCGGTTTCAAAGAAACTCTTCAACTACTTTTTTCTCAAAACAATGACTTCCGTTTGGTGGTCTTGAAGCTATTCGTACTTTCAGATTATTATTTAATTGGCCAAATTAACTTTCAACATTTGCGGTTAATAGGATTCCTTTTTTTTCTAAGTACTTTGTTTTTTTTCTTTAAACTTGGAAAATTCCAACTTTCGAGATTTTGTTATTTTTTACCTGTTCCACTACTCTTGGTATCCTTTGCGTATGCTGAAATCAATGGTTTGGCGATGGAGTCATTATCTCACTTCTTAGTGATCTTCTTTGTTATATTTTCTTTATATTATTTATTTGAAACCAAGCACATCGTGCTTCCAATCATTCTATTATTTTTTGGTATATTCTCAAATGGTAATGGGCTATTACTGGTACCACTGGGAATTGTTGGCCTAATAATCACTAAAGATTATAAAAAACTCACGCTTTGGACAGTATTTTCTATAGTGGCAATTATTATTTTTTTTATAGATTATGAAAAAGGAAATACGCCCTTCGATGCATCTATTTTCAAAAGACTAGCTTATGTTTTTCCCATTTATTTGGGTGGAATTGGTGGATTAGAATCTATTAAAATCAATCAGATATTAGGTATACTAGGCATACTTTTTTCGATTTATTTCTTGATTTTCAAAAAATCATATCAAAGTCATATAACGCTTAGTGTATTGTTGCTGTTTTTTTTAGGTACTTATTTATTGATTTCATCTAAAAGACAATATACGGATTCAGTAGCTCTTTTACGAGGTGCGTACCTGATAAATAGTGTATGCATATTTGTAGTTTTTTATATTTTGTTTTATAAAATTCATGTAAAAAAATGGATTGAGTCTAAAAATTATAAACTTAGTAACTGGGTCTTTCTGTCTATACTCTTGGTCACTTTGGGTTACCAAGCAAGAAATTATACCAAATGGATAAAAATTTTTGGTTATCAAAAAAGATCTATTCAATCTGTTTTAGTGATGATTACGGGAAACACCAAACAATTATATTTGGACGAAGGAACCATTCATAATATACCCCTGAACATGCGACCAGGTCTAGACACCTTGATAAAAAAAGGCATTTTTGACAATTCCGATGTTTTGAAAACATTACTTGTTAAACCTATGCCTATTAATCACAAGGATATTTTAGGTGATTTTGACAATAAAATAGATATTATAAGCATCGATGGCACGCAAATACTTGACAATCCTTATATAACTATCAATGCAAAAATTAATGGCTATTTGAAAAACCCTTCAAATGGTTTGGGATTAATTTGCCTACAAAATGGAGAAAAAACCTATTATGAACTTCCCCTTAAAAATGATAAACTATTTCTTGTAAAACCATTAAAGGGAAGAGATTTTTACTTTGAGTATATGATCCCGAAGCGATTCCTAAAAAGTAACAATTTTGAAATGTCTTTCTTGATCTTTCAAAACAAAAAAATCTATCAATTGAAAGGGGTTCAAAAAATCAATTGGAACAACCAGCACAATACAAATTTAACTTTCTCAAAATTCCTTAATTTGAATATTAAGGAGCCTGCCTTAGATACTCTACAAAAACCTCAGTTTTTTGAGGCTTTTTATAAAGGTGAAAAGCATGAAATTATAGTTCATTTAGATACCACACAAGAAGGAAATATCAACTATTTGCAATTCTCAGATACTGAAAGTTTAAACACTTTTCAAATAGAACTTACGCACTTAAAAGACCGTGCACAAAAAAATCTAGCAAGCGTAATTTTTAGCCAAAATGAGGCCAAATCTTTTTTGAAAAATAGAAATGGACTGTTTAAACTATCATTAATTAGTAAAAAAGGAAATGAGGAATTTAAAGTATACCCTTTAAAATCTCTATATTATTTCAAATTCAATTAAACAAAAAAGAGTCCTTTCAGACTCTTTTCATACTATATTTTTCGATTAAACACCTGCTATTTCCACCTCAGACGAAATCTTTTTTACTAAGCCTTGCAAAACTTTACCAGGGCCGCATTCAACAAATTTTGTTGCACCGTCAGCAACCATATTTTGAACACTTTGTGTCCAACGCACTGGAGCAGTTAACTGATGAATCAAGTTCATTTTAATATGCTCTACATCAGTAAATGGCTTTGCACTTACGTTCTGATAGATTGGACAAATCGGAGTATTAAACTGGGTATTCTTGATAGCTTCAGCCAATTCTTCACGAGCTGGCTCCATCAAAGGCGAATGAAATGCTCCACCCACTTGAAGAACCAATGCACGTTTGGCACCTGCTTCTTTCATTTTTTCGCAAGCCACATTTATTCCTTCAATACTTCCCGAGATTACCAATTGACCTGGGCAGTTATAATTTGCAGCAACGACTACCTCTTTTGTTTCTGCATGAACGGCCGCACAAACTTCTTCGACTTTTTCATCCGAAAGATTCAAAACTGCGGCCATCGTTGATGGATTCAATTCACAAGCTTTTTGCATAGCATCAGCACGTTTTGCCACTAATCTAAGTCCATCTTCAAAAGACAATGCTCCAGCAGCCACCAAGGCCGAAAACTCACCCAAAGAGTGCCCTGCAACCATATCGGGCTTAAAATCCTCGATGGTAGAAGCCAATATTACCGAATGTAAAAACACTGCTGGCTGCGTAACGTTGGTTTGTTTAAGTTCCTCATCAGTACCCTCAAACATTATTTTTGTAATATCAAATCCTAAAATCTCATTGGCTTTATCAAAAAGAGCCTTAGCTTTTTCGTTGGTTTCGTAAAGCTCCTTTCCCATGCCACTAAACTGTGCACCTTGTCCTGGAAATACGTATGCTGTCATCTTATCAGAGGTTTTGTTTATGGTGCAAAATTAGTTAAAAAGTCTGTAAGTTGGTAGATTAGAAAGTTGACAAGCTTGAAAGAATGGTAGAAAATGGTCTAATTTATAGGTTAAAGTTTGTGTCAATCATCTAAGCATTAGTTTATTTCACCACAAACAAAGACACTTTAAACCAAAAAATCCACGAATCGCTTCGAGGATTTTTTGAATATCGAAAGAAAATATATCTTAGTTATTTTCTGGTCTAAGGCTTCTAACAGTCTTTCCAGCTCTCCACATTTCTGATTCACGAAGTTCAGCCAATTCAACTTCCAATTTCTCACGGTAGTCTGGTTGAGAGTTACGCTCAATAGAGATAGCAGCCTCATTTTGAGTAACAACAGAGTTGTATAATTTCTCAAAAACAGGTTTAGTTGCATCCCTGAAAGGCTTCCACCAGTCCAAAGCACCTCTTTGAGCAGTTGTTGAACAGTTGGCATACATCCAGTCCATTCCGTTTTCAGCTACCAGTGGCATTAACGATTGTGTTAATTCTTCAACAGTTTCGTTGAAAGCTTCTGATGGAGAGTGACCATTTGCACGCAATACTTCGTATTGAGCAGCAAAAATACCTTGGATAGCTCCCATCAAAGTTCCTCTTTCACCTGTAAGGTCAGAAGATACTTCTTTATAGAAATCTGTTTCAAACAAATATCCAGAACCCACACCGATAGCCATAGCTATACATTTCTCACGAGCTTTGCCCGTAGCATCTTGGTAAATAGCGAAAGAAGAGTTCAAACCTTTGCCTTCTACAAATAAACGACGTAGTGAAGTACCTGATCCTTTTGGAGCAGCCAAAAATACGTCTACATCAGCAGGAGGAACGATACCTGTTTTTTCTTTATAAGTGATACCAAATCCGTGAGAGAAATACAATGATTTCCCTGGAGTAAGGTATTTTTTAACAGTTGGCCAAAGCTCGATTTGAGCGGCATCTGAAAGCAAATAACAAATGATTGTTCCTTTTTCAAGAGCTTCTTCGATTTCGAAAAGCGTTTCACCAGGTACAAATCCGTCAGCAACAGCTTTGTCGTAAGTTTTACCTTTACGTTGTCCAACGATTACTGGAAGACCGTTGTCACGCATGTTCATAGCTTGACCAGGGCCTTGTACTCCATATCCAATTACAGCGATAACTTCGTTGCTTAATACTTCTCTTGCTTTTTCAAGGGGAAATTCTTCTCTTGTTACTACTTCCTCCTCAACACCACCAAAATTTAACTTTGCCATTTATATACTATTTTGTTTTAGAAAATCGAACAATATGTTCTACGTTATATTTAAAAAAATCTCAAAAACGCTGCAAATTTCCGAATAAATACGGCGAAAACCAAGATTATGCATACATCAGTTTTCCCTTTGGAATAGGAATAACTCTATTTAAACTTTTAGCTGTATCTATCCAATTATCAATTACTTCCGAAACATTTGCTAATGCTTCTTGGTAGGTCAATCCATCAGCCATACAACCCGGAAGCTCTGGAACTTCTGAGATAAACGACAAGTCATTCTCACTCCAGTATATGATTATTTCATACTTAGTATTCATAAATCTATTAATTTGTATTTTATCAAAAGATTCCTAACTTGCTTTACCTGATACGGTTTTGCTTTATCGCCATTGGGTTGAATATTTATTATTTCTTCTACACCCTCTTTAAAAAAAATATGATGACTCCCTTTTACTCTAAATTCAAATCCAAGCGTTGTCAATATCAATATTAGATCACTAAATGAAATATTATGATCCGAAACACCAGTAACGACTTTTAGTAGAAGCTTTTCAAACTTACTCACTCCAAAAAGTTTTTAAATTATGGATTTTAACAAAGAAATAAACTGCAAATTTCCGAATAAATTCAGTGAATTTCAAATTATCACAGATAATATTCCCATTCCTGATCCTCAGGCAGATACTCTACCAATCCTTGCGGGGTTTTGCCTATGGCCACTCTGCCAGAACGTACAAACTCTATGATTCCGTGAGGTTTTAGATATCTGAAAAAATCAAATATTTCTTCTTCTGTCCCTGTCTTTTGGATGGTTACATAATCCAAGCCCCAATAAACCACCCAAGCTTTGTAAATACGGTTGATGGTGTCTATGTCCAGGGCTTTTCCACCAATTGGCGTCGAAATCTTGAAAAGAGCTATTTCGTTGTAAACGATTTCATCATTCAGGTATCCAAAAACTGCCAATACTTCAACTATTTTTCTAATTTGGCGAACCAACTTTTCTACCTCTTCACGTTTTTCGTGTTTGATAACTATCGTAAAGCGAGAAACGCCTTTTCTGACAGTTTCAGAAACGGTAAGACTTTCTATATTTATTCTTCTACGAGTAAATATTACCGTGATCTTGTTCAAAAGACCAATGGAATTTTCGGTAAAAACACAAATCGTATATTGCGTCATAATTTTTTTAATTTGCTGTAAATGCTGCTTTAAACCTCGATTTAAGTAAGTCTGATTTCGCTCACACTTCTACCTGCAGGTACCATCGGAAATACGTTTTCTTCTTTTTCCACAACAACTTCTAGCACATATCCACCGTCATGGGCCAACATTTTGTCAATAGCCTCACTTAACTGATCTCTTTCAGTAATTTTTTCACCTTCTAAGCCAAATCCTTTAGAAATCATGATAAAATCAGGATTTTGAAGCTCTACAAACGAGTATCTTTTATCAAAGAACAATTGTTGCCATTGACGTACCATACCGAGATAGTTGTTATTGAGGATAATCAATTTAACTGGCAATTTGCTCTGGGCAATAGTTCCCAATTCTTGTATAGTCATCTGAAAACAGCCATCTCCTATGAATGCAATAACATCTCTGTCTGGGGCTCCCATCTTAGCACCTAAAGCTGCTGGTATGGCAAATCCCATAGTTCCCAAACCACCTGAGGCTATGTAAGAATTATGTCTTTTAAACTCAAAATATCTTGCGGCAACCATTTGATGCTGGCCTACATCCACCACCACACATGCTTCACCTTTGGTTTTATCCGAAACCATTTTTACCACCTCAGCCATTTTTATTTGACCTTCAAACTTCAAGTCTCGATCAGTAACAGCCTCTTTTTCTCTTGGCTCAAGTTTCCTGAATTCGTTCTTCCAACCGGTATAATCGCCTTTTTTGACCAATGGGGTAAGCAAATTCAAAACTTCCTTTACATCACCAATTACTGGAGCTTCAGTTTTCTTTATTTTCTCAATTTCGGCTGGGTCAATTTCTATATGGATAATCTTTGCTTGCTTGGCAAAAAGCGAGGCATCACCGGTTACTCTATCGTCAAAACGCATACCGATGGCGATAAGAATATCACACTGATCCGTCATGACGTTTGGTGCATACATACCGTGCATTCCCAACCAACCCATGTAATTTGGATGATCTATCGAAATACCTGAAAGACCCAAAAGCGTACTTGCACAAGGAATATCAGTTTTTTCGACAAACTCTTTAAATTCCTCCATCGCTTCTGATATCAAAACACCATGTCCAAACAGTATATAAGGCCTTTTAGCTTTATTAATCAATTCAGCAGCCTTCTCTACCTGATCCATCTTTGGCACTCTCCTTGGATGGTATCCCGGCAATCCTTCAATTGGCTTATATTCAAAAGGCTTGGTCATGCTTTTGATCTGTGCATCTTTTGTGATGTCAATCAAAACTGGACCTGGCTTTCCGGCTCTGGCAATAAAAAATGCTTTGGCCAATATCAAAGGTATCTCGTCGGGGTCGGTAATTTGATAGTTCCATTTGCATATAGGCGTAGTGATACCAATCACATCAGTTTCTTGAAAAGCATCTGTACCTAACAAGTTAGAGGCTACTTGACCTGTAATAGCAACCATAGGGGTGCAATCAATTATTGCATCGGCTATGCCAGTTACCAAATTGGTAGCTCCTGGACCAGAAGTAGCCATACAAACTCCCACCCTACCACTTGAGCGGGCATAGCCTTCGGCGGCATGAGAGGCACCTTGTTCGTGACGAACCAAAATATGGTTTATTCTGTCGGTGTAGTCGTAGAGTGCATCGTAAATAGGCATAATGGCTCCACCTGGATACCCAAAAATGGTATCCACACCTTCTGCAACAAAGCATTCCATTAGTGCCTGACCACCAGACAAAAATTTCACCTCCTCTATTTTAATGTCTTCTTCCATGAAAGCTATTTCTTTACTCATGGTATTTTTGTTTTTTGTTTGTTATATTTTTTAGCTTTTAGCTTTTAGCTTTTAGCTTTTAGCTTTTAGCTTTTAGCTTTTAGCTTTTAGCTTTTAGCTTTTAGCTTTTGAAAATCCGATTTGAATTTAAAGGGTTCAATTATCCCAATTTTATCTTTAGAAATTTTTGAAAACCCCTAACTCTCCTTACAAATCTGTAACACAGCCTTTGCTGGCTGAACTAACATTTTTGATGTATTTTCTCAAG
>JAIPAJ010000119.1 GCA_021740125.1 Leadbetterella sp. | reverse complement strand
ATACATGTTGTTCATTCGTTCGTAGAAAATACAGAAATACTCAACAAATCAGCAAAATCAGAGGTTAAATTAATAAAAGAAAAATATGGGTTGAGTTCGGACAAAATTTGGATTTGTGCCTGCGGAAATGCAGATTGGCGAAAAGCACCAGACATTTTTCTGCAAATAGCTGCTGCAACCTTGAAAATTAATTCTAAATTTGGTTTTATATGGATTGGAATAAAAAAAGAAGGTGAGTTATTTGACCAGTTAAAATACGATGAAAAAAAACTTGGCATAGAAAATGAGATTAGTTGGATAAGCCCAACCAATGATGCGGTAGAAATTATCAATTGCTGTGATGTTTTTTTGGTTAGTTCAAGAGAAGACCCGTTTCCATTGGTAGTTTTGGAGGCGGCTTTATGTGGCAAACCAATCTTAGGTTTTAAAAATACGGGTGGAGTTGATGAATTTATTGATGATAGTTGCGGTATTAAAGTTGATTACTTGAATGTTTTCGAAATGTCAAAACAAATAACCACACTAAATTCTCAAAATATTAAAAATTTGGGAGAAAAATCCAGAGAAAAAGTTTTAAGAAAATACAACTTTGAAGTTTCAATAAAAAAAATAGAATCCATATTTAAAGAAATGGTTTAATATATTCAAGATTTAGCTATAATGACAATTTTCTTGATTAGAAAGAGTTATATTCTATAATTTCAAAGTTATATTTTTAATAGATTATTATGAAGTTTCCTATAAGCCTATTTATAATTACTGTTTTTTTCTCATTGTCTACCTATGCACAAAAGGAAAAAGGGAAAATCTTAAATGCACCTAAAATTCCAAAGAATAATACAAAACCTACCCCTACTCAAAAAGAAGCAAAAGATAAGGCCAAAGATGAATTCGACTTCACTTTTGAAGATGAACCTAAGTTGCGTTTTTCCAACCAATACGAAAACAGCAACAGCAATAAAGTTACCAATACAGAAAATATAAGTTCAAAAGGTCTAGAAGGTATAAAAATAGAACCGCTCAGAGAACTCAATCAAATTGTACATGAAGACACTTCAACCATTGACGAGGGTGAACTTTTAGTAGTAGAAATTGAAGAAGATGCACAATTTCAAGGTGCTGATAAAATGGTGGAAATTGCATCCTACTATTCAGTTTGGGACACTAAAAGCCTTAATCCCTATGGATTAAATCCAAAAGAATTTGAAGAAACTGTTCCAATAACATTATACAATCTAAGTGAAGGACGCAACTGGTCTCCTGTTTTGGACAAAAGTCATGTTACTTCACATTTTGGATGGAGAAATAGAAGATGGCACAAAGGAACCGACTTAGACCTAGAAACTGGCGATAAAGTATTCGCACCTTTCGATGGTGTGGTTAGAATCTCAGGTGTACATTCGGGATATGGTAGAACTATAATTTTAAGACATTATAACGGTATCGAAACACTTTATGGTCATCTTTCAAAATTCAATTACGAGCCAGGTACTTTCATAAAGGCAGGCGAAGAAATAGGAAAAGGGGGAAACACCGGACGAAGCTCTGGCTCACATTTACATTATGAAACCCGATTTGAAGGCAATCAATTTGACCCTGAAAATATTTATAATTTCAGAAACAATCCTATGGAGCTGAGGAGCTCCGAATTTGTACTCTCTCCAAAAGTATTCGATTATTTAAGAGGAGGTTCTTCACGCCCAACTAGTATTATTTCTGATCCTACCTCTGTTCAAAGTAGTGGAACAGCAGAAGACATCGAAGAGGAAATCGAGGATGAGGAAGAAGTTCCAGTAAAGGTCGAAAAGAAAGTTTGGTACACGGTAAGGCACGGAGATAACTTAACCGAAATAGCCAGAAAATTTCACTCATCTGTTGGTGAAATTTGTAGATTAAATAAAATTAGTGCCTACAAAAAACTATTTGTAGGTTTGAAATTAAGAGTAAAATAATGAAAGTAGATATATTGGTTTTGGCTGTTCATCCTGACGATGCAGAGTTAAGTTGCTCAGGAACAATTGCTAAGCACATTCAATTAGGCAAAAAAGTAGCATTAGTAGACTTCACCGCTGGGGAATTGGGAACGAGAGGCACAGCAGAAATACGACTGAATGAAGCAGAAGATTCGAAAAAAATTTTGAAATTAGTTGCTAGAGAAAATTTAGGTTTCAGAGATGGATTCTTTAAAAATGATGAAGCTCATCAGTTGGAACTGATAAGAATTATCAGAAAATATCAGCCTGAAATAGTTTTAGCCAATGCCATTGAAGATAGGCATCCTGATCACGGCAGAGCAGCATTGCTATCAGACGAGGCCTGTTTTTACAGTGGTTTACGTATGATAAAAACCATTGATCAAGAGCAAGACCAGCCCGCTTGGAGGCCTAAAAATGTCTTTCATTATATTCAGGATAGATACATTGAACCAGATTTTGTAGTAGATATCACCCCTCATTGGGAAACCAAAGTAGCTTCCATTAGAGCATATAAGAGTCAGTTTTTTGACCCAAATTCTCCAGAACCCGCCAGTTATATTTCTTCGGCCGAATTTATGGATTTTGTAGAGGCCCGTTCAAGAGAAATGGGACACAAAATAGGAACGAAGTATGGAGAAGGTTTCACAAAAACAAAGACAATCGCAGTCAAAGATTTATTTGAGGTACTTTGATATTCTAAAAAGATTAAAAATATCTGCTCTTAAGACAATCCTGATGTGATTCCAAATATTAGGAAAAAATCCAAAGTGGCTATTTAGAACCAAAAATCTATCTTTCCAAGATTTAAAAAGCTGTTGTTGTGATGTGCCTCCTTCTAAGTATTTTGATAAAATTCCAGGATAAACAACTACATTTTTCGCAAGTTTTAGACACTTTATTTCCCAGTCTATATCAGCACTTAGATTATTTTCGATGTATTTTGGGGCTAAAGTTCGTTTTACAATAAAGGACTGGTGACAAACTAGCATTCCCTTATTATACCCTTTCCAAGTAAGCTTATCGGGTATTTTATGTGGCAAAATCTCCGTTCTTAACCCTACAAAATCTCCTTCGTTATTCACTAAAATGGTATCTGAATAAATAACATCAGGTTTACTTTTGCTCAAATCCTTCAATTTCTCAATTGCATCCATTTCAGCTATCTCATCTCCTGCATTCATAAACCACACATATTCGCCGGAAGCATTCAGCAAGCCCTTATTCATGGCGTCGTAAAGGCCCTTATCCTTTTCTGAAATAATGACGGTAAACATCTCCTTGTTTGATTTTACCAAAGCCATTGTATTATCTTTCGACCCACCATCAATCAAAATATATTCAAAATCAGTACAAGTTTGATTTCTAACACTTTTCAAGGTTCGCTCAAGAAAATCTTGGGCATTATAGGTTATGGTAATAATAGAAATAAGAGGCACTACAGCAAAATTTTTAAGACTTTATAACAAAAAACAAAAATTATAGAAGCCAAATGCCTCCAAACTGGCCTGAAATTACATTATTCTTTGCATATTTGTAATCTTTATTTTCTAAAATGGAAAAACTGTTATTCTTTACTAAAATGAATTTCGCTGTGAAAGGAAGCGGTGGAATTCAAAACAAAATTTTCGCACAAGCAAAAGCGTTTGACCAACTAGGAATTAAAACGGAAATTTTTTATTTCGAAAATGAAAAAATATATCTAAAATCAGAAGAAACTGTATTATTGAATCAAATTAACTCAAAATTTGGTTTTTTAAAATATATCTATGGCGGTTTCTTAAAGGACATAAAAATCCAAAATTACGAATACCTATTTGTTAGACATTTTCTTACAAATCCCCTTTTTATTTGGTTACTTTTTAGAATAAAACTCGCCAATCCCAAGATTGTCATTTTCATGGAGATACCCACTTATCCCTACAAATTCGAGTTTGGTCTGATGACTTTAAAAAAGAGACTAGAACAAAAATTAGATGAATTTTGCACGTATTTCTTTCGGTTTTTTATTGACAGAATCGTAACTTTTTCTTCTAAAACAAAAATTTTTGGTATACCAACTATCCAAACTGATAATGGCATTGATATTGAAAAATTTGGATTGACTATTCGTCCTGCTTTCGATGGTAAAAATATTCATCTATTAGGGCTGGCTAATGTTCAACCTTGGCATGGTTTAGACAGGGTTATTTGTGGCCTATCTGAGTACTATAAACGTGAGAATACTATCAGTGTTTTTTTTGATGTTGTAGGAAGTGGTGATGAATTACCCAATCTTAAAAAACTAGCAAATTCCCTTTCTTTGGACCAATATGTACAATTTCATGGTTTTGTGAGTGGAGATGATCTTTTGAAAATTTATGAAAACTCTCATGTAGGGATTGGTAGCCTTGGAATGCATCGAATTAACGTTGCGAAAGGTGAAACCTCAGCCTTGAAATCACGTGAATATGCAGCAAGAGGAATTCCTTTTGTGATTGCCTATTTAGATCGTGGTTTTCCAGATGACTTTCCATTTCTGCTAAATTTGGAAGCCAATGAAAATCCAATTGATATTCAACAAATTGTTGATTTCTATACCAATTGTTTACAAGAAAAGGATTATCCAGAAATATTGCATAATTATGCAAAAGACAACCTAACATGGAATGCTAAACTGAAACCTGTAGCGGAAGCTTTAAAAAATGCAAAAAAAAGTAGCAGTAGCGATACCAATATATAAACAAAATTTGACTGAAAATGATAAACGCTCTCTCACTCAATGTCAAAAGATATTAGGTGAATTTCCGATTTTTTTTATTCAGCCAGAAGAACTAAACAATGCGTCTTATAAGAGCATAATTCCCAATTCAAATCAAATAAGTTTCAGCCCAAACTACTTCAAAAGCATTCAAGGTTATAGCCAATTAATGCTTTCACCTCAGTTTTACGCCAAATTTAAAGATTATGAATATGTGCTTATTTACCAAACAGACGCCTATGTGTTCTCTAATCAATTGAAATTCTGGTGTGACAAGAACTATGACTATATAGGAGCACCTTGGCTAAGTAAACCACCTTTGGTCAAGGGTAAACCTATCGTTGATATGACACCCTGGTTTATTAATAAGGTAGGTAATGGTGGTTTTTCGTTAAGAAAAGTTAGGACTCATTATTTAAACACCTTGATTTTTAGGCCTTTCCTTAAATATTTCATAAAAAATGAAGACATGTTTTGGGGTTTATTTATAGAATGGCTGAATCCTTTTTTCAAGAAACCCAATTATCAAGAAGCCTCCAATTTTGCTATAGAAATGGACAAAGACATTGCCTTTAAATTCACCAATGGCCAGCTTCCATTTGGTGTGCACGCGTGGGAAAAATACGAATTTGAATTTTGGAAAAATTGGGTGAGATAAATATGAGAATTCTAGTATTTGTAAAAACATTCGCTAATCCTACGTTGACTTTCATTTACAGTGAGATTCTGGAAATGTCGAAGAAACACGAAGTTTTGGTAGTTACGAATGAGAGAAGAAATGAGGAATTATTTCCATTTCAAAATGTTAAGGAAGTTCCTTTTTCTAATGAGAATATTTTTTCTAAAATTAAGTTAAAACTTCAGTATAACAATGTACCGTGGAGTTTTAAAAATTCCAGCTACGAAAAATCAATATCTGAAATAGTTGAAAATTTCAAGCCTGATGTTATTCATACCCACTTTGGATTCGAATCTTGGTATTTTCTGTACAATTTCAAAAATCGCATACAAATTCCAATCTTTATTTCTTTTCATGGATTTGATGCTTCTCATAAACTAAACTCATGGCTTTATAGACAATCTATTAGAAAATTCTTGAAAAGAAATGATATAAATCCAATATTTGTTTCCAATTTCATGAAGAAGCATGTTGCAGACAAGTTAGGATTGAAAACAATAAAAGGCAAAATATTGTACTATGGAACAGATACTGAGTTTTTTAAACCGGTTAATGACCGAAATATCAAAAATGACGAGATAATTTTTCTTCAAATATCCTCCTTTACAGAGAAAAAGGGTCATGAATACACAATAAAGGCCTTTCACAAGTATTTGCGATCAAGGAGCAAGACTAGTATAAAGGCTAAAATGATACTCGCTGGCGATGGTTTTTTAAGGCAATCAGCCATTGATCTTGTCGAACAACTTAAAATTGCTGACACAGTATCTTTCCCAGGGATTGTTACAAAATTTGAAGCAAGAGAATTTATGATGGAAGCAAATATTTTTGTACATCATAGTATTACATCATTAACAGTAGGAGATATGGAAGGTATACCAAACGCTATTATGGAAGCGATGGCTATGGAATTACCTATTTTATCCACTTTCCATTCAGGAATACCCGAATTAGTCGAAAATAACTTAAGTGGTTACCTTGTTGAAGAGAGAGATATAGAGGATTATGCAAACAAGATGGAATTAATATCAAACTGGTCTAGAGTACCAATAAACCGAAAGAAAGTAGAAATGTTTTTCGAGAAAAATACCCACCAAAAATCTTTAGAAAACTATTATTTAGAGGCTTTAAATATTTGATCAGAGAATTTCTTAAACAAAACATTAATATCCTCTGAGATATTGAACTTTATGACGAGGGAAACAAATAATACAATTAAGAAAATAGATTTAATGCCAATTGAGAGAAAAATGTTTAAATAATTTTCACCAAAACTTGGGAACAAAATGCCAACAATAGCGGTAACAATTATGACAAAAAATGCAGGCAAATCTATTTTAGAAAAAGGATAAATTTTAAATTTAGCATAAACAAAAATTAATCTGATTGCAGAGGATATTAAGGTAATAGAGGCTGTGGCTAAAGCAGATCCATTTATACCTAAATAAGGAATGAACAATATATTAAGATAAAACGCAATAAAAGCCATCAAAATTACCAAAAACGTGTTAAGTTTATAGTATTTTGAAAAAGCAATAATCTCAATATTTAATCCCAAACTCATATCAATCCATTTTGCTAAACCAACAATCAGCACTACCATAATACCTTTTTCGTAAATTTCACTTTTAGGTAAAACAGAAAAAAGTTGCTCCAAATTGACTGCTATCAATAAGTAAGTTATTCCACCGATTAAAAACAAATTCAAAGCCGATTTTCTATAAAGAGAAATCAATTTCTCTCTGTCATTCCGAAATATAACATCAGAAATAATTGGACTTGAAATTTGGCGTATCGATTTTGAAGGAATCTCGATAATGGCTGCTATGTAGGATGCCACAGTAAAAATAGCCACCTCTGTTGGGCCAATCTTTGCTGCAATTATGTTCCTGTCTAAAAACAAAACCAAATTAGAGCCAATTCCTCCCAAAATCAAAACTCCTCCAAATAAAGCCATTTCTCTAAATATAGACCAGTTCCATGCTTCCTTATTCCAACTCCAGTACCATTTTTTAAGAATGACAATATAAATAATTAAAGCGAAAGGGATAAAGGCCATTGTAATTACATACAACATAATAAATAACTGGAAATCCAGAAATCCAAATCCTAAAAGTAGTATCAATAAAATATTTAAAACCCTCATTATTACCTCTCTTAAAAAAGTAGGTACTGCTGCACGACCATTACATCTAGAATAAGACTCAAATACGGAGATATATACCCAAATAATTGAAATGGGAATAGTGTATTTGATATAAGGGATTATTACTGGCGATTTGTCAGAAAAAATATTACCAATTTCAGTTTGAAAAAAATAATAAAAGCAAAGTAGAATTGATATTCCCAAAAGAGGAAAAATAGTAATAAAAATTAAAAACCCATTATGTTTATTATCATCAGACTTAAATCTTGAAAAAAACTTGTCGCTAATATATGGGGTTCCCAAATGTGAAAAGGCGGCAAATATAAGGCCGTTTTCAAGCAATATTCTTGAAATGGCCAACTGATCAGGCTCAAGAAATTTTGTAGAAATAAATAGTGTGTTAATGGCACCGAGCAATACCCCTATATAGTAACCTACACTGGACTTTAAACTCTGTCTAAAAATCAAACCCATGAAATTAGAATTTACTTTTAAATTTATTTAAAGTCGTATCAAAACTCAACCTTTAATTGCTATTCTGCCAGTGTAATCAATTCGGTTAAGAAGAATCCTCAATTTATTTTTTGAAATATATTCATCCACAGCCTTTTTAGCTCCTTGCCAATGTCCATAATCATCAATAATCAACACCCCGCCTTCAGTTAGTAACGGATATAGATGTTCGAGTTCATGCAACGTGGATTCATACCAATCGGTATCCAATCTAAGAATAGAAATTTTTTCTGGTAAATTTGCTGGAATAGTTTCTTCAACCATTCCTTTAATATATCTAATATTATCTTCAGGGTAATTTGTAAATGCCATATTCTTTTTTACCTCAAAAATATCAGCATCACATTTATCACGATTATCCCAAGTTTCGGCAGCATCTTCACCAATCATGTTCTTATCATTTTCTGAAGGCTCATTCATTCCTTCGAAAGTATCATAAAGAAAGAGCTTTCTATTTTTCAGTTTAAGAGAAAGAGCCGCCATCATACTACTTCCACCTTTCCAAACGCCACATTCTACTATATCTCCTTCAATATTATTTGGCTCAATATACTGAACCGCTTGATTTAAAGAGAACATTCTTTCCTTTGAGGTCATGGTAAAAGCCTTACACTTATTATACTTTTCCATAAACACGGAATTTTCATCCATATCTATTGAACCCTTCAAAAGATCTTTCTCTTTTATCAACTTCCACCCAAAAGAACTTAATATTTTATTTATTACTCCCATTATTCTTTTCTCCTATTATTATATATGTACATGCATCAAAATCTATTACCTCCTGACGCTGAAATTTATCAAAAAGCCAAATTAAAATCTGTAACGGAGCGACTACCATTGGCTGAAGGAATTTTGGGAATTTAAACACCAAACCATCCTGAAATAGCTGTAATCCCATTGCCATTCGTCCAATAATACCCTTAAATCCTATTACTTTGAATCCATTTTTCTCAACTATTTTTTTTAGACCTGCAGATGTCCATCTCCAGTAATCTGTGGGATCTGGATGGTACATCCAATAGCCATGAGTGGTCAATAAAATCCGACCGCCGGGTCTAAGAACTCTAAAAGCTTCTGAGAGATAACCATCTGGATCTTCAACATGCTCTAAAACTTGAGTAGATATGATGATGTCAATTGTATTGCTTTCGGTTTGAATTTTACTGTCATTCCCGACAATTATATCAGCATAAGGATTCCATTCCAAATCAATGCCTAAATATTGATATTCATTTTCATTGAACAAACTGATATAAGGCTTTGTGCCACATCCATAATCAGCTAAGACTACTTTTTCTCCTCCATTATTCTTTATGATATAATTATCTCTTCCCCACTCAACTAACTCTTTGAGTTTTTTTAAATAATACCATCTAGCATGTGGAAATGGAGGCTTTATTCTGTAATGCTTCGAAGCGTCTTCTGGCATTTGTTCAGTTCTTCTCATTTAATATTCATGTAACTTTGTCTTGAAAACCAAATTGTTAATTAAGACTCACTTTAATATGAAGAGGATATTAAAACAATAATTAACAAAGGGCAAAAATACTAATTAGTTCAGTTTAATCAACATTAATTTCAGAGTTGACAGTTTATATATGAATCTAATGAATTGGAAATTGAAACTTACTGTAAAGTTCTTGAGTTAATTTTCTTGTTAAATTAATAGAAAATACTAATTTAAATTTGATTTTCATTAATACTTAAAATTTTGAAATTTCCAAATTAGGTCTAAATTCTTAAATTGATTAAACAAAACTTAAGATTTCTTTAGTCTGATATTATTCACTTAAATAAAAAAAGATTCAATTTCATTATGATTAAATCTACCTTGATAATTGATATTTTTTTATTTATGGACATGGAATATAATTTGTATTAAGACTACCATTATCATTCACAGTAATTTTGAAGCAATAACCACTAGGAGATTTCAAAATTAGTCCATTATAAGGTGTTCCTATATAAACGTCTCCATTTTCTACATGAATTTTGGCAGAAGGTATTTTTACACCGACACCAAAGTTACCATTTGCGGCCAATCTCATTCTTTCTCTAGGTAGACCCTCATTATCAGCTGTTATAAATTTGATAATGCCTTGTGTATTTGATAAAGAGCCAGCTCGAAGAATCAATCCAGGCCCATAAGAAACCAATTGCCCAAAATCTGCAAAATTTTCTGTTAAATTTGGGAAATAATATGATGGAGCATGATGACTAAGTGCAGTTATGGAGGAGCCAGAGCCAGATTCCAATTGCATAATAACACCAGAGTTATATAAATTCGACGTATTTTTAAGTTTTAAGAAAAATCTAGCATCATAACTTGAAGAAACAGTTTCATGGTTTCCAATTATGTCAAGGAAGGACCGTGGGGAAGACGTTCCAATGCCTAAAAAACCATTTTCTGCAAGATAAACTTTGTCTACACTACTTCCACCATTTTTAAATCTAATTGCACCATTGTACCCGTCTGGTGTTATAGTTGTTTGTGCAATTAGAACAGTGGAAAGTAAAATTAAAGCAATTGTGTGAAAACAATTATTCATATCAAATCTGTTTATTTTTAAAATTCAAGAACAATCCAATCAAAACCAAGGCCCCCCACGCAAAAGATGCGTAAACATCATATTTTTGGCCTTGTTTTACAGTTACGGGCACAAAATCGAAAGTAATTTTATGTTTACCAGCTGGCACTTCTAAACCCCTAAGAATATAGTTAGCCCTAAAGTGATTGACTGCTTTGCCGTCAATTTTTGAAATCCAGTCTACATTTCCTTTATAAAAGACTTCAGAGAATATCACTACTTGACCAGTTGGGCTATCAAAATCATACACCAAATGATCTGGATGATATAATGTGAGTTTAACTGTCCCTTCTGTGGCTTTAGAAGGTTTCAAATTCTTAGCCTCGGCAAATTTTGTTAAATCCACCACAGCTGTCTCATTTGGCTTCAGGCTATCCAAAGCTTTCATTTCTTCATCTGGGCTATTTACATA
>JAIPAJ010000118.1 GCA_021740125.1 Leadbetterella sp. | reverse complement strand
AAAAAAGATAAATGGGGATTACCTATTATCAATTTTGATGCGGCGTGGGGTAAAAACGAGTGGAAAATGAGAGAGGCCATGGAGAAAGAAGCGAAAGACATGCTTGAAGCTGCAGGTGTGAAAAACGTGACCACGTATCACGACAAAGAGAAATCTCCTGGTATCGGTATCCACGAAATGGGAACTGCCAGAATGGGTAGAGACGCCAAAACTTCGGTATTGAATGCCAACAACCAAGTATGGGGAGCACCAAACGTATTCGTTACAGACGGAGCCGCCATGGTATCAGCATCTTGCGTAAACCCATCATTGACCTATATGGCACTTACAGCCAGGGCCGCCAATTTTGCAGTACAAGAATTGAAAAAAATGAATCTGTAAGGATTTGTTTTTATAAATATTGAAAAGCCACCTCTTTGGGTGGCTTTTTTTTATCAAAAAATTTCCCTTTTTATATATTAGCCAAAAAAATAAAACTACTCATACACTCCCATCCAAGCCACGTATTTTATCTTTTAGCAGGTCAATAATGTTTTTTTTGTCGTCGATAATTTCTAAAAGGAGCTTTACATCATTATTACCTTCTTCAATTTTTACTGAGACCAGCTGAATCAGTTCATCTCTTTTGCTGCCTGATGGCCCAAATTTACCAAACTCCCATTTGGCTATTGTAGGTTGTGTTACGCCAAACATGGCTGCAAACTCTGTTTGACTTAATTTTTGTTTTTGGCGGTAATTCTGGATGAGTACGCCAAATTCATAGTTGGTCATAAATAGTTGTATTTAAAAAGTTTAGGAATCTTTTTATAGTTCTTTTTTGGAGTCATTGTGAATTGCATGACTTTCCAAAAATATTATTTATTAATTTCATAAACAATACCCTAATCGCATTTTATTTACAGGAAAAAAACATAAAATACTCACTATCAATAACTTATAATACAAAAAAAAGTCAATTGCCTTATCCAACTTTTGGGAATCGCAATCTTTATTTTGAACAAAGTAAGTTTGAGCTTAAATCAGAAAATAGATTGATTTTGGATAGTTTGGCCATTTATCTCCAACAAAAAATGAACGCCCGCATAAATGTGTCTGGATATACAGATAATGTTGGCAAGGAAACTTTAAATGCAATACTTGCCAAATATAGAACACAAGTTGTAGCGAACTATTTAAAGAACAAAGGAGTGAAGGCTACACAAATAAATTTAGATTGGGAGAATCATAATGATGAGTCAAAAAAAGCTAATGAGGAATTGTACAGATTCAGAAAAGTGGTTATTGAAGAAATCAATTAATCTTAAACAGAATTTGATTTAAGTAGCCTAAAAAAAAAGCCATCCTCGCAGATGGCTTTCGTATTTTCAGATACTAATACTTAAATTCCTACATAATCCGCAGTAATCATCGGTACAGCTTTGGCTTCCAGCAATGAATATCCCATAAGGAATTCATCTACCGCTCTAGCGGCCTCCCTTCCTTCCGATATGGCCCATACAACCAAAGATTGTCCTCTACGCATGTCACCAGCCGCAAAAACCTTCTTAACCGATGTTTGGTAGTTTGTTGCATCCACATTTCCTCGGTTGTCGAGTTTTACACCCAAATCTTCAATTAAACCACTGGCTTGAGGATGAAGAAAACCTGCGGCAATCAAAGCCAACTCTGCAGGATAAATTTTTTCTGATCCTTCTATTTCTTTCATGACCATGCGTCCATTCTCCAAAACCCATTCAATATTCACCAATTTGAGGGCTTTCAAATTTCCGTTTTCGTCACCAATAAACTCTTTGGTATTTACACTCCATGAACGCTCGCATCCTTCTTCGTGAGAAGTGGAAGTACGAAGCATCATTGGCCATTGTGGCCAAGGTGTACTTTCGGAACGAGAAGCAGGTGGCATTGGCATGATTTCTATTTGAGAAACCGAAGCCGCTTTGTGTCTGTTTGATGTTCCCACACAGTCCGAACCAGTATCACCGCCACCAATCACAAAAACATTCTTCCCTGTTGCTAATAATTCGCCATTTTGATATGCCTTACCCTGGTGATCTTTGGTCAAGTCGAGTGATTTACCCCTTTCAGTAGCCACTCTTTTGTTTTGTTGACCCAAAAACTCCATCGCTGGATATATGCCTTTAAGCTCCCTGCCTTTGATTTCAACATCTCTTGGCACTGTGGAGCCTCCAGTGAGAATGATGGCATCGTAATTCTCCAACAATTTTTCAGCTTTAATATCCACACCGACATTTACGCCAGTCTTGAATTCAATCCCCTCAGCTTGCATAACCTCTAAGCGTCGGTCAATGATACTTTTATCTAATTTAAAATCTGGGATACCATATCTTACTAAACCCCCAATTTGATCAGCTCTTTCATACAAAGTCACCATATGTCCTGCTTTATTGAGTTGAGTGGCCGCAGCCATTCCAGCTGGTCCACCTCCAATCACAGCCACTGATTTGCCCGTGCGTTTTTTTGGTACAATAGGTACAACCCATCCGTTTTCAAAAGCTCTTTCAATGATTGACTTCTCAATATATTCTATGGCTACTGCTGGTTTATTTATACCTAGAACACATGAAGACTCACATGGAGCTGGGCAGATTCGGCCAGTAAATTCTGGAAAATTATTTGTAGAAGACAAAAGCTCGTATGCATACTGCCAATTGCCATCGTAAACAGCGTCGTTAAATTCAGGTATGATATTGCCCAATGGACAACCGTTGTGACAAAAAGGAATGCCACAATCCATACATCGAGCTGCTTGATCCTTAGTCTGACTTTGGTCATAGCCAAGTTCAACCTCGTTATAATCGTTTTTTCTTTCGTTTACATCTCTTTTTTGAGATGCTTTTCTTTCAAATTCTAAAAAACCACTTGGTTTTCCCATAATCTAAAAATATATTAATCTATTTGAAATTCTTTAATTAAGCGGCAATACTTTCTGCCATTTTTTTCATCAAAATCCTCTTGTAATCCGTAGGATATACTTTTACAAACTTTGTGATTTCGGTTTCCCAATTGTCTAGGATAAACTTGGCCACCTCGCTATTGGTATTGGTATATTGTTTACCTATCATGTCTCTTAGCAATTCATAATCAGATAATTCCAATTCTTCGAGATTTACCATTTCGGTATTGCATTTTGAATCAAAATCTCCTTGCTTGTCATATATAAAAGCCAAACCACCGCTCATACCAGCCGCAAAGTTTTTGCCTGTTTCACCTAGAACAACGACCACGCCTCCAGTCATGTATTCGCATCCGTGATCTCCTATACCTTCCACAACAACTTTGGCACCAGAGTTACGAACACAGAAACGCTCTCCAGCCATTCCATTGATATAAGCCTCGCCTGAAGTGGCTCCATAAAACGAAACATTTCCAACAGCCATATTTTCGGATGGTTTGAAAGTCGCTTTTCTATCAGGAAATACTACCAACTCGGCACCACAAAGGCCCTTTCCAAAGTAATCATTGGCGTCTCCTTCAAGTTCAAACTTGATACCTTTAGTGGAAAAAGCTCCAAATGACTGTCCTGCTGTTCCTCTAAATTTGTAGTTGATAGTTTCGGGTGGCAATCCTTCACCGTCATAAATCTTTGATATTTCATTAGAAAGCATCGCTCCAATTGATCTATTTAAGTTATTGACTATGTATTCGCCAGTTACTTTGGTTTGGTTTTCAAGAGCTGCTTTTGCATCCTCGACCAATTTCCAATCCAAAACATTGTCAATTCCATGATCTTGTTCCTCTTGCTTGTAAAGAGCTACTGTTTCGTCAGCCTCTTCTTTGTACAATATTCTTGAAAGATCCAGGTTTTTAATTTTCCAATGCTCGATATTATTGCGTTTTTCAAGCATTTGTGTTTGACCTACCATTTCGTTGATGGTTCTAAAACCAAGCTCAGCCATGATTTCCCTTACTTCTTGGGCAAGATATTGGAACATATTCACCACATGTTCTGGTTTTCCACTGAACAAGGCTCTTAACTCCTTGTTCTGGGTGGCTACTCCAACTGGGCAGGTATTTAAGTGACATTTACGCATCATTATACAGCCTACCGCAACCAAGGCAGCAGTGGCTACACCAAATTCTTCAGCTCCAAGTAAGGCTGCTATAACGATGTCTCTACCTGTTCTTATTTGGCCGTCGGCCTGAACGGTGATTCTTCCTCTTAATTTATTTTTTACCAGCGTTTGGTGTGTTTCCGCTAAGCCGAGTTCCCAAGGTAATCCTGCATGGCGAATAGAAGACAAAGGCGAAGCACCAGTACCACCATCATATCCAGCCACCAAAACCACATCTGCATGTGCCTTGGCAACACCCGATGCAACTGTCCCGACACCTGCTTCTGATACCAATTTAACAGAAATCCTAGCAGCTCTATTGGCATTTTTTAGGTCATATATCAACTGAGCTAAATCTTCAATCGAATAAATATCGTGGTGTGGTGGTGGAGAAATTAAACCCACACCTGGAGTGGAGTGTCTCACTTTCCCTATCCAATCGTCCACTTTATGCCCAGGCAACTGACCGCCTTCGCCTGGTTTAGCTCCTTGAGCCATTTTTATTTGAAGTTCCTTGGCGTTAGTCAAATAGTAAGAAGTTACTCCAAATCTACCAGAGGCTACTTGTTTTATACTTGAGCTTAAATTGTCTCCATTTTCTCTAATTGCATATCGAATTTCGTCCTCACCACCTTCTCCAGAGTTTGATCTACCGCCAATTCTATTCATGGCGATGGCCAAAGTAGTATGGGCTTCCCAAGAAATCGACCCAAATGACATGGCACCTGTGGCAAATCTCTTCAAAATATTCTCTACAGGCTCTACCTCCTCTATAGAAATAGGATTGGCATTTTTGAAGCTCAACAAACCACGCAATGTCATTGCTTGTTCTGTTTGGTCGTTCATTATTTTAGAATACTTCTTAAATATTTCGTATCCTTTATCTTGATCTTTTTCTGCTACTCTGGCCGACTGCTGGAGCAAATGAATAGTTTCAGGATTGAAAAGATGTTTTTCTCCTCTTTGTTTCCATTGATACACACCACCTACTTCTAGTCTTTTAACACTCTGAACTGAAACTTTAGGGTAAGCAATTGTATGACGAATCAAACATTCTTTGGCTATTTCTTCCAATCCAAGTCCTTCAATTCTTGAAACCGTTCCAGTGAAAAACCTGTCAACAACAGACTTGTTAAGACCAATACATTCAAAAATCTGAGCTCCTCGGTAAGATTGTAAAGTAGATATTCCCATTTTTGAGAAAATCTTCAACAATTCTTTATCAACAGCTTTTGTATAGTTTTTAAACAATTGCTCGTCAGTATATTCACCATCAATCATACCTTTTCTATTGAGCTCAGAAATGGTCTCAAAAGCTATGTATGGACATATTCCTGATGCTCCATAACCTATCAAAGTCGCAAAATGATGTGTTTCCCAAATGTCTCCTGACTCAACCAGAATACCTAGTTTTCCTCTAATCCCTTCACGAATCAAATAATGATGAACTGCTGCAACCGCCAACAAAGAAGGAATCGGAGCATGGTCTGAATCTATAGCTCTATCGGACAAAATGATAATTTCAAAACCGTCATTTATGGCATCTTCGGCATACCTGCAGATTCTTTCCAAAGCAAATTCTAGTGATTTTGCAGGATTTACAGAGTCAACATTAAAATAGGTGTTGATAGTTTTGGCCTGAAACCCTTCATAATCTACGAAACGAAGTTTGTCAAATTGCTTGATGGTTAACACTGGCTGTTCCAATTGTACCTGACGGCAGTGTTTTGGAGATTCAGTAAGAATATTATCAGCAGCACCTACGAAAGAAATCAAAGACATAATAGATCGCTCTCTGATAGAATCAATTGGTGGGTTGGTTACTTGAGCAAAAAGCTGCTTGAAATAGTAAGAAATATGCTGACTTTGGTTAGAAAGGACCGCCAATGGCGAGTCAATTCCCATAGAACCAATCGCTTCTGCACCTGATGCAGCCATTGGAGCCAATATCATTCTTAAATCCTCAGAGGTATATCCACTGGCCAATTGACGTTTCAGAAGTGATTTTTCGTCATAGTTTGTATATGGACGAATAGAATCTGGCAATTCTGAAATTTTTATTTTATGCTCATCTAACCATTCTTGATAAGGCTGTCTTGAACAAATATCGGCCTTAAGTTCTTCGTCAGGAATGATTCTACCTTGCTCCATATCCACAACGAACATTTTGCCAGGCTGCAAACGACCCTTAGAAATAACTTTCGACTGATCAACATCTAAAACCCCGGCTTCAGAAGCCATGATAACTGTGTCGTCATTCAATACCCAATATCTTGAAGGACGAAGTCCGTTTCTGTCTAGTGTGGCCCCAACTATTTTTCCATCTGTAAAAGAGATAGATGCAGGACCATCCCAAGGCTCCATGATACTCGAATGGTATTCGTAAAATGCCTTTCTGATTGGATCCATATGCTCGTTTCCGTCCCATGCTTCAGGTATCAACATCATCATTACATGAGGCAATGATCGTCCCGAAAGATATAATAACTCTATGGCATTGTCTAATTGAGCTGAATCAGAATTTCCTTTATCACAAATTGGCAAAATCATTTGCATTTCTTTTTCAGAGAAAAACTCAGAGTAAAATGTAGATTCTGCGGCTCTAATCCAGTTTACATTTCCTTTAACAGTATTTATTTCGCCATTGTGAGCAATGTAACGAAATGGCTGTGCTAATTTCCAAGAAGGAAAAGTATTGGTTGAAAACCTAGAGTGTACAATGGCAAATGCCGAAACTACATCAGGATTTTTTAAGTCTGGAAAATAATATTTTAACTGATCTGTAGTTAATTGTCCTTTGTAGGAAACTGTGCTTGAAGACAATGAGCTGAAATAAAACTGCTCTTTTGTGCCATCTACAGATTCATGAATTAACTTGGTGGCATATTGCCTAAAAACATAAAGTTTTCTCTCAAATGTAATGTTATCTTGTAAAGGATCTATTTTAGAAATAAATAATTGTTCTACCCAAGGTTCCACTGAACCTGATCCTTCTCCTAAAGTTTCGTTTTGAGTAGGTACTTTTCTATAACCCAAAAGCTCGAATCCTAGACTTGTAATTTTGCGATTCAAAATCTCCTTACATTCCTCTCTTTGCGTTTCATCGCTTGGAAAAAAAATCATTCCCAAACCATAATCACCCAAAGGCGGAAGTCTAAAGCCAAGATTTAAGCATTCTTCGTATAAAAATTCATGGGGAATTTGTAGCAAAATACCTGCTCCATCACCTGTGTTTGGATCACAACCGCATGCACCACGGTGATCCATACGCTCTAGCATTTGAATAGCGTCAGCCACAATTTGGTGTGATTTTCTCCCCTTCAGGTGAGCCCTAAATCCGATACCACAGGCATCGTGTTCAAACTCGGGTAGGTAAAGACCTTGATTTTGATCGATTTGAGTCATTTTTAAATGAAATAGTTTTTTTATTGTACCCTTAATTTATTAGGTAAATTTCGAAGCATTTTCAAAAATTTCCCTAAAAATAAAAGCTATTTAATTACAGAAAATAAAGTATTTTATTAAACCTGCAACGCAATTTAATAATTTATTGAAAGGTCAAATGCACAATTTGCCAAATTTTATGAATGTCAAATTATTTTGTAATTATATTAATAAATAGTATTGAAATTATACAATTTGGCATAAAAAAAGGCGACAGGAACTGTCACCATTCTTTATTTCCCCCTATTTATCCCTATATATTATTTCACAAAGCCTACACCTACTGTATTGTTATTAAATTCATCTATAATTATGAAAGCTCCATTGGCGGGATTAGACTCAAAATTATCTGCAAAAATATGAGCGGCTAGTTTAAATGAAACCTCGCCAATCTGATTTAATTTCAATTCATCTACATTTTCTGATGCTTCAAAAGTAGAAATTTCCAATCTGCTATCAATAGAAGCCACTTTGGCTTTTACTCTATTTATACCATGCTGCACCAAATAACTTTTACCAACTCTCATTGGCTCGGTGTCCATCCAGCAAATTCTGGCATTTACTTGTTTCTTAAGCTCTGGTTGTTCTCCGATTTTAACCAACATATTGCCCCTACTAATGTCAATATTGTCTTCAAGTGTTATCACCACAGATTCTGTTTGATGAGCAGAGTCAAGCGAATCTGTATATTTCAGGATTTCTTTTACTTTGCTTATTTGTTGGCTGGGCAAAGCTGCCACCATATCTCCTTTGTTGATTTGGCCTGATGCTATTTTGCCGGAATATCCTCTAAAATCATGATATTCCTCCGACTTTGGACGAATTACGTGCTGAACAGGAAATCTAAAAGGCAAAACAGCTGAATCGATATCCTCAGGAGCCACCCCCTCCAAAATATTTAGTAATGATTCTCCTGAAAACCAAGGCATTTTTTCAGATTTGACCACTATATTCTCACCATAAAGTGACGAAATAGGAATAAAAGTAATATTCTGATTAGGCTTTCTAAGCTTATCTGACAATTCAAAAAAGTCATTTTTTATTTCCTCATATCGGGTTTCTGAGTAATCCACTAAATCCATTTTGTTTACCGCTACCACCACATTTTTGATTTCCAATAGAGAAGAAATATAAAAATGTCTTCTAGTTTGTTCACCCACACCGTTTCGTGCGTCAATTAAAATAATAGAAACCGAAGCATTAGAAGCTCCTGTAACCATATTTCTTGTGTATTCAAAATGTCCTGGAGTATCGGCAATAATGTATTTACGTGTTGGAGTATTAAAATAAATGTGGGCCACGTCTATGGTTATGCCTTGCTCACGCTCAGCTATTAAGCCATCTGTCAACAAGGATAAATCAACAAAATCTAATCCTTTCCTTTGACTTGCAGCCTTTAAAGCTTCTATTTTATCTTTGGTAATCGACTGAGTTTCAAACAACAACCTACCAATCAAAGTACTTTTTCCGTCATCAACAGAGCCAGCTGTTGCAATTCTTAATATATCCATTATTTAAAAATATCCTTGTTGTTTACGTTTTTCCATGGCAGCCTCAGAGCGTTTATCGTCTATCCTTGCTCCTCTTTCAGAAATCTCTGCCTCCAAAATCTCCTCTATAATTGTATCAATATTGTCTGCAGTAGACGAAACCGCCGCAGTGCATGTCATGTCTCCCACTGTTCTGAACCTCACGATGGTCTTATAAGGCACTTCATCTTCCGATTTGTTGATAAACTCGGAATCAGACCAAATCATACCATCTCTGTCAAAAACCTCACGCTCATGTGCAAAATATATCGATGGAATCTCTAAATTTTCGGCCTTAATGTAGTTCCAAACATCCAACTCTGTCCAGTTAGAAATTGGGAATACTCTTACGTTTTCTCCTAAATCAATTTTGCCATTTAGCATATCAAAAAGCTCTGGACGCTGTTTTTTAGCATCCCATTCACCAAAATCATTTCTTACCGAAAATATTCTTTCTTTAGCTCTGGCTTTTTCCTCATCTCTTCTTGCTCCGCCAATACAAGCGTCAAACTTAAATTCTTCTATGGTATCCAAAAGTGTAACGGTTTGAAGAGCATTTCTACTGGCGTATTTACCTGTTTCTTCTTTAACTTTTCCAGCTTTTATAGAATCTTCTACATTTCTGATAATTAACTCCACACCTAATTCAGCAGCCAATTTATCTCTAAAGTCTGTAGTCTCAGGAAAATTGTGTCCTGTATCTACATGAACCAATGGAAAAGGAATTTTGCCTGGGAAAAATGCCTTTTGGGCCAATCTTACCAAGGTTATTGAGTCTTTACCTCCTGAAAAAAGTATTGCTGGCTTCTCAAATTGTGCCGCCACTTCTCTCAAAATGAAGATGGCTTCGTCTTCTAAAGCTCTCGGAAATTGTTTGTTAATATTCATTCTTATGGTTCAAAAAAACTAAATCTATTACTTTACAGCGTGCAATCCGCACTCTTTTTGAGATTCTTCCCACCACCAACGACCTGCTCTTGGATGCTCACCAGGTTCAATTGCTCTCGTACATGGTTGGCATCCTATGCTCACAAATCCTTTTTTATGAAGTGCGTTTTGAGGAACATTATTATCCTTCAAATAAGCTTCCATTTGTTCAAATGTCCAATGTACCAATGGATTGAACTTATGGATTTGATTGGCCTCATCATACTCCCAAATGGCCATAGAACTGCGGTTATCAGATTGTTCAGACCTTAAACCTGTAATCCAGACTTCATTCCCTTTTATGGCTCTTTTTAAACCAACAATTTTACGAATTCCACAACACTCTTTGCGGTTATCAACTGACTCATAAAAAGAATTAAATCCTTTATTTTCAACCAATTGCTCTACTTGAAGGCTATCTGGAAAATACGTTTTAAAGGAGGTTTTATAGCGAGCTTTTGTTTTATCCATCAACTCGTATGTTTCTGGAAACAGTCGACCTGTATCTAGCGTGAAAACCTGAATATTCAGTCCGTTTTTAAAAATCGCATCTGTAATAACTTGATCTTCCTGGCCGAATGACGTTGAGAAAACCACCTTACTTGGGTATTTTTCACTTATCAATCTCAAGGAATCCACTAAATCCAAATTTTCTAACTCTTCAATCATAATCACTATGACATTTTACAAGAAATAAACCACAAAATTAATGGTTTAAATCACTTATTTTATTTGTTCTACTTCTAAATATTGAAACTCGATATTTGAAAGGCTAAGAGCCTGATAATCTACTACTTCACCAATAATAATTATGGCTGGATTGGTCAAATTATTTTCATCTGCTATCTGCATCAATTCTGAGACTTTACCAATAGCCATTTTCTCTTTGCTTGTACTGGCATTTTGAATAATGCAAACTGGTATTTCGCACCGATTGGCTGCTGAATATTTTTCAGCAATATAATTGAGCTTCGACATGGCCATCAAAAGTACTACTGTTGAATTAGACTGAACGGCCAAATCGAGATCAGAGGCAAATTTTTTATCTGATTTATGACCAGTAATTACCCAAAAACCATCACTTACTCGCCTATCTGTCAGCGGAATCAGGTGATTACCACCTGAAAAAACCGACGAAATGCCTGGAATATAAGTGGACTCAATGCCATGTTGTTTTGCAAATTCAATTTCTTCAATACCTCTTCCAAAAACAAAAGGATCACCCCCTTTAAGTCTTACCACATGGCCTTTTTCAAAAGCTTTTTCTACTATCAAAAAATTAATTCCATCTTGGGTAATTCCTTTTTGATG
>JAIPAJ010000117.1 GCA_021740125.1 Leadbetterella sp. | reverse complement strand
CAACCGTTGAAGGTCTTTACAATTATGAGTATGTGAGAGACAATCCCGAAAAATTAGACGACCCATCGTGGCATTTGGGCTTACCCAAAGACATCATAGAGGACATCAAAGGCTCTTTGAAATATCCAGGACAAATGCCGTATTTTCAACTAACCCCTATCAGAAAACCCACTTTGACCAAGAAAATAAATCAGCTAAAAGATACGGGTGTAGTGATGGTGATAGGTACAGACAGCGGCATTCCGATGAAGTTTCACAGTCAAAGCACTTGGAATGAGCTGGATGTGTGGGTAAACAAAATGGGCATAGACCCGATGTACGCTATAAAAGCTGCAACTTATTGGCCAGCAGTGGCGATGAAAGTCGACAAAGACTATGGCAGTATAAGTGCAGGAAAATACGCCGATATCATTACTGTCAGAGGAGATGTATTGAGATACATTTCGCTTTTACAAGACGTAAAAATGGTAATTAAACACGGTGAAAGAGTGAAGTAAATTGCATCAATATTTGTCTCAAAACTTATAATACTCCTCAAACTTGTACCTGAGGAGTATTTTTTTAGAAATATTATTCATATTCACACAAATAGCTGGTCTGAAAGGGCACGTTCACCCAAAACTTAGAATTGGCCGGAACATCAAAAGACTCACCATCTTCAAATACATTAATATCTTCCTCGCCTTGAATTTTCACTTCCATTTTACCCTGTATTACGGTCATGGTCTCGGCCGAACCCGTGCTAAATTCGTACTCACCTTCGTTCATTACACCTACAGTAGATTTGCCATTTTCTGTAGCGTAACCCAATGATTTTACATTCCCACCAAAATATTCGTTAACCGAAATCATAATTGTATTTGTTATATTTTTTCTCAAAAATAAGGTTAAAAAATTGCACTTGAAAACTAGAAGTAGAATGGTGGTACATAAATTCACCGCAAAGTAGGAAAGACGCAAAGGGTAAGATTATCAAAATTAAGGGTATAAATTGAAATGTACCGATTTACGAATAACCATTCACATCAATAACCTCACGATAGCATTCGAGAGTGTCATAAAATTCCTTAAAATCCCAATCCTTAGTAATTTTCCATTAATTTTGGGTTCGAAAATTTGAAATCGCACAAATTTCAGAAAACAAATAAAACCTCTATATTCGCTGAAGATGGATTGCGTC
This sequence comes from Leadbetterella sp., assembly GCA_021740125.1. Classification (GTDB taxonomy): domain Bacteria; phylum Bacteroidota; class Bacteroidia; order Cytophagales; family Spirosomataceae; genus Leadbetterella. The sequence goes on along the minus strand of JAIPAJ010000117.1, from coordinate 10,112 downwards.
TTTGCGACCCAGAAGCTAAAACAAATAATATGAAAATTTTAGACAAGTATTTGATTAAGAAATTTTTAAGCACTTACGTGTTTGCTGTTTTTATCATTGTCTTGGTTATTGTCGTTATTGATTTTGTAGAAAAGAACGACAATTTCATAGAGCATAATGCTCCCACAAAGGCCATTTTTTTGCAATACTACGCCAACCTTGCACCATACTGGGCCAACTACATCAGCCCTTTGATGATATTTATTTCAACGGTTTTTTTTACTGCTAAACTCGCCTCGCATACAGAAATAGTGGCCATACTAAGTACGGGTACAAGCTTTAGACGACTGATGCTACCTTATATTTTGGGTTCGAGTATAGTCGCAGTTTTCTCATTTTTTATGGTTGGTTGGGTATTACCAAAGGCCAACAAAACCCGCATAGCCTTTGAAAATCAGTACATTGAGGATAAATATTACTTTGCCGACAGAGACATCCACATGGCGGTGGAGAAAAACATTTATGCTTATCTATCGTCCTACGACAACACCAACAAAACAGCGTACGATTTTACTTTAGAAAAAGTAGAAAATAACCAGTTGGTAGAAAAACTAACCTCCAGAAGAGCAGTTTATATTGACTCCTTAAAGAAATGGCAGTTATACGATTATAAAATTCGAAAAATAGGCATTCTGAAAGATCAACTTAAAATAGCGAGTGGCTCTGTGCCATTAGACACCGCCGTTAACATGTTTCCATCGGATTTTGAAAACACAAAAAATATCCATGAAACTATGACCATTCCGCAACTCAGAAAGCAAATAGCTTTAGTAAACAGCCGGGGAGCGGAAGGAGTAGAGATTTTCCAAATAGAATATTATCAGCGTTTTGCTACTCCATTTGCTGTCATTATTCTCTCTTTGATGGGCTTGATAGTTTCTGCAAGAAAATCGCGAGGTGGTGTAGGACTTCAAATCGCAATAGGATTTGTTTTGGCTTTTGTCTATATCCTTTTTTATATCATGTCCAAAGGCATCGCTGAGTCAGGAAATATGCCACCACTCCTGGCAGTTTGGCTCCCAAATCTGGTTTTCACTTTTATTGCTACAGTAATGTATTTTACGGTGCCAAGGTAAAATCAAAATTGGATTAACAAAAGAATTAATAAACCTTACCTCCACTTAATTTTCTTAGGATTGGAGAATAAGGTAATGATGCCAAATACAAAAAGGTAAACTGCAAACAGAAAATCGAAGTACGGTATTTTCCATGATTTAATGGTATTGCTCAATTTTTTATTAGCCATCGCCAAAACTATCCATTTAAGAACAAGCCAAACACAAAACACAAAAAGTATTAATCTCATCCAATCGTTAAACGGATACCAATGAGCCAGCCCATATTGTTTCAAGAAATCGTTCGGAATTCGAGACCATTCAGGAGCTTCAAACCAATCTGGTCTAATAAAAAAGATGGGTACAAAGAAAAACCAAGAAATTAATTCGCTCATCCACAAAAGTCCTAAGTTTAATTTGTCTTTAAATTTATAACGTTTACCAACAGACAAATGCCTACGTTTCTGCACAAACCACTCGGCCCATGTTTCTTTCGGAATAGAGTTAGTGGCAGCTTCCTCGCTAATACAAACTGCAACATTATCTTTTGTGGCGGCATCATTTACAAAAAGATCATCGTCTCCACTCAAAAGTCCGAAATGTCTTGTAAATCCATTATTTTTCCAAAATAGAGACTTTTTATACATCAAATTCCGACCCACACCCATGTATGGAACCTTTGCTAGTGCAAAAGAAAAATATTGAACTGCAGTCTGAAATGTCTCATATCTGATAAGAGCATTCAAAGCTCCAGGCATAAACTTATATTTGGAAAAGCCCAAAACAATGTCCTTCCCGGCATCCATTTGAGTAACCATAATTTTCAGCCACTGATCACTTTCTGGTCTACAGTCTGCATCAGTAAAAAGCAGAATGTCATTTTTAGCCTTTTTAATAGCCATAGTTAAAGCATATTTTTTGGCCGTGAAATGTTGAGGAAGATCAAGAATTCTCAAAAACTGTAGCCTTTTAATATTTCCCTCGTTGGTGAGCAAATAGTCATAAGTGCCGTCACTTGATCTATCATCAGCCACCAGTATTTCAAAATTTGGGTAATCTTGGGTGTCTAAAATCGGCAATAGTTCTTGTAGATTATGAAGTTCGTTGGATGCCGCAACTATGATGGTCACTGGCGGCAAGCCAGTAATGGTCTCAAAATCGTTGTGAAATACGAGTTTGGTGAATATAAAAAGTACATATACAAGTTGCACAGACAATGCAACAAAGAATATTATAGGTAAAATAAACTCCAATGCTTTCGTGATTTAATGGAAACTTCTGCAAAAATACTATTCCTTTTTTAGAATCTTTCAAAAATCATCAATTTAAAAGATAGCAATTACAAAACCGCAATTTGAAAAAAGGTTTGTTAATCAGCAGATAATGCTTGAAATTTGCAAAATGAAATTTGAACTTCAAAAAACTGACAGCAAAACAAAAGCCAGAGCAGGCAAAATAACTACCGACCATGGCGAAATTTTGACACCCATCTTTATGCCTGTTGGAACCGCCGGAACGGTAAAAGGTGTACACACCAAAGAGTTACTAGAAGAAGTTGAGGCTCAAATAATATTAGGTAATACATATCATTTATACCTTAGACCTGGACTTGATATTTTAGAAAAAGCTGGTGGTCTACACAAATTTAACGGATGGAACAAACCTATTTTAACAGACTCTGGTGGTTATCAAGTATTTAGTCTGAAAGAAATCAGGAAAATCACCGAAGAGGGCGTTTATTTCAACTCGCACATTGACGGCTCTAAGCATTTGTTTACACCTGAATACGTGATGGACATTCAAAGGGTAATCGGTGCAGACATCATTATGGCTTTTGACGAATGTCCGCCCTATCCATGCGACCACGAATATGCAAGAAAATCAATGCATTTGACACACAGATGGCTAGAAAGATGCATGAAAAGAATAAACGAAACCGAACCGAAATATGGCCATAGCCAAGCCCTCTTTCCAATAGTTCAGGGAAGCGTTTTTAAAGATTTAAGAATACAATCGGCCGAGTTTATAGCTTCCCAAGATCAACCAGGAAATGCAATTGGTGGCTTGTCTGTAGGTGAGCCCGCCGGAGATATGTATGAAATGCTTGAAATTGTGAACGGCATTTTGCCAGAATCAAAACCAAGATACCTGATGGGTGTCGGAACTCCAGAGAATATTTTGGAAGGAATTGCCCTCGGAACTGACATGTTTGACTGCGTAATGCCAACAAGAAATGCCAGAAATGGTATGTTATTTACGACCCAAGGAATCATTAATATCAGAAACAAAAAGTGGGAAGACGACTTCAGTCCTTTAGACCAAGAATTGGGCGGATATGTAAGCACTTTTTATTCAAAAGCCTACTTAAAACACCTCAACAAATGCCAAGAAATGTTGGCAGCTCAAATAGCCAGTGTACATAATCTTAGATTTTATTTGTGGTTGGTAGGCGAGGCTAGAAAACACATTTTAGCTGGGGACTTTGCAGATTGGAAGCCTTTGGCTATCAAAAAGTTAATGCAAAGATTATAAGAAAAAAAACCACAAAAAGGTTGAAGACATTTCAAAAAAAAGGAGCATTCGCTCCTTTTTTCTTATTTAGTTTATTTCAATAATCATTTTTTTCTCAACCAAAATCCCAACCAAAGGCCTATGGCACCCCAACTAACTAATGCGTCGAGCAAATCAATGAGGGTTTTGGTTTGAAACCATATAGAATTAACATAAGTAACTGACAAATAACCTATTAAACCCACTGATAAAGATGACAAAACAATGGTTTGAAAACTTGCATTTCCCATTTTTTGAATAAGAAAAACCAAAAGAAAAACAGCCAGCAAATCTACAATCAGACCCCTAACCATATTCATAGTCATGGCGGTATCTAATGCTTTGTGATAATAAATTTGAGCCCAAGGTTTGCCATTGCTATCTTCATATTGTTTTTGCATTTCCTCTTGGGATGTCCCTGGTGCTGAGCCTGGCAAATAATAAAAACCTTCCTCTAGGTTATCACCCAGGTATTTCAAAATTTCAGTCTGCTTTGGAGTATATTGCTGCATCCCAGAATGGAGATTTACAGCACCCCAAGAAATAAATTGCCAAATAAATAAAATAAGTGCTCCGACTAATACGCCGATAATAGTTTTTTTCATAGATCAGGTTTTAGAGGTTATTAATAGTATTCAAATTTAATAATTTAATTCAGATTCTATAATTATATTTTTTTAAAATGTTTATGGAATGGAAATTCGAATGAAAAAAATCAACAACAAATGAAAAATACCAATAACTGGATCTTGAATGGCGTTAATGTTAAGTTAAACATGGATTTTCAAAAGGTAAATGGAATTATTGACCTTAAATTTGAATTAAAAAATACAACAATGATGAAGAAACTAAGCATTTTGATCATGATGGCCGCTTTTCCATTATTTGTAGAAGCCCAAACTGCAGCTGAAGTGGTAGACAAATTTTTAAACGCAGCTGGTGGTGAAAATAAAATTTCCACTATCAATACTTTCCAATACAAAAGAGCTTATAAAGCCAACGCCGCCACAGATTATGATGAAGAAGTGACCATTGTCAGTGGTGAAAACAAGTTTTCTAGAAAGAAATCGATCCTTGACCGTGATTTTTATTATGTTTTGAACGGAAACGCTGGATGGCTTAAAATACCTATGGGAAGTCGTGACAAAGCTCCAACCTACACAACAAAAGACCTGAACGATAAAGAAAAGGCTGACCTAATGCTTGAAGTTAAAGATGGATTGATGCCATTTTATAACTATGAATCAAAAGGCTATAGGCTCGTTGGAGCGATTGAAGATGTAACGATTGATGGAAAAGCAACCTCGAAATTGACCATTGAAAAAACAGGAATTAAAAGAGAATACTATTTTGACAAAGCCAATGGATTGTTGTTGAGAGAAATTTGGATTGTGAACGGAATAACGCATACACTGGATCACAAAAAATATGAAGACACCAAATTAGGTGTAAAACTACCTGTAGAATCAAGTTACTTAAACTCAAAAGACAAAAAGATTAATGCAGTTACTACCGAATGGATTCTCGAAAACCCAACGCAAGGAGTTTCGTTTATAAAGTAAAACCTGCTTTTAAAGCTTTAAATATTTCAGCATCGGCTTCGCCGTCAGTAAAAACTTCCAAAAGGGCGGCTCTCGGGTCGTCTTTTTTAAAGATTTCAAGTGCCGCGGCCATTTCAATCATATTGGTAGCCTTTAAGTACCTAATACCCGATTCATTGGCTAAGCTTTCTCCATTTCTGGTTTGGCTTGTCACAAAATGACTTTCCAGTTCTTCTTGTTTAGACGGCCCATCAATTATCCGAAAAATATTACCTCCTCCATTATTTATCATTACAATTCTTAGATTTTGTGGAATATCACCAAAAAATAGGGCATTGCTGTCATAAAAAAACGAGACATCTCCTACCAAACAAATCACCATCTTATCTGTTTTCATGGCTTGCCCAATTGCGGTACTTACTATACCGTCAATTCCACTGGTACCTCTGTTGGAACTAACTTCAAATTCTTCTTTTGAAATTCCACCTATAATATTGGCATAACGAACTGGCATACTATTGCCCAAATGCAGAATATTCTCAGAAGAAATAGATTCCAAAAGCATGGAAGTGGCTTTTAATTCTCCAAAATCAACATTATTTAGATATTTATTTAAATATCTCAACGAAGTTTCCTCTAAACCTATCCATTCTAACAAATAATCATTCTCCTCCTCATCATCCCCATTTTTCAACTTTCTGGCCTCCAAACTTTCTAAAAGTTCTTTAAAAAAATACTTTGGATCCGCCTCAATCCTATGAGTTATAGATTGGGTAGGGTCTATCAAATCGGGGTGCTCCTGAATATGCCAATGATAAGTTACCTTTTGGCCTCTTATAAACTGCTTAAAAGGTTTTGAAATAAAAGATTTACCAGAAGTTATGAGTAAGTCAGGTACCAAATCTTCAATTTTGTTCAAAAAAAGATCATGAGTCGTTATTTTTCCATCCACACAAACATTTGAAATAATATCAGCCAATACCACTACATTTTCTTCCTCGATTAATCCCGACAATTCATCATTCAAATCGACAGCATTTTGGCCTATGGCAATCAATTTCCGCTCAGATTTGTCCCAAATTTCTAATAAATCACTCCAGTCCTTTGTAACAATGAAGGCATATTTTTTCAAAAAGTTTACCTTTTGAACATTGGGAAAAATGCGTTCATTAGTTTCTGGATAAAACGGCTCTCGAATCGGAATATTTATATGAACTGGGCCTTTTGGTACAGACTGGGTGCAATTAATTGCTTCATTTGAAATCCTTTCTATATGCCATTGAGCGTCTTTGTGGTTATAATCCACTGGCATATTAAATGACTTTTTAGCATGTTTTCCATAGATTTCTGTTTGAAAAATCGTCTGTCCGTCATATTGATGAATCCATTCTGGAGGACGGTCAGCGGTAAGAACGAGCAAGGGAATTTCTTGAAAATAAGCCTCCGCAACGGCCGGAGCGAAATTTAATGCCGCAGAACCTGAAGTGCACACCAAAGCAACAGTTTCGCCAGACTGCATAGCCATGCCCAAGGCTATAAACGCAGCAGAACGTTCGTCTGCTATGACTCTTGTTTTTATTTTGACATTTCTAGCGAAAGCCAAAGTAAGGGCTGCACTTCGAGAACCCGGACAAATTATGGCTTCTTTTATGCCATGCAAAGCACACAACTCAACAATTTTGTATAAAGGTTCTATCATGGGCATTTTTCAATACTATTTTTTACAAAGTTAAACTTCTCTAGACTTTAGAACATAATATCTAATAACAAATACCTATATTGATGGTTTAATTGTTGAAATAAAAGTCAAAATTTAATATAAATATTAGTTGAAACAACTTTTGATATTAGTTTTACGTATAATTGAAAAAGACATTTAAAGAATGAAAATCAAATATTGGAGTTTAATTTTATTGGTAGGCGTATCCTTTTCTTGTAAAAAGTTGACGGAAATCTTCCCTAAAGATGAAGACAACACTTCAAATACCATAAATCCGAATGCCGATGTAAATAGCTGGATTTTTGATGAAATGAAGAATTACTATCTCTGGGAAAACCAAATGGTGGCCAAAACTGCTTCTGACAACAAGCTAGCTCCAGCGGATTATTTTGAGTCTATTTTGGTAAAGCCAGGCGATTTAGATCGCTTTTCTTGGATTGAAGAAGATGCGGAAGCTCTTACAGCCTCTCTTCAAGGCATAAACAAAGTAGTGGGTATAAGATTCACACCATTTTACGCAAATACTGAAAAAACCAAAGTAGCTCTTTCTGTGGCCTATTCGCTAAAAGGTTCACCAGCTGAGAAGGCAGGTATTAAAAGAGGTGACTTTATAGTTAAAGTAAATGGCCAAGATTTGACCTCGGAAAACTACAGTGCAGCATTTACACCAGACAACCTTAAGTTTACACTTGGGGATTACAACGGCTCAGAAATTGTGGCAAACAGCAAAACAGTAGATGTGGTGAAAGCTGAAGTTCAGACAAATCCAATTCAGCACTATTCAATAATCGAAAAGGGAAACAAAAAAATTGGTTATCTGGTTTATCTTCAATTCTTAACACAATACGATGCTGACATTAGAAATGTATTCAAAGAATTTAAAAGTAAAGGGGTTAATGAGCTAGTTCTGGATTTGAGATACAATGGAGGTGGATACATCTCATCTTCTGATATCATCAGTTCTTTGATCGTAAAAAACTTAAAGCCAGGTACATTGATGAGTAAACAGGAGTGGAATACCCAGTTGACTTCGGCTTACAAAAGCAAATATGGAAACGACGTATTTGAAACAGATTGGCTAAATGAATCCAATAACCTTGGAACACTTAATAGAGTTTTCGTGCTTACTTCAAAAGGAACTGCTTCTGCCAGTGAATTGGTTATTAATAATTTAAAGCCAAATATGGATGTGATACTCATCGGAGACAATACTTATGGCAAAAACGTAGGTTCAATAACGCTTTCTGACGACAAAAAACGCTGGAAATGGGGAATGCAACCCATAGTATTAAGAACTGTAAACTCCCTTGGACAATCTGACTATGGTACAAAAGACGGATTCACGCCAACTTTTAAAGTAACAGACAACGCTATTCCGTTTATGCCATTTGGTGACGTAAACGAGACATTATTATCTGTAGCCATACAGCAAATAACGGGAGTTGCTGCAAGCAGTTCTAACGCTAATGCTCGGATAAAGGGAATTAGAAAGGTTGATGTCCTAAATTCTGCCTATCCATTGGAAAACCCGAAACTTGAAATCCGAGACATGTATATAGAAAAATTGCCTGGTCAAAAATAAAAAAAATAAAATTTAAATGCCTGAATATCACCTTCAGGCATTTTTTTTATCCCAAATTTTGAGAATAATTAATTGCTTTGACAACTAATTTAAAAAAAATAAATAACTTGCAAACTCTAATTAAAACAAGGTACAATGGAAACAGCGACAATGAACATCAAAATTAAGCTTACAGAACAAAGCAGAGTAAATGAATTAGACCCAAACAACATTTCGTTTGGTACATTATTTACAGACCATATGTTGGTGGCGGATTGCGTCAATGGCGAGTGGCAAACCCCTGAAATTCTGCCTTATGGTGATATCGCTTACAATCCAGCCTTGGCTTCTCTGCATTATGGTCAATCTATTTTTGAAGGTATGAAAGCCTTTAAAAATGAAAATGATGAGGTTTTGATGTTTAGGCCATTAGAAAATTTCAAACGTTTTAATATTTCAGCCGAAAGGATGTGTATGGCTCAAGTTCCAGAAGAAATCTTCATAGGAGGTTTAGAGGAACTTTTGAAAATAGATTCAGCTTGGGTGCCTAAAGGCGAAGATAACTCATTGTATCTAAGACCATTTATGTTTGCTAGTGATGTGTATTTGGGTGTAAGGCCTTCTCAAAACTACAGATTCATGATTATCATGAGCCCTGCGGGTAAATACTACTCAACTCCTCCTAAAGTAAAAGTAGAAACTGAATACATAAGAGCAGCTCCAGGTGGAGTTGGCTACGCCAAATGTGCAGGAAATTATGCTGCTTCACTTTATCCTGCAAAATTGGCTTCTGAACAAGGTTATACTCAATTACTTTGGACAGATGCAATTGAGCATAAGTATTTTGAAGAATCTGGCACAATGAACGTGATGTTTGTTAAGGATGGTAAATTGATAACACCAGCAGTAAGTACTACAATTTTAAAAGGTATCACCAGAGATACTTTATTACAATTGGCCAAATCAATGAATATTGAGGTAGAAGAAAGAAGAGTGCCTGTTGCAGAGATTATAGAAGGTATAGCCAATGGATCTGTAACAGAAGTGTTCGGAGCGGGGACTGCTGTTGTGGTTTCACCATTTGCGGCCATTGGGTTTGAAGGAACAGACTATGAACTTCCCGCAATCACCGAAAATTCATTATCTACTAGATTAAAAAATGCATTAAATGCTATAAGAACTGGCAAGGTCGCTGATGCCTTCGGATGGGTTTGGAAAGTGTAGTATGCATTTAAAAAAAAAATGCTACCGCTTAAGAATAAAAAAGTCTAACATTGAAAAATGTTAGACTTTTTTTATGTATAAAACACACAAGATTAAAATATTATAAATAAATTTATCCTTATAAACTTTCCTAATAAAAATCATTTTAAACTTTGGCAAGGTTATTGACAAGGTATTAAATGAGCATAAAATAATAGTATCATGAAAAAACTTTTCGCTTTTTTAATAATTATAATTGCCTTCACTAGCTTGGCATCATTCAAAGTTTCTAAACCAGAAAACTTTGGGTTCTATAAAGGAAGTTTCGATAACTTAATACGTGAATCGAAGAAACAGAAAAAACCAATAATTTTAGACTTTTGGGCAGCTTGGTGTTCTCCTTGTCAAAAACTTGACAAAGAGACTTTTACTGACAAAGATTT
>JAIPAJ010000116.1 GCA_021740125.1 Leadbetterella sp. | reverse complement strand
GATGCCCAAAGTACTCAAAAAATCACGCTATATCATGATCCAAATCAAACAGTGGGTTACCAAATAACTTGGTACGACAAAAAAGGAAAGGAATTAAGAGGCGATGTACATGAACTGACCGACAATTATTTGCTACTAGTGCCTCCTGCACAATAGTTTAAAATTCTGTATTTCAATTATTTAAAACACATGAGAATCAAAGTTGTTTTGCTATTCTTATTTATTCCTATGGCCAATTTTGCCCAGCAAATATTGGTAGATAGGGGCGTTCGAGTGGGCGGATTATGGTGTTTTCCTTTAATAAGCGATTCACTTTCGTATTTGTATTTACCTACCAATGCCCACCTCTCTTTAGACGAAAGTAAAAATCCTCAATTTTCATTTTTAAGATATGTAATTAATAAACCTAAAAGCGGCAATAATGCGGTTTCAGATGCTGATGGAGGAGGAATTGTGAATTTTTTGGTTCAATATGATACACCAGAAAATTTGGTAAAAACGGCTCAAGGAATACTCAGAGAGAGATTGAAAAGTGAAGATATTACCATAAAAGGACCTTTAGTTTTTGATAAAGGCAGATATACTTTAATATCATCAATCATAAAATCTGATACTTCCAAACCTACTAGAAAGGTTTTGACCACAGGCGAAGCTCCAGTATTAGAAGGTAGTAGAATCGCTCTCACTTTTGAACTAAAGCCTGAGGCTTCAAAATTGCTACTCGAGAGTTTTAAAATGGCAACGCCTGACGTTTCCTTGGTTTTTGAGCTTGGATTTTCAGGTTTGACTGATTCTTATGATGCTGAAATGACCGTTGATTGGTCTGAAGTGAAGAAAAGCGAGGCATTTAAAGCGAGTGGTTCGGTTTACATTGTAAGTGCCGATGTGGAGTTGGGATTTGATAAATTAAAAAGAGACGGGGCTATAAAACTAAAATCAAACGGAAGCGACCAACAAATGGAGGCTTTGGTACAAACGGTTTATGATAAGTTACTTGCGTTGATGTTTAAGCCTGTGAAACCAGAAACAGTTCCGCCAGATCAACAAGGTGGATTGATGGATGCTTTGTTGGGTCCAAACGGAGTTCTTGGAAGTAAAAATACGCTTGGATTCGGGCTAAATGTGGGCTTTCAGATGAAAGACTTACAAAGTGAGGGCAAAACCAATCTTTATTTCAAAGGCAGAAGTACTGTGAATCGCACACATTTTGTGACTTTTAATATTGGAAATCTATACAACGAATACGGAAAAGACGAAAAGTATTTTAAGGATATTCCGATGTATGACCCTACTTTTCAACAACGAGAGGTGCTGGTAGGCGTTGATGGAGATTTGGAAAAAGAGTTTACAAAAATGGTAAATTCTGTAACAGTTATATTAGATAAGAAACACCAAAATGGAAGAGAAACACTTCACAGCGTGATAATTACGAAGAAATCTCAAGACAGTCTGAAAGTGTCAAAGAAGCCTTTGGCAATGGTGTACGGATTTCAAAAGGATACTAACAGAGTGGAATGGCTGAAGTATAAATACAAAACCATTTGGCAGTTTCAAGGTGGAGGAAATCTTGAGATGGACTGGAAAACGGAATCTTCAGCTATGATAAATCTGTACACGCCTTTTATTCGAAAAACCATCATGTTGGAGGGCGATGCAAAGGCTATTAATGCCAAAAATATTCGTGCCATTTCAATTCAGATAGAATACCCATTTTTTGGACAAAAAAAACAGCAAAGAGTTACGCTAAAAACCTCAGAATCATTGACTGACAAGAAGTTTGAAATCACATTGCCAAACAATGTGGAGGAGGTTGACTATAGCATAACCTGGTTTGGAAACGATGGAAGCCAGAAGAATTTAAAAGGCAAAGATAAATATGGATTGATATTTTTGGACGAAATGCCCAATTGAAAAACAAATTGAGAAAGTATCTCGAAATCATGAAAACTTTAAGAATTTTAAGTCTTTTCTTAGTCTTTATGCCTTTTGTCTCGGTCAAGAGCCAAGTAGTGCGAAGTACCAGTCCAACTATTGCACAGATGGATGGCTTAAAAGTTTACGCTTATCCTACTTATTCTGATAATTCTGATTTTCATCCTTATTATTATTTGCCTGTAAATATGAGAGTTGCCGAAAAAAATGAAGCTCCAGAGTTTTCCTTTATATCATACAGAAAAGACTCATTATCAGAAATTGAGGGAGGATTGCTGCATTTTTTGCTGACTTGGGGGCTAGACTCAGAGCAAGAAACCTTGCTCGATTCTTTATTTAAAACTCAATCAGACAGTTTGGCCACTTTAATGGGCTCTTTGATGGTAAAGCCAGTTGAATTTGAAATTACTACAGAAAAACCAATTGCCAAGATTTTAAAAGGTACCATCTCAAATATTCCAAAGGTGCCGAGTTTTGCTGGCGGCAAAATGGCGGTCTCTTTTAGATTAAACGGCGAACAAGCCAAAATGGTCAGGGAAGCCATAAAATCGCCACAAACAGTCAGTGATATTTCACTGGTTTTTCATTTCACTTATGAATCTATGGCTCGTGAAAAACCATGGGATATCTCATTGAAATTGAGTGATTTGTTTTCTTATGTCGGTAAATTTCCTCAATGTGTTTTATGAATATAAACATTAAAATATTGTTAATGTGCTTGTTGGTGAGTTTAAATACTTATGCCGATGTGTATGTTGTGATTTTTGCTACGCACAATGGCAAAACGGGTCACGCAGGGATTGCCATAGACAATTACCAAATTTTGAACTATGAAAAAGAAATAGATAATCAAGTAGTAAATAGGTATGATACCACCAAAGTGTTTACCCTTACTTATTTTGATCTTTGGCCCAAGAGTGATAGTAAAACTACGCTTTTACAAACATTACCCGCAGAATATAATCTACTACCAGGAAGCAGTTCAGAGCCAGCAATTACTGTTGAGTCTTTGATAAACAAAGGCTTACCTCATAGAAATGGATATTTGGCAGATGGTATTTTAAAAATAAAAACCACTCCTACACAGGATTTTTTCTTAAAAGAGTTCATCAAGCAACTCATAGACGAGGGCTTACCTTTCAACACCCGAACCCACAATTGTACAGATTTTTGTCTCCAATGCATCAACTATTTGACGGATTGGGATATTACGGCCAAGGAATTGATACTCACTAAACGCTCGAATACACCAAATAAATTGTATAAAGCATTGGTCAAAAAGTCAGAAGTAGAAATAGAGAAAGACGCTGGAAGATTGGTTAGGGGGAGTTTTATGAGAGAACGTGTTATCGAAGGTTTTTTTAGAAGAATATAAATCGAATTTTAAATTTTAATTAAATATGACCATGAAAAACTCAATTTTAAAATTAATTCTCATGCTTTTGATGAGTATTTCCTTTGTAAATGCCCAAGTACTGGACTCTCAAAATAAAGTGGCTGTGGCCTTGGACGATGGAACACAAGTGGTCATGTATGGCAGAGCCAAATCACTCGATAATGGTTTTACAGGAGAATACTATTATTTGCCAACTAATCTACGTCTTTCAAAACGTGACGATGGCACACCAGAATTTTTGTTTTTAAAGTATACAACTGAGCAAAGAGCCGATGCAGGTGGAGTTCAAGGAGCCTTGATGCACTTTCTGATGGAATGGGGACTCTCTGATGCACAAATGAAAGAGGCAGAAACCAAACTTATAGCCAAGGTCAAAGATTTGGCAAAAACGCCAGGTACACCTTTCAAAATGGTTACCAATCCAAAGTTGATGGGACCAGCCTCATTAAGATCAGACACACCAGAATCGTTCAGGATTATTTCAGCTGTTTTGGGCGATAAAGGATTTACTCCCAATATTGTAACATCAGGAAGAGCACCGCTTTTGCCAGGCTCTAAAATAGCGGTGGCTTCGCGTTTGGAGAAAAACGGAGCTCAACTTTTGGCGGCAACATTTGAAAAAAATCGTTCCATTACTGACGTTTCACTCGATTTGAGGTTTCGATATGACATACTTACTCCTGCGGTAAACGGACGAATAGTAGTAAACTGGAGTAAGGTGGACGAAATGTATCAAGAATATAAAAGAGACTACACGCACAAAGACAAAGATGATGATACAATGCCTTACAAAAATAGTTTACAGGACGACATCATAACGGATACCGAACGGGATAGTTTGTTTAGTAAAATGACTGAGAGCAAGGCTGTTACTATTGAGATTGATAACTTAAAACCCGATGACCCGAATGTGCAGAAAATTACAGCCACTTTTATGGACTATTTTATGTCTTCCATTTCGGAAAAACAAATGGCTGCTCCTCAACCAGCTGCTACTCCACCTGCCGATGGTAGGTATAATCCACCTTCTGATTTGTACGAGTATCATATCACAAAAACAAAATATGAAAAACGTATAGCCACCAAAAATGAAACTTATAACCTGAAAGTTCGAATTCCAGTAACAGAAGATATTACGATAACTGAAAACCTTGCCTCTTGGTATGATGGCGTAAAGGACAATCCCAAATGTGTGTCTTCAGTAAATCTAAACGATCCGTTTTTTCAGCACCGCGACATCAATTTTATTCTTGATTTAGAAGCCGAAGAGATGTTTGGAAAGGAAGTGAATTTTGTAACAGTAAATGTTAGAAAAAAGCGAAATTCGGGAAATGCCTTCTCAGACCGAGTAACGATTGACAGAGAATATTTGAAAAAGAAAGGTGTAAAAGCAACAATGACCTATGCTCGTGGGGAAGATAATAACCCTGATAGCTACGAATATCAAGCAATGTGGAGTCTTAAAGGTGGAAATAACTTTCCTTCCGACGCTCCGTGGGTAAAAGGCCAGTGGGATGGTGTTAACCTAGCCCCACCAGTAAAACCCCGCACTGTGGAATTTGAAGCCAGTCCTGAAGAGCTGAAATTAAACGGAATAGTGAGAGCCACCCTACAACTGCGATACATGAAATTTGGTAAAGAGACAGAAACAAATATTCCCTTGAGTACAGCTACTGGGAACCCATTGGCTAAAGATGTCATTTTTCTTGACCGTGATACCAAAGGATACGCCTATAGATTAGTTTTTGATCACAAAGACAAAGGAAAACTGGCACTTGACTGGAAACCAGAGACTTCAGATTATGTGTATGCGGTTATTCCTGAGGAATTTAGAGACGTAACTTCTGAGATATTCTCAAAAGCCATAGAGGCGGGACAAACCATACTCAAGCCCGACAGCGTCGGTGGAACGATACTCGATAAGTTTAAGGATGTACTCGGAATAATTAAAAAATAACTCTTATGAAAAAGCTATTTTTTATTTCACTTCTTCAGGTTATCTCCTGCCTAGGGTTTTCCCAAAATATACTTTTGGATAAACCTGTAGAGGCCGGAGGCTTGATATTATTTCCTGATGTTTATGAACCCACAGTTTATTATTATCTGCCCAACAAGATAAGTTTGGGCAAACAGGCAGACGGGAAGCCTCAGTTTTCTTTTATGCGGTATGTGCAGAATGTAAAAACTGGTGCCGAAGAAGAAACCCGAGGGGAGGGAGACGGTGGTGGCATAATTCATGCTTTGGTGCAATTCGATGTAACGGAAGACATGCTAAAAGCAGCCCAGAGAGATATAAAACGGAAAGGCAACGGAATGGATAGTGCTGTCATTAGAGGGCCATTGATTTATAAAGGAGGTACTTTGGCTATAGTTTCATCGGCGGCTGACGAAAAAGGCGAATTTACCAAAAAAGTAGTAGGGGTGGGCAAAGCTCCTGTTATTGAAGGTACAAAAGCTGCTATTTCAATTCACCTCAATAAGTTGGGCTCAAAGGTTTTGTGGGAGTCTTTTAAAACTGCTACGCCTGACCTAAGCTTTTCTTTTGTGATGGATGTTAGCGGATATCGTTCACCCATAAAAGCCAATATAGTGGCGGATTTTGATCAGATATATGAGCACTCTATGTTCAAAGCGGGTCTTGAAGGCAGAAATGTTGACATAGGCATAAAGGCCGCCTTTAGTGATTTGGTACAATCAGGAGCAATAAAAGTCAATAACATTGGGTCGGATAAATCTCAGGAAGAACTTTTAGAAATTGCTTTCAACAAGCTTTCTGCTATGATGTTTGAGCCAGTAAATACCAATGAACAGGCACCTCAGCAACAAGCTGATCCTTTGGGTGGTTTGGCACAAATCATCGGCTTGGCATCTGGAGCAGCCACTGGGGGAGTCGGAACGGCTGCTACCGTAGCTGCATCTACAAAACTTGTAGTAGGTTTTCAGTTTAAAAAAGAACGCAAAAGAGGAAAATTTGTCATTGATCTCAATAAAAGTATGAGCGAAGAGGTATCCTTCCGATTCGATGAAAATGTAGGTAGCGATGCCGTAAAATGCACCTCTTGCTATCGTCAGGTGAATCTTGATGATCCATTTTTTCAGCAGAGGGAAGTATTGGTTTCTGTTGATGGTTTAAATTCTGACCAATTTGCGAAATATATAAATTTTGCCACCATATCAATGAAAAAAATGCATGGCTCCAATGGCGATGCAACCATTCAAGAGGTAAGAGTTGGTTCAAAAGAATTCAATGCAGGTAATGTTTATCGTCTGCTTTATGGGTGGAAGGACGCCCTAGATAACAACAGAGCAGATTGGCTAAAGTATGATTATAAAACGACTTGGAGTTTTTTTGGTGATCATAAAATTGAAACCGAATGGAAAACCTCTGATCAGATTGGTGTAAACCTTGCCCCGCCTTTTCATCCAGTAAAAATCGACTTTGAAGCTAGTCCTGATTTGGTTAAAGAAAATCAAATTCGGTTGATAAACATTAAGATTTATTATGACTACGGCGATGGCGAGAAAATGGAACAAGTCACCATAAAAAGTACCGACAAAGTGCTTGCCCAAAAAGCTGAGTTTATGCTTAAAAACGGAAATTATACCTACGATTATGAAATAAATTGGCGACTATCTGGCAACAAGGTCGTAAGCAGTGGCAGGAAAAAATCGTCTGACACCACGCTTTATGTGGATGAATTGCCTCAATAATTATTTGAATTTTAAATAAAATAGAAATGAAAACTAAAAAAAATGTAAAGATCTTATTGTTGATAGGAATATTGATTTCTGTTAAAATTGGACTTGGGCAGCAGATAGTACTTGACAAACCTGTAAGGGTTGGAGAACTTACAGTATTTCCTGAAGTTAGCAACCCCAATAATTATTATTATTTGCCTGACAAGATTAGATTAGGTCGCCATCAGAATGGATTGCCACAATTTTCATTTATAAGGTACGTAAATAATGTTAGAACAGTCGCTGGCTCCGATGATGCTAAAGAAGGTGACGGCGGCGGAATTGTACATGCTTTGATAGAATTGTCCGTGTCTCCAGCACAATTAACAAAAGCTCAAACTTCACTAGCTAAAATAAATAGGGCCGGAAAGATCATAGGACCTATAATTTATAAAAGTGGTACAGTTGCCCTTATTTCATCAATAGCCCGACCAGGAGGAGATCGTGCTCCTCAAATATTAGGATTGGGTACCGCACCAATTCTTGATGGGCAGAAATGTGCAATTTCTGTACAATTGAATAAGTCAAATGCAAAACTTCTCTGGGAAACATTTAAAACTCCTACTCCAGACTTTAGTATTTCGTTTGAGATGCAGTTAGAGGGTTATCTTTCCCCAAAAAGAGTGCTGATAGAAGCTGATTTAGACAAGGTTTATAGTAATAGGACATTTGAAGCGGCTGTTGCAACACCAGTTTTAGCAGCAGAGATTCAGGACGCTCTAGAAGAATTAACTGAGACTAGAGTTATTAAAGTAACTCAAATAGGAGAAGATGAGGGTTTAAATGCAATAATGCAAACGGCTTATAGTCAAATTATTAATCAACTTTTTGATAGAACAGGTGGGAGTGGTGTACCTGATTTAAACCAGTTAAGCTCTGGTGGTGCAAATAGAACAAGTATGTTAGATAGAGCCACTACAATGTTGCGAGATGCTCGGCAAGAAGCTCGAGAGGAGAATCAGCGTAGAGGCGAGTTGAGACAACAGCAAAGAGCAGTTGAAAATCAGGTTCGGAGTGAGGCAAGTACTCGAAGGAATGAAAGAATGAACGCCAGTGGAAGAAGAATAGCCCCACCTCCAGCCAACCAAAGACGTTCAGCTGATTCTACTGAAAGTACGGGTGCTTCGATTGCTGGTGGCGGACAATCGGTACCTGATGATGTCCCAATTCCAAGTTTAGCCGTTGCAGCATCTTTTCAACTTAAGAGAGTTAGACAAACTGGTAAGTATGTTGTGGATTTAAATAAATATACATCAGACATAAGAACTATGAGGTTCGATGAGAACATTGGAAGTCCCAATTGTGAAGAGTGTTTCAGGGAAGTAAATTTAGATGATCCGCTTATGAAACAAAGAGAAATTCATGCTCATATCGACGGTTTGAATGCTGAAGATTTTACGAAATATATAAATTTTGTAAATGTAGTAATGAGAAAAAAGCACCAAAATAATGAGATTACACTCGATGAAATTCAAATTCAAAGAAGTAAGTTTAATGAATCAGGTAATGATTTTAAAATGCTTTACGGATGGAAAGGAGATGACAATAGAATAAAATGGCTGAATTACGAATTTAAATCAAAATGGAGTTTTTTTGGTGGGAAAGTGGTTGAAACTGATTGGAAATCTACGGAATTTGGAAGTTTAGCCCTGACGCCACCTTTTGGAAGAAAGAACATATTTATTGAGGTAGATCCTGATTTTGCTGCCGCTGAAGGCCTGAGAGCGTTAGAAATCAATATTTACTCAGAAATAGCAGGAAGTAAGGAGACCAAGAAAGTGTCATTAAAAGTTAGTCAAAACGAACTTTCTAGAACCGCAGAATTACTTCTTCCAAGGGACATCGATAATTATGAATATGACATTACATATTTATTGAAAGGGAAAGAGCCAAAACTTTCCTCTAAAAAAACAAGTACATCTGGAATGTTATATGTGGATCGATTTATCAATTAATTATGAAAACTAACTTGCTCCAATTTATTTCAATTTGCTTTTTATTCTTTGGTTGTAAAAAAGTAAATTATGATGCTCCAAGTGAACTTAGGGTAATTATTTCTCACCAATCGTTAATCAATACTCCTTACCCACAATTTGGATTTATAGCTAAAATTGAGGGTAGTGACAAAACTGAAACTATACCTTCTATAGCAAGCTTTGAATTTCAACCAGGATTTAGATATGACCTTTTGATTTCTAAAACAAAGGTTAAATCAAAGAAACTCGATGCTTATGGATTCAAATATGGTTTGGTGAAAATAATTAAAAGCGAAAAGATTAACAATGTAAGCTTTGATTTGGAAATTGATTTATCTGACCAATCTCTCATTAGCTATGTCAATAAAACCAAATACAGTATTTTAAATCAGTTTACATTCGAATGTTTAGACGAAAAAGTATTAAAAGAGTTTGAACAAGCTAAACAAATTCGTAAGCGAATTAATGCCAAGTTTCTATACACAGATTCAAAAAACATTTTAACAGAAATAAAATAAGAACATGAAAAATATACGGATTATTCAATTTTCTAGGGTTCTGGTAGTTTTGTTGTGGTTTTCGCAAGGTGCCTTCGCACAGGAATCATTATCAAGAACACTTAATTTTAGACCCTTTTCGGTTACCTCGCCTAGTGGTACTACTTATAACATAACCGTAAATCGTATTAGTGAGAATAAACAAGTTTTTCAAGGCGATATTGTTTTCAGAAATACTTCTTCGGATGGCAGGGGAGGGGCTGGTGTCAGATTTTGGGATACTTGGGCTTCAAGTGGTAGAATAGCAATAGAAGATTATTCAAGTCATCCCAAAGCAGCGTTGATAACTCAGGCCATTAATCACATAAATTCGAGGCCTGGTATTAAGGTTTGTCTAGCAACCAAAACGGCAACGGATACAGATTTTATCAGGTTTTTAAATGTCGCGGAAGGTTGTGCATCGCCAGTAGGAAAGCAAGGGGGGGCAAATGAGATTGAGATTGGACCAGCCTGTTCTTTTGGGAATATTACTCATGAACTCCTTCATTCTATAGGACTTTGGCATGAACAATCTAGAAGAGATAGAGATACATATGTTACCGTTAATACGGCAAATTTAACGGATCCTGCTTTAATCAATAATTTTGAAAAAATTGGTTGGCTTGAGGGCTCATCACTAGGAAGCTACGATTACGGTTCCATAATGCATTATCCGAGGGCTGCATTTGCCAGACCTGGTACTGAGACGATTGTCCCGACATCATCAACAGCTGTCATTGGTCAAAGAACTGCTATGAGTTCAGGAGATATTTCTGCAGTAAATGAATTGTATTCTAGTGGTGCGGGGTGTCCGACTCCAACCACAACAACCCCAACAGTAGCTGATGCCGCAAGAGGAGCTTTGATGAGCGTAGATACTTCAAATCTTAATATCTCATACGATGTTCAATTGGTGCCTCAAAGAACAGACATGTCTTGCTGGGCAGCGGGTGCCGCAATGGTAGTCGGTTGGATGGATAACGTTTCTATCGATCCTGAAGAAATTGCAAAAGGAATTGGATATTGGCAGCAATATCGCGAAGGTTTACGTCCTGAAAACGTGGATGCCCTCTTGTATTGGGGTTTAGTTCCTGTTGCAAATGCTCCAACCTTCAATTTAACACAATTCTCTATGTTACTAAGACAGAGGGGTCCACTTTGGGTGGCAACAGCCGAGCCTGGGCCTCATATTAGGGTTATAACAGGAATTAGGGGAAATGGAAATCCAGATCAAACTGTAGTAACAATTAATGACCCTTGGGAGCAAGGAATGACAACTTTTAGAAGTGGAAATAGAGGGTCAACTTACACTGAAACTTGGGCAGAATTTCTTAGAAAGCAGAATACATTAGTAACTCGCGAATCCAATAGCATGGCGGTTTATGTTGCAACTCCTTAATCTCCAACAAAACATGAAAAATGTATTAATCCTTTTATTTTTAAGCACCTTTTGTCTCGCACAGCCCCCTGCAAGGGTGCTGTCGCGAGATTTGCAGACCGTCAAGACTGCCACCGTTTTGCAACCAAATGTAGTGAGTTTAGTGAAGGTGCCAGCTTTGTTTGAAGTAACTGCCAGTCAGACGAATACAAAAGGACATATATTAAAAATAGACAATCCTTTATGTAATGGAAATCCAAACGCAGTAGTGTTTGCCATGCAAAAATATGGCAATTACAATGCCAACGAAATCGGAGTTTGGTATGATGGCTCATCTT
>JAIPAJ010000115.1 GCA_021740125.1 Leadbetterella sp. | reverse complement strand
GCCAATAAATCTGAGGTTAGACAAGAACTTTCAAATAGAGGTATCTTGATTCCTGATAGCACTAGATTTATAGGAGGACTGAGAGATACTACCAGGGATGAAATTATTTTTTATGATGAAGAAAGTCTTTCTGAGTCTCAAAAGGCTTTGCATAAGGGAAATTTAGTAAAGTTCTCTGACGCCTCTAAAAGCAACTCAAAAGAGCGTTCTAGAAGATTTGAGTCTATCAATACCAAAAGATCTTCTAACGATATTCACAAGAGAATTTTGGACAGGTCTGTTTCGCTTTTCGAACCACGGCCAGAACTCAATCATGCCACCAATGCTCTTTGCATTGTGGGTAAACGATCATTAACTAAAGGATTGTTTTTGGACAGGAGGTCGTTCCTAAATTCTTATGATGCAAGTATTGATCCTGATGGAAAGCGATTATTAGGTATATTAAATGCCGCTGTGCCAGTTTGCGGGGGTATAAACTTGGAGTATTATTTCTCTAGAGTGGATAATCAAAAATTAGGTGCTGGCACTAAGTTGCCTCATAATGTGATGGGACTGTTTGGGGTAGCTAACGGCATTGATGGTGATTTACGACCAGGATTACCCAATCAAATGATTGAAGTCCACGACCCTATTCGTCTTTTGATGGTGATTGAGCAAAGTGCTGCCATTGTACTAGATGTTATTCAACGTAATAAAGCAACCTATGAATGGATAAAAAACGCATGGGTAATGCTGGCCACAATAGATCCTATTACATCGGAGATATCGGCTTTTGAGGATGGTCAAATGGTTTCTTACAACCCTCCGAATGCAATTATGGATAGCGTCAATAATCTGGATCAAGCTTTTGAGGGAAGTATGGATAATTTAAGAATATTTAAATATAAGATTTGATATGGAAATAGCACTGCAGATTTTTATTTTAATTCCATTAGTCGGATTCTTATTAAGTCTTTTAATTCCCGAAAACAAAGAGAGTTTTTTGTCATGGTTAGCGGTAATGGTAATCGGCCTTCAATTAATTCTTTCAAGTTGTTTTACGATTCTTTGGCTATTAAAGGGCAGAGTTTCGGTCGGTTTTGACTCATTTAGTCTTTATCAAACAAATGGATATAGTTTTTTTCTTTCCTTTTATTTTGACAAAATCTCGGCGATATTTTTACTCGTAGGGGGTATTTTGGTTTCGTTGGTCACCCGGTTCAGTAGGTATTATTTGCATAGAGAGCCTGGATATAAAAGGTTTTTTAATACAGTATTGTTTTTTTATACGGGGTACAGTTTAACTGTTTTATCAGGGAACTTGGAAACCTTGTTCATCGGTTGGGAAATTTTGGGAATATGTTCATTTCTGTTAATTGCATTTTATCGTAACAGATATTTACCAGTTAAAAATGCGGTTAAGGTTTTTTCAGTGTACAGAATTGGAGATATTGGAATTATTTTGGCCATGTGGATGAGCCATCATTTGTGGCATGAAAATATAACTTTTCAAAAACTCAATAATTACGAATTGGTTCATGAACATTTGTTAAGTCATTCATCCATAGGTATTTTTATAGCTATGATGTTGGTTTTGGCGGCAGCAGTTAAATCAGCCCAATTGCCCTTTTCAAGTTGGTTGCCGAGGGCTATGGAAGGTCCAACGCCCTCGAGTGCTATTTTTTATGGGTCACTTTCGGTACACATTGGTGTGTTTTTGTTGCTTCGAACTTTTCATTTTATTGAGCAACAAACTTCAGTTAGGATATTTATCGCCATACTGGGTTTAGTGACGGCTTTGGTAGCAACCGGAATAGGAAGGGTGCAATCATCAATTAAAAGCCAAATTGCTTATGGCTCCATTGCACAAATCGGTGTAATTTTTATTGAGGTGGCTTTAGGCTTTCAAAATTTGGCTTTATTTCACTTTGCTGGAAATGCATTTTTGCGTACTTACCAGTTGTTAGTTTCGCCATCTGTGGTTACCTATTTAATTAGGGAGCAATTTTACAGATACTCTCCAGATGACAAATCAATTGAGTATAAATATCCAACCAAAATAGCCAATTCCCTTTATATTCTTTGTTTGAAAGAATTTAATTTGGATAATATGATGTACGGTTTTCTTTGGAATCCAATGAAAATTATGGGTAAAAAAATTCGCTTTTTGAGTCTGAATCAACTCATCATGATATTTGTTCCACTATATTTTGGAGGAATATTACTTTGGATTTATCAAGCTAATTTTTCAGCTTTTTTCATCCATCTATTACCCATTGTTTTTTCATTAATCGGTCTCTTGATGGTGCTTAAAGCTTTCACTGAACGTTATAGAGCTAGGATGTCTTGGGTTTTAATCTTGTTAAATCATGCTTTGGTGGCTTTGTCAATTTTCTTCAATGAGCACTTTAGCTTGAGCCATGTCCTACTTTATTTAAGTGGCATTTTAGTCATGGGCTTATTTGGGTACTTTACACTCAGGAGAATTAAACGGATAGAAGGCAATATCGATTTGGACAGATTTCATGGACATGTTTATGAACACCCCAAAATTGCCTTTGCTTTCTTTTTGGCTTGTTTGGGTGTCAGTGGATTTCCCATTACGCCATCCTTCATCGGTGAAGACCTCATTTTTTCTCACATTCATGAGGATCAACTATTGTTAGCTTTTCTTACGGCATTGAGCTTGATTATAGACGGTTTGGCAATTATCAGGATTTTCGCCAGGGTATTTTTTGGGCCGCATACAAAAACCTACCATGAGGTGGCCTATCGTTCGTCATAATTAATCTCTAAATTTTATTTGGAATAAAAAAATATTAAAATGAATACGGAAAATAAAAAATTAAAACTTCCATTAGAAGGCTTAGCCGGATTAAAGGAAAACTTCTCAACCGATGCCATTTCGGGCTTTATAGTGTTTTTATTGGCTTTGCCCTTAAGTTTAGGCATTGCCAAAGCCTCTGAGTTTCCGCCTATTATGGGTTTAGTTTCTGCCATTATTGGTGGATTGGTGGTTAGCTTTTTTATGGGTTCAAGATTAACGATTAAAGGCCCAGCAGCGGGATTAATAGTAATAGTCGCTGGAGCTGTTAATGAGTTTGGAGGAGGAGAAACAGGCTGGCATTTGGCATTGGGAGCCATGGTAGTTTCAGGTGTAATTCAGATTTTATTTGGTGTTTTCAAGCTTGGAAAACTAGCCGATTTTTTTCCTTTGTCTGCCATTCATGGGATGTTAGCTGCTATTGGTATTATTATCATAGCCAAACAAATTCCTGTTTTATTGGACATAAATCCCGCACTTTTAAAAGGTAAAGCTCCTTTAGAACTTTTGGCCTCGATTCCGAATTTTATTATGCACATGGACCCAAAAGCAACATTGGTTGGTTTGGTCAGCTTTAGTATTATGATGATTTGGCCACTTTTAGACAGTCCAATAAAGAAAATCCCAGCTCCATTGATGGTTTTATTATTTGCCATTCCAGCAGAATTGATGTTGGATTTCCAAACTACAGAACCAGCTTATGCTTTGGTGCATATTGGAAATCTTTTGGAAAACATAAAAATAAACGTTGATTTTGGCGGATTGGCCCACACAGGCATTTTTATCAAATATGTGATCATGTTTGCTTTGGTTGGCTCTTTAGAATCATTGTTGACAGTAAAGGCCATAGATATGCTTGATCCTTTTAAACGTAAATCGAATGCCAATAAAGATTTGATAGCCATAGGAATCGGCAATACACTTTCTGCGATTTTGGGAGGTTTACCCATGATTTCGGAGGTTGCGAGGAGTTCGTCAAATGTAAGTAACGGAGCAAAAACCAGGTGGGCTAACTTTTTCCATGGCTTTTTTATACTTGCATTTGTTTTACTTGCCTCACATCTTATTGAATTAATTCCGAACACAGCTTTGGCGGCCATGTTGATCACTGTCGGAATAAAACTGGCTCATCCAAGAGAATTTATTCATACTTTCAAAATTGGAAAAGAACAGCTTGCTATTTTCTTGGTAACCATATTTTTCACCTTGTTTGAAGATCTTTTAGTGGGAATAGCAGCAGGTATGATTTTGAAACTTATCATTCATGCTTATCACGGGGCACCGATCTTGGCTCTTTTTAAAGCTCCAGTGGTGGTATCTTTTACAGACAATGAATATCTGGTAGAAATAGATAAAGCTGCAGTATTCTCAAATTTTTTAGGAATAAAAAGTAAGTTAGAGGCCATTCCTCCGGGTTTTAAAGTTGTAATTGATTTGAAAAATACCAAGTTGGTAGACCATTCTGTAATGGAGAGCTTACACAATTTTGAACGCGAATATACAGAGCATGGAGGTGTCGTATCGATAGTAGGGCATGAGGAACATCAGCCCACTTCAAGTCATGCTTTTGCGGCAAGACGCAAAAAATAATTAATTTTAATTTTATTTCACACCTATTTTTTCTAAAATAGGTGTGAAAATCTATTCCAAAAATCAAGATCATGAAAAAGATAATCGCGATAAGCATATGCATTTTATTTTTGATTCATCCATTAATTTATGCACAAATTAAAAGTCAAAATAATAACATTTGGCTTCATTATGTGGGTAAGAATAAAGTTTCTAAGAAAACCTTTTTAACACTCGAAGCCACCATGCGTTATGCCAATGGTTTTAAAGAAAAGCAACAGTATTTTGTGCGTCCATCTGTTGACTATCAGGTTAATAAGACTTTATTAGCTAGTATCGGTTACACCCATTACAATACTTTTGTATATGGAAACCCAGCTTTAAATAAGCGACCAATTCCCGAAAATCACCTATGGGTTCAAACCAATTTTACCCATCAAATAGGTGCTTTTAAATTAACGAATAGAATCCGAGACGAAAATCGTTGGGTAGGTTTAGCGACTTTAAAACTTAATAGCAGTGAATATATCATTAGCGATTATGCTTACAGAAATCGCCTAAGATATATGCCCATGGTGACTTTTCCTGTTTTTAAACACGATAAGAGTAATTTGATAAATGGTTTTGTTGGTGATGAGGCATTTATAAATATCGGAAAAAATGCTGGAGCAACCCTATTTAATCAGAATAGGTTGATACTCGGCCTTGGTTATGTTATTTCCAAGAAAAGTCAAATACAGTTGAGTTATATTAAACAAAGAATCTGGAATTTTACAGATACCCTAGAAGAGACTAACCCGACATTAAGGGTTTCATACCTTACTAATCTAGATTTTAGTAAGAATTAGGAGATTCGTTTAAAATTGAAAAGTATATTCAGGCACTTCCAAGCTTATTTTTGTTGTAATTTTGTATTTTAGAATGAAAAAGAAATGAAAAACAACGATATTCTCAGGAGGCTTAGATATACTTTTAATTTTGGTGACGACAAAATGATAGAAATATTTTCAAAAGGTGGTTTAGTTGCTTCAAGAGCCGAAATTAGCGACTGGTTAAAGAAAGAAGAAGACGAAAGTTACAAGCCTTTGAATGATAGAATATTCGCTTCGTTTCTGAATGGATTCATAGTTAATTTTAGAGGAGAAAAAGAGGGTGGGATTCCTCAGCCTGAAAAGCAATTGAATAATAATATCATTTTCAGAAAGCTGAAAATCGCACTGAATTTTAAAGACGATGATCTTTTGGCTATATATGATTTGGTGGGAATGAGGGTGAGTAAGCATGAAATAAGTGCCATTTTTAGGAACCCTTCTCAGCCACAATTTCGAGAATGTAAGGACCAGTTTTTACGCAATTTTTTGGAAGGTTTACAAGCAAAATTTAGAAAATAAAATTTTTAATGGATTTTCAATAGAATAATTAGTTGAACTTCTTACTCATTCAAACTAAAGTCTTCTAAATTGGCCGTTTCTTCTTCTGTAAATAGTCGGTAGATTACTTTAAATGTTTTTCCATAAGGTGTTTCTAAGGAAAAACCACCAGGTCCAAATCCATCTGAAACGTCCAAAGTGAAATGAGAGAATTTCCAATATTCAAACAAGTCTCTATCCACCCAAAACTCAAAACCTTTTATAGTTCCAATACATACATCTCCCATTCTTAAGTAGAATCCACCTTTTTCAAAGCATTGAGGCTGAGTGCCTTCGCAGCATCCACCAGCTTGATAAAACATCAAATCACCGAATTTGCCTGCTAAAATTTCTATGAGCTCTAGTGCTTTTTCGCTTGCCTCTAATCGCTTTATTTTTTCCATATTTTAAATTTAGAAAACCACAAATTCCTCAAAAGAACTTTGGGAATTTGCGGCTGTTAATTATCGATTTCAACTAAATATCAAAAGAAACCAAGTTTGTTTTTGTTGTAAGATATCAACATATTTTTTGATTGGCGATAATGACCCAACATCATTTTGTGGTTTTCTCGGCCAATGCCTGATTGTTTATAGCCACCAAATGGAGCTCCAGCAGGATATGCATGATATTGATTTACCCAAACGCGGCCAGCTTGAATAGCTCTTGGTACTGTGTAAAGTTCATGTGCATCGCGTGTCCAAACACCAGCACCTAATCCATAAAGCGTGTCATTGGCTATTTCTAAAGCTTCTTCGGTAGTCTTGAAAGTGGTAACCGACAACACCGGTCCAAATATTTCTTCTTGGAAAATTCTCATTTTGTTGTGGCCTTTAAAAAGCGTCGGTTGAATGTAATATCCGCCTTCCAAATCACCTCCCAAATGGTTTACATCACCACCGCAAAGCAATTCTGCTCCTTCTTCTTTGCCAAGGTTTATATAAGAGAGTATCTTATCTTTCTGAATTTGAGATGCTTGTGCACCCATCATTACTGTTGAATCTAGCGGATTGCCAACTTTTATAGCTTTCACACGGTCAATTACTCGTTCTATGAATTTATCATAAATAGATTCATGAATCAAAAGTCTCGACGGGCAAGTACAAACTTCACCTTGGTTAAGTGCAAAAAGTACAGCTCCCTCAATCGCTTTGTCTAAAAACGCATCGTCAGCCTCCATAACTGATGGAAAGAAAATATTTGGAGATTTTCCACCCAATTCTAGAGTTACTGGAATAATGTTTTCTGTTGCATATTGCATTACCATTCTACCTGTAGCAGTTGAACCTGTAAATGCGGCTTTTGAAACTTTTGGATTAGTCACCAATGTTCTGCCCAATTCTGCACCGAAGCCATTTACTATATTTATGACACCATCAGGCAGCAAATCTCCAATCAATTCCATCAAAACCATGATTGAAATGGGTGTGCTTTCAGCGGGCTTTAGCACCACACAGTTTCCGGCTGCTAACGCTGGAGCCAATTTCCAAACTGCCATTAATATTGGGAAATTCCAAGGAATTATCTGTGCTATTACACCAATAGGCTCATGAACGATTATAGAAACTGTATCAGCATCCAACTCCGATATACTGCCTTCTTCGGCACGAATAACTCCAGCAAAATATCTGAAATGGTCAATAGCCAAAGGTAAATCAGCCGCCAAAGTTTCTCTAACCGCCTTACCATTGTCCATGGTTTCCACTGCAGCCAAATGGGTAAGATTTGCCTCCATTCTGTCGGCTATTTTGTTCAAAATGATGCTTCTCTCGGTGGATGAGGTTTTGCTCCATGTTTTGAATGCTTCATGGGCTGCATTAACGGCCATTTCAACATCCAGTTTTGCAGAATGAGCTGCTTTTGACATTATTTTTCCGTCAATAGGCGATACTACTTCGAAATATTGACCAGTAGATGGTGGTGTCCACTTACCGTTAATATAATTGTCATAATGCGGTTTTAAACTTGGTTTTGCAACGAGATTGCTGTTTTCGGTTGACATAGTTTTGATTCTTTATTTAAGTGAAAAATAGATATGGTACAAAAGAATCTTTATATTTTTATATTATGTAGCATTATTCTACACACCTTTTTCATTTTTCTGCTTTCTGATTGAACATTTCTGTCAAGCGTTGTATTTTTCTATCATATTTGATAGCAAATTGCTATTTGGATAGTTCTATTTTTTGTCAGAAAAATAATATTCTTTATTTTTAGTAAAAATATCAAAGATGTTAAACCTTAGTTCAGCACATTATGAAAATCGCAAACTCGAAAATCATGTCGAGAATAGAACTGTGCACACTTTAAAGAATGCTGAACTGAATATTTTTGAGACACATTTGCAAGCATCACAGGTTTATTTGCGATTTCCACAGCCAGTATTGGACAGTATGATTAAGGGCAAAAAAGTAATGCATTTAGACGGTTCGCCTGCCTTCGGTTTCTTACCGGGAGAATCTGTAATCTTACCTTCGAATGAAAAAATGGTCATCGATTTTCCTGAGGCTTCTGTAAGCAATCCAACACAATGTTTAGCATTGGCACTTTCAGAAGAAAAACTTCAGGAGGCAGTGGACTTGCTGAATAACCGAGGAACCAAACAAAACGGCTTGGAATGGTCTGTGATGGATTATAACTATCACTTTACCAATGACATAGCTATTAATCAGATTCTTCAACGTTTGATTTTTATTTTCACAGAAAATCACCCTTCTAAGGATATATTTTCAGACTTATTAATTCAAGAATTGGTCATCAGAATTCTACAGACAGAAACCAAGTCGATGTATTTGAAGAAATCATTGACCGATGCCAACAATGACAGGATTTCTTATGTCATCAAATTTATTAGAGAAAACCTCACAGAAGATTTGTCCATAGAGCTTTTGAGCGAAAAGGCGTATATGAGTGAATCTAATTTTTATCGTACTTTCAAGCACGAGTTGGGCTCTTCGCCTAATGATTTTATTATAGAGGAGCGACTGAAAGTGGCTGAAAGCTTGCTTCGGAATCCTCGAATGAGTGTTAAAGAGGCATATTTGGCTTCCGGTTTTAATAGCTTCTCCTATTTTTGTCGTATTTTCAAGAAAAAGAAGAATCTTTCTCCAACTGAATTTAAGGAGAAATCTAATATTTTTGGCTAAGGATTCTATTCTACATTTGTTTTTTAGCTATTCTTCGCGTATTTTTTGAAAAAAATCAACAAATGCGAGTTTTTCTATTTTCAATATTTTTACTTTCAAATTTTATTTTAAGAGCTCAAAAACCGCGACCAAGAGAACTTGGGATTGAGTTTGGCATTCTCAAAACTGGTATGCTAAATGCCATTACAGATGTTCCGGGGGTTAAAGTGGGTCATTTTACCCTGCACAAGGGTACTGATATTCACACAGGAGTTACTGCAATTTTGCCCATTGAGGAGAATATTTTTCAAAATAAAGTGCCAGCAGCTATTTATATTGGCAATGGCTTCGGGAAATTGGCCGGCTACACTCAAGTGGAAGAATTGGGAAATATGGAAACGCCAATTTTACTTACCAATACCATGGCGGTTTCAACTGCCATCGATGCCATCATAGATTATACAATACAAAATCCTGAAAATCAGAATGTAAAAAGCGTGAATGCCTTAGTCGGAGAAACCAACGACGGCGGTTGTAATGACATTCGGGCTAGAGTTTTGAGAAAAGAAAATATGTTGGAGGCTATAAGTGCTGCGACATCTAAAAAAGTTGTAGAAGGAAATGTTGGAGCAGGAGCTGGAACTATGTGTTTGGGATTCAAAGGTGGTATAGGTACTTCATCACGGATTTTACCAAAATCAAAAGGTGGGTATACGATTGGCGTATTAGTACAGTCAAATTTCGGAGGAGTTTTACAAATAGGAGGAAAGCCAATAGGTCAATTGTTGGGTAATCATAAATTCAAGAACCTAGACAAAGAATATGAGGATGACGGGTCTTGTATGATGGTAGTGATCACCGATGCTCCTCTGAATGCCAAGAATTTGAAAAGATTAGCCGCAAGGGCTATGCTGGGTTTGTCACGAACAGGTGGCATGGCAGCCAATGGCAGTGGGGATTATGTTATAGCACTTTCCACTGCAAAGAATTTACGGATTTCTCATGATTCAAAAGATATGTATGAAACTTTTAAAGTGTTGAGAAACAATGATTTGGATTTGTTGTTTCAAGGTGTGGTGGAAGCCACAGAAGAAGCCATCATCAATTCTCTTTTTGCTGCGGAAGATTTAACGGGATTTAATGGCTATAAAGCAAAGGCATTACCTATTGACAAGGTTTTAGAACTACTCAAAAAATAAAAAATCACCTAAGCTATTGCTTAGGTGATTATATATATTCAGGAAAATATAAATTTTAATCTAAATCAATGCTTGTAATAAAGGAATCTTTTTTGGCTGAGTCTTCATCTAATACTTTTACCATAATTTTGTCTTGGTTATTCAAGCTTCTTGAAATTTCTATTCTTTCTCTAGCATTTTGATCTAAGAATAAGTAGGTATCTCTGTATTTAACTGCCCCCAGACCTTCTGAGTAATCTATCGCATTGTCAAAAATGATTGGTACAACTAGCTTACCTTTTTGATCAATATAGCCAAATTTTTTGTTTACACTTACAACCGCCATTCCATTTGAAAATGCTCTTATGTTTTCGAAAATAGGTTCAACAATAGTTTCGCCTTTGTTATCCATGAAACCCCATAATCCAAACTTTTTAAAACCAAACAAACCCTCAGAAGATTCTTCAATGTATTGAAAGTTTTGAGCTGTAATATTGCCTTTATTGTCAATTAAACCGAAGCTTCCATCCTTTTCAAATACCGCAAGACCATTTTTAAAAGGAGTAATATTTGAATATTCGAAATCTACAATAGATTTTACTTTTTTGTTGATGATTCCAAATTTTCCGTTGAGCTTTACTGAAGCTAAACCTTCATTAAATGCTGTGGCTGACTCATAGATTGGTTCAATAACTGTAACTCCCTTAGTGTTAATATAACCAAATTTGTTATTTACTTTAATTAAAGCAAGACCTTCAATAAATGAACTACCAAAGTCATATTTGATATCGATTACTACTTTGCCTTTGTTATCAATAAATCCAATTTTTCCATTTTTTTCAACAAGTGCCAAACCTTCAGAAAAACTTGTTGCAAAGTCGTAATCAGGACTAACTAATTCAACTCCTTTTTGATCTACGAATCCAAACTTTCCATTTTGTTTGAAAAGTGCAAGACCATTTGAAAAATTTTCAAGGTATTCATATTTGAAATCTACAATAGGAAGTCCATTTGAACTAATTATTGCATATTTTTTGCCGTTACGGACAATCGCATAGTTGTTGGAGAAATCATTTGAATAGTCGAATACACATGGTATGGCTAAAGAACCTTCTTTGTTTATAAAGCCATATTTACCATTCAACATGATTTTTGAAAACCCATCGGAGTATTTAAATCCAGCTGAGAATATCTTAGAAACTTGGCCCATTGCCGAAACCGCCACCAATAG
>JAIPAJ010000114.1 GCA_021740125.1 Leadbetterella sp. | reverse complement strand
GTGCGGGAAATCATCTTCAACCTCTTTTAAAACGGGTGATGCCGTTTTTCCAATCAGCGCCCTGAACTTGTGCTCGAAATCATACTCAGGTCTTGCATTTCCCACAAAGTCCAATACGGTAAGGTTCTCCTTTCCTTCCGCAAGGCGTAGACCACGTCCCAACTGTTGTAGAAATATGGTAAGACTTTCTGTAGGTCTTAAGAATAAAACAGTGTCGATTTCTGGAATATCGACGCCTTCATTGAAAATGTCGACCACAAATAGATAGTTGATCTCTTTTTGTTTAAACCGCCTTCTTTTATCATCTCGCTCATTTGAATTAGTACTTGCCAGGTATTCTGCTTTTAACCCTGCAAGGATAAATTTTTCAGCCATGAATTGGGCATGTTCAATCGAGACACAGAAGCAAAGTGCCCTTACTTCTTGCATGTCCTTAACATATTTATCCAGGGCGTGAAAGATATCTTTTACCCGGCGATCGTTTGCAGTATAAACGGAAGTGAGTTCGCTTGCTACATACTTCCCCTTCTCCCAGCGAATATTGCTCAGATCTACGTTATCAGTTATGCCAAAATATTGAAACGGACTGAGAAGCTTTCGGTTCAATGCTTCGGGCAGCCTTATTTCTGCAGCTATTCTTCCACCAAAATCCTCCAAAATGTCTCCACCGTCCATGCGTTCAGGGGTAGCCGTAAGGCCCAGTAAAATGCTGGGTTGAAAATGCCTTATGATGGGGCGATAACTGTTTGCTGTGATATGGTGCACTTCATCAATGATGATAAAATCATAATAAGAAGCACTCAGAGAAAGTGAATCTATGCGGTTGTTCAAAGTTTGGACGGAGGCAAAAACATGTTCATATCGAGTAGGCTCTTCGCCATCAACCCATAATTCTCCAAAATTATTGTCTTTCAAGATCCCTTGAAACGTTGCCCTTGCCTGTTGTAAGATTTCCTTTCTATGTGCAACAAACAACAATCGGGCAGTAGGCCTATCATTGACAAATGCCTTGTAGTCAAAAGCAGAAATGACTGTTTTACCAGTTCCGGTAGCCGCTACAACCAAATTTTTATAACTGTTGTGAATGGTTCTTTCTACCAAAAGCTTTTCCAATATTTCGTTCTGGTAGGGAAATGGTTTGATGTCGAAGTAAGTGGTATTGAGTTCATATCCCTTTGATGATTTGCCTTGGCTCAAGGAGGTCTTTAGTTTTTCTCCGTGCAATGCTGGATCAAAAGATTCAAAGTCATTGCTCTGCCAGTAACTTTCAAATGTTTTTTGAAATTTATCGATGATATGGGAAACCTCTTTGGTTGTCACTTTTAGGTTCCATTCTAATCCATCAGTCAAAGCTGACCTGGAAAAATTTGATGACCCGATATAGCCGGTATGAAAACCCGTGTTCCTGAAAAAAAGATATGCTTTTGCATGCAGTCTTTCGTTGCCGGTATTGTATGATATCCGTACTTCCGTATTGGGGAGAGAAGAAAGCAACTCAATGGCCTTATAATCAGTTGCCCCCATATAGGTAGTGGTGATTACCCTCAGCTTACCACCAGCTTCAGTAAACTTTCTCAATGCATTTTCAAGGATAATGATCCCTTTCCACTTGATGAAAGACACCAATAGATCGATCCTGTTTGAAGAAAGAATTTCTTTCCTTAGCTCGCTTTCTAAAGTAGTATCGCTGTTGCCACCTGTAAACAATTCGCTATGGGACAATCGAGTATAGGGGGTAATTTCTTTTAAGTGAAGATCCAGGTCGCTAAAATGTGCATCGACCTTTTCAAAAACTGCCTTTAGAATTTTCCCTTCTGTTGCAATGATATCTTGATTGAATTCTTCCCGCTTGATCTCATTCCTCAAAAAATGAATGATCTTGTTTGCTATGTCAATTTGTTGCTCAAGAATATTATCGCCCTTTAGCGTGTTGAGGGCATATTTGATGGTTTGAGAAAGCCGAAGGGTGAGCATTTCAGAAGCCTCTGCCTTGTCAATGGGCACTTCCTTGATATAAAACTTATCCGGATCCAATTGCTCGATCTTATTTTTGACGAGTTTCGTTACAATTTCTTCGTAGATGCCGGATATCATGATGGTGTTTAGGTGTATAAATATAAAATATTTATTTGTAGTATAAGATTCACTGTGCTGAAATTACCAATGACCTCGTCCTGACATTTTTTGAAAAGATTAATATATCAATGGTTCGAATCTTACAGACCCTGTAAAACTATAAAATCTTACTACTTGACAAATTGAATAAAAGCTAATACATACTATACGAGCTATAAATTGATAATTAGGGAGATTTAGACTAAATCTATATCCTGGTAAAAATATTACTTATATTAAAATATTCAGCTACATTTTTTTCTACATCTACGCCTTCAAGAGTTACATACCGACAAATCATTTCTATTTCCTCTTCACCCATTGAAAAATCAAATGATGAATTTAAAAATATTATTGTTTGATCTAATTCAATATTTACACCACAAAACAGTGGCTCGGATAGATAAAATGCTTCCATCTTATAAAATTCATTGAAAATGAAAAGTGTTTCTAATGAAGAGCGAATGTCAATATAAGAAACAAATTTAAGGTCATCTCGAATTAAATTAATTAAAACATATTTGGAATTAACATCAATCAAATCTACCATCTTAGCCTCAAATTCATTCTGGTAGTGTAAAGTGTCAGTGTAATAAATAGAGATTGCTTTTTTATCATTATAGGTTGAATAATAAACATCATATTCACCAAATTCTTCATGACGTAATCTGTCATAAATGGGATTTAAAAGATAATCACCATTAAACCAAACCCCATGTTTTGCATCATCTGTAATGTACATTAAATGAGTGCCTGTTAAATTGTACGGATATTTACTTTTTTTTCCTATAAAATCAAGCTGTTCAGAATAGCAACTTATATCATCAACTATAAATAATCTTAAATCTTTATCATATTCGATACTATCTTTTCCAATTATTATATCTGCACCTAAAATTGACCAATATCGTTCATCTCTCAAATCATCGTGTGAATTAATCATATAGCCATACTGTAACACTTTAATTTCCTTCCCAACAAATTCGTAGGCCAAACAACTTTTCACAAGAAGATTTCCATTAGAATCGTACAAACAAATACATTCATTATCAAATTCATCTATGAACGAAACTTCAATCAAATGGTAATATTCACTACTTATCTCTTTGATAGTGTAGGATTCCCATTTTTTTCCAAAATCAATTATAATTTTATTTTCAGTTTTATCAACAAGAAAGTACCCGCCCAGCTCGTCTATACTTTCAATTTGGTCATTGTATTTTTTGATTGCTTGTTTAATTACTTCTTTTTTAGAATCTTCTGAAGCACGTTTCAATAAAATTTTATACCCTTTTATTATTTTTTTTAAATTCAAAACACTTTCTTCCTTACTTTTATGTATTAACTGATACTCTTCCATTGGTGTTTTTACTTTTATAGCTTAAGATATATGTTTTTTTTGGAAAATAATCTGCTGTTTGATTAGCGTATTATAATTGATGCTTCTTATAATTTTCAGCCTGCTCAAAAATTTCAACATACACTTCATCCTTGTCTACTGGAGGATAGCCAAATTCATCAAGTAAAATAATGAGACCGACTTTCAAGGCTGCCTTTATATCGTCACGCTTGTTCCAGTCAGGAAATTTGGCTTGCCCTTCAACCAAATCTTTAACTGCTTTAGCCAATTCAATCATTTTGTCATCAGGATATTTGAAGTCATATTTTATACATAGTTCTTTCAAAATATCAAAAAAGGCTTTTTCTTCAAAGTCAATTCCTAAGGCATCTCCAGCCGAAAACTCTTTGTGAACCTCTAAAATTAGATTGGTTAGTTGCTCTGCCATTTCTTCATATACTTCACTTCTCAAGATGTCGCTTTCATCTCTTTCATTATAACGTTCTACAAGCACCTGCATCTTTTTAGAGAAGTCAATGCCTTTTACTTTGTTTACTTTCTTTATTTCACCTATTACTTTTGCCAATAACTGTTGAAGTAATTTGATTTTGGTATTTGGCAATTTGATTTTGTCAATCTTGGCCAAATAATCCGCATCAAATAAATCTTGCTCGCTTTCCTCATCATCTCCAAGTTTGAATATTTCCTGTACACCGTCGCTTTGCAAGGCATCTTTAATCATTTCTCTTACGCGTGCGTTCATTTGTGCTGTATCGGGTGCATCGCCTTTCGTAAGTTTGAACACTATTGACCGAACCGCTAAATAGAAATGGGTATAGTCTTTTTCGGATTGTGTTAAACTTTCACTACCTGCACAGATGTCATAAGCAGCTTTAAGTCGCTTTACCATGCCCATAAATCGGGTTTCAAAGTCCTTTGTTTGTTGGGCAAATTCAGCAGCTAAATTCAAGGTGTTGAGCTGCTCGATGGTCGTACCGTTGAAATACTTGGTAGTGTCAAAAGTATGAAAGAGTTTCGCTAATAAGTCTATATGATTGCGGACAATAATCAATGATTCTGCAATGTCTTCGAAGTTGTCTTCATCCCCTTTGTTATATTTGGCTAAAGCAAGGTTCATCTGCTTTTTGATGCCGATGTAATCTACCACCAAACCTTTATTTTTGCCTTCAAATTTGCGGTTTACACGTGAAATAGTTTGAATTAAATTATGCTCTTGTATTGGCTTATCAATGTAAATACTATCTAAGAACGGTACGTCAAACCCTGTGAGCCACATATCAACTACAATGGCAATTTTGAAATTCGACTTCTCATTTTTAAATTCTGTGTCTAATGTTTTGCGGTAGTCTGATGTTCCGAGCATTTTGTAGAGCGTTGCATCATCGTCTTTGCCTCTGGTCATTATCATTTTGATACGTTCCATTGGCTTAATTTTCTTTTGTTCTTCCTCGCTGATTTCTTCGTTGTCTGCAACTACTTTTATTTCGCTCCATTCAGGACGAAGTGCAATTACATTTTTATAAAATTCATAGGCAGTTTCTCGGCTGCTACATACAAACATGGCTTTACCTTTGACGGTAGCACCCTCTGAAATTCTGTTTTCGTAATGGGTGACAAAATCGTCTGCTAAGACTTTCAAACGTTTCGGATCGCCCAAAATGGCGTTCATCTTTGTGGTTTCTTCCTTGCTTTGCTCGATTTGGTATTCGTTGGCTCCTGCTGCGGCAGCCTCTTCGTAATATTTCTCTATTTTTTCTAATTCAGTATTATTCAAGGCTACTTTTGCAGCTCTACCTTCATATACTATGCGCACTGTGATTTCATCTTTTACCGATTCAGTCATGGTATAGGCATCAA
This sequence comes from Leadbetterella sp., assembly GCA_021740125.1. Classification (GTDB taxonomy): domain Bacteria; phylum Bacteroidota; class Bacteroidia; order Cytophagales; family Spirosomataceae; genus Leadbetterella. Next base: position 6,069 of record JAIPAJ010000114.1, on the reverse strand, counting down.
CCACACGTCCAAACACATCCAATGTGGCGTCTATTGGAGTTCCAGTAAACCCTACAAAGGTTGCATTAGGTAATGAATCGTGAAGGTATTTGGCAAATCCGAATGTCTTGGTTACTCCATTCTCGGTCACTTTTATTTTTTGGTCAAGATTTACCTGACTACGGTGCGCTTCATCTGAAATACAAATAACATTGGTTCTGTCAGAAAGTAATTTGGTGTCTTCTGTGAACTTGTGAATAGTGGTTAAAAATACTCCACCACTTTGTCGGCATTGTACCAACTCTCTTAAATTTGCTCTGCTTTCTACACTTACAACTGTATTGTCGCCAATAAACTTTTTGGCATTTGTAAATTGCCCCGAAAGTTGGTCATCCAAATCTGTGCGGTCTGTAATCATAATAATGGTTGGGCTTTCAAAGTGTTCGCTTTTCATCAGCAAACGAGCCAAGTACAACATCGTAAAACTTTTGCCACAACCTGTAGCGCCAAAATACGTTCCGCCTTTACCATCCCCATCTGGCTTTTGGGCAAGTTTGATGGTGTCATACAAGCGTTTCGCTGCATAGTATTGCGGGTACCTACAAACAATCTTTTCGTTCTTTTTGGATGTGTCAGGTATGTAAATAAAGTTGCGGATAATATCGCGCAAGCGGTTTTGGTTAAGCATTCCCTGTACGAGAGTAAACATGCTATCAAATCCATCAACATCTTTTGCCAACCCTGCCACTCTGCGCCAAGCATAATAAAAATCGTAAGGGGCAAAGAATGAACCTGCTTTGTTGTTTACGCCATCGCTGATTACACAAAATGCGTTGTATTTAAATAATTCGGGTATATCTCTACAGTAGCGAACCGTTAATTGTTTGAAAGCATCAAACACGGTGGCTTCTTCACGGATGGCACTCTTAAATTCAAATACTACCAAAGGCAAGCCGTTGATGTAAATAATGCCATCTGGAATGCGTTTTTCGGTACCTACAATTTCTAACTGATTGACAAATTTGTAAATATTGCAATCTTCTGGATAGGGTGTTGAGGCTTCTGCAGTAATATAATCTAAATCGGGACTTGCCAATTGAGCTTCTAAACCATTGTAGTCTATCAGCTCAATGTGAATGTCTTTTTGGTTTCGGTCTTCTCTCTTAAGGATAAAACCATCGCTAAGCCAACGTAAAATTGTTTTGTTGCTTTCATATAAGTCGCTGGCGGGCAAGGTTTTTAATTGAAGTGCAATAGAATTTGCTTCGTTAAGGGTGAGTTGTTTGCTGGCGTATTTGCTTAGTAAAAAGTTGGTTAAATCTTCTTCTATGATTACTTCCTCAAAACCACGCACAAGGGTATTGCCCAAATGATGCGGAAAACCTTCGTTTGCTAACAATTCGGTAAAAGCCTTTTCTAATTTCTCTTCTGTGAATTTCATAGACTTAGTTTTCTATGGTTGCGAGTTTGGAAAGTAACAGATTTTTAATTTCTGCTAGTTTTTCGTTTTCTAGTATTTTAATTGAAACATAATTTTTTGTAGTTGTAACTAAATTGTTGAATTTTTCCAAAAGAGCATTATCAGGAATAATTACAGGATAATTCATAATCCACTTTTTATCTCCTCTTGGCATTTTAGTTCCTTTGCTACCTGCCATCACATATTCAAAAAAGTTGTCTTTCCCCAATATTTGATAAAGATAAAGGGACGGAATATTTTTCTTGGGAACGAAACACAAGACATCATTAGAACAACCTCCAGTGAAATTTGATAACCATATCTTTTTAAAGTAAGGTCGAATATTTGAAATTAGGATATTGCCAATTTCAAACTTTGTTACACTTCCCTTTGTCGGGGTGCTATTTGCTTGAACAACTCCTGCTCGATTTTGCAACATGTTTTCTGTTGAAATATAATTGTCTAAATTGACTTCATTAATCGAAACCTTTTGATTTGAATACTCACACAAATCATTAATTTCACCTACATGCCAACCAAGTGGCAAATTTTCTAAGTCAATCCCATCCACAAACCATTCGTTGTAAATAGCCTGTGCGGTTTCTTCGAGTTTTTGTATCAATTTTTGGTTGAGGGCTATGCGGTTTTGTATAACATTGTATTCTTTTACAATTTCTCTTTGTTTGCTAATGGAAGGAACTTTAATAGGAAGGCTGCAAAATGTTTCCCAAGATATACCACCTCTTACATCGCCACCACTAATGAATCCAATGAATCTATCATTCTCTGGTCTGCAAAGCCACATCATAAGATATTCTGGCAGTAGCTCTTCTTTGTTTTTGGGTTCAAATACATAATAAGCTGAAGATACTAAAGCTGGTTGATCATCATTATACAAATCAACAGGGAGCTTCTCATCACGCCCAACACTCATTAACTTACAAGCCAGCTGTTCGTTTCTTAAAACTTTATAAACAGACATATCAACACCATTAAGATTTGCAACAGAAGGAATGAAAGTTTTTTCCATACTCACGCCCAACAATTTCTTTATTGAAAGGTCTGAATTTCGTTCATTAAGCTCTCTTATATATTTGCCTAGTGGTCTATAATTTGATTTCATAACCCAACTCTTTAAATACAGTTAGTAAATCATTTTTACTTTGACTTTCAGCTTTGAGCAAATCCACAAATTCATTTTGTAAAGCGTTCATTTTTTCTTCAAAGTCAATGTTTTCATCTCGGTTTACAAACTCAATATATTTGCTGGGCACAAGGGAGAAATCTTTTTTCGATACTTCATCAAACGAAGCAGAATAACAATACTCAGGAATGTCTTTATAATCGTTGTTTTCTTGTTGCCAATAATGATATGTTTTGGCTATATTTTTTATGTGTTCTTCATTAAACTGAATAAATTTCTTTTCAAATGTCTCCCCAATTTGTCGCAAATCCATAAAAAGAATTTCTTTCTCACGATTGCGATATAGACGTTTTTCATCTCCAATACTTCTACTTTGAATCTTTTTATTTTTATTAATTATCCAAATACAAACACTAATTGGAGTTGTATAAAACATTCCTTGTGGTATCACCAAAATAGCTTCCACCAAATTGTTTTCTATCAGTTTGCGGCGTATTTTGTATTCCTCTCCACCACCACTTAATGCACCATTTGCCAAGATAAAACCAGCTACACCATTGTCGCTTAGTTTGCTTACTATATTCAATATCCATGCATAGTTGGCATTGCTTTTAGGTGGTACATCATATCCGCGCCAGCGAGGGTCGTCTTTCAATTCGTTTTCTGCACGCCAGTCCTTTTGGTTAAAAGGAGGGTTTGCCATGATATAATCGGCTTTTAGGTCTTTGTGTTGGTCATCAGCAAAAGTATCAGCGGCTTTTTCGCCTAAGTTGCCACTAATACCTCTAATGGCAAGATTCATCTTTGCCAGTTTGTAAGTGGTATTGGTGTATTCTTGTCCGTAAATGGAAATTTCCTTTTTGTTACCGTGATGGTTTTCAATAAACTTAATAGACTGCACAAACATACCGCCAGAACCACATGCGGGGTCATAAATAATGCCTTTATAGGGCTCAATCATTTCCGCTATAAGGTTTACAATGCTTTTAGGAGTGTAAAATTCTCCTTTACCCTTTCCTTCTGCCAAGGCAAATTTGCTTAGGAAGTATTCATAAACACGACCAACTATATCTTGTGCCTTGTCCTTGAGGGTGTCAATATCGTTAATGGTATCGAGCAAGGAAGAAAGTTTGGTTATATCCAATCCTAAGCGAGAAAAGTAATTGTCTGGCAAGGCTCCTTTGAGTGCTTTGTTGTTTTTCTCAATGTTGTGGAGGGCGGTATCAATCTTCAAGGCAATATCGTTTTGCTTTGAATTTTTAATAATATAACTCCAACGGCTTATTTCGTCTAAGAAAAACACATTGCTCTGGTTGTAAAACTCAGACATTTCGATATACTTCTCTTGTCCTTTTGCAACAAGGGTTTGTCGGTGTTCCTCAAACTTATCACTTGCAAACTTTAGGAATATGAGTCCGAGTACTACGTGCTTGTATTCCGCAGGTTCAACACTGCCACGCAGTTTATTTGCAGAATCCCAGAGGGTTACTTCTATTGCTTTTTCTGCTACTTCTTTTTTTTGTTTTGCCATTGTATTTTTTGATTCTGATAAATCGGGAAGGTTCTCCTTTAACTGAGATGATGTTTGCGTTATTTGCTGACGCCCCTTGAACATTTGACGTATTTTTAATATACGAATTGCACCAGCACGTTTAGCGTCTTCTTCAGTCTCTGGTGCGTTGGGGTCATTTTTATTTTCCATCAAGAATTATTTGATCTTAAAATATGCAAATCCTGATCTGTTAATTTATAAAATTTCCCGCTGAACTGAGATAATTTGTTATTAGTAGATTTAATCCTTTTATTTTCTTCTATATAGTTCATAATTGCATCCTGCATGTTTCTGATGCTCTCTTCTTCACTATTTTGATATGATTTGTCTTTGTAGTGAAATACATCAGAAAGTATTGAAAGGATTTGTAATTTTTTAGTGTCCCTATTACTAATATCATATTCGTTATTATGCATGATAATTTCAAATATTTCTTTCAGTTTTTTATCAATAATACTTACATTTTCATCGTCGGTATTATACTTTAGTTCATTTGCATGCGATTTTGCCTTCTTTAATAGCCTATACTTCTCCATACCCAAATACTCTATAGAATGCATATTTTCATCAATCTTATTAATATCTTTTTTACTATATATTTCTTCATCAAGGTTAAGTGATTTAAACTCTGAATCAGTTATGTCTCTATAAAAATTAATTTTTTTAGGTATGCCTGTAAAATTTTTTACTCTATCCAAATCATAAATTTCTTCAATTATTTTAAACCTGTGAATCACATGTTCACTAAAATTCAGAGAACTGCCTTTTATTTTTTTATACTTTATACTATTAAATGACAAGTAAGGTATGCCCAGCGGATCTGAAAAACCATTAATAGATAATGCCACATAATCACTTTCAGTTACTTTTTCATCCATTTCATATTTGGCAACTTTGTCGTCGGCTTCTCCAAAAGCAGTAAATACTCTTTTTACTTGTTGTTTGTTACATATTACAACTAATATTTTTTTATCCTTGATATTTCTATCATATTGTACAGCATTTGGAATTAAATCATTCAATGAAATAATTGATATAGTATTATTGGGTCTAATATCACTAATTTGATAGTCTTCAAATTTTAAAACAACCCTTGGCAAAAAATATTGATCTGTAATTTGAAGACCTTTATAAAAATCAACAAGTTTATTATTAAATTTATAACACATCAATTTTACTCGATTTAGTTGTAATAATATATCATCTAATAATTGACTATCTTTTGTAGAGATCTTCAATGGAAATTTAAGTAAAAGAGAATGTTCCATATTAAATCCATTGAAAGCATTTTTTGTATTGTTATGACTTCCAACAAAAACAAAATATCCCTCTGCGGTTTCGATATAAGTTATTTTTGAATGTAATAATGATACTCTATTTTCGTCACCAGTTTTAGTGTCTTTAAGTTTATAGGTATATATATAAAAATTTTCAGCTAAATCACAACATGAAGCTATATTATCTATTTTACTTACTGTTGAGGAAATATCAATGCAATAAAAGCTTTCATTATGTCTTAGGGCGTCAAAAAAATTTGCTCCAAATTCATTTTCTACATAAGTTCTGTCCCATGTCCAATATGCAACTATTCCTTTAATAATTAAAGCATGCTCAATTAGATTTTTGAATTCAGATTTTATTTGTGATTGCGTTAGCAGTTGTACTTCCATTTGTGATTTTTAGACTCGTTTGAACACGCTAATAAATTATTACATTAACTATTTTAGTTTGGGTTATAGCTAACACCATCACTCCTCCTTTATCCCCCCATCATTCTCAACCCTCAACGTGATCCATTCGTAATTGCCTTTGTCCACTGCCTTCATGATGCTTTTCTGGATCTTTTTTCCTTCAGTTGTTCTCTTTTCGCCATCCAATAACAGGATGTTTTTCAACCCGTCGGTCTTGTTGACTTTCATGCCATTGAACACCACA
>JAIPAJ010000005.1 GCA_021740125.1 Leadbetterella sp. | reverse complement strand
GTGGACAACCTGGAAGTGGTGATGATTTACAGAAACGACAGATTTCTCCGTGGCGGCGACCACACGCCCTTTGTAACTGAGGGCTTCGCAGCAGTAAGAATGTCAGAAATGAACGAGAATTTTTTGCACCAACACCAAGACTTAAGAATTGAAAACGGTGTAGAATATGGTGACTTGCATAAATTTATGGACTTTGAATATTTGAGAAAAAACGTGGCCGTAAACTTGGCAACTTTGGCCAATTTAGCCTCCGCCCCTGCTGTACCTGAAGACGTAATGATAGATGTGCAAGGCCTTGGCAACGCTACAAACCTCCATTGGTCGGCCCCAAAACAAGGAAAAGCCGCAGGATACTACGTATTAATGAGAGAAACCCATCAATCCTTTTGGCAAAAGAAATTTTACACCGAAAACCTCGAACTCAAACTCCCCTACTCCAAAGACAATTACATATTTGCGGTACAAGCCGTAGGTGCAAAAGGCCATGAAAGTTTGCCGGTGTTGCCGAGAGTGAATGCTGCGAGGAGGAATTGAGAGTGGAGAGAAAAACCAATTTAAATAAATGAATACTTAAATCTAAAATACATCAATTGAAATAAAGAATTTTTCAATTTTTATTACTAATATCAATTTTCGTAGAAATTAAAGCTCAAAAACCCATAAGTTTCAAAGCGATAGCCTTTTACACAGCCAAAAACGATTAGGCACATATCAGTTTTGTGCATGAGGCCAATCGGTGGTTTCATGAGGTGGCAGCTAAGAATAAAACGATATTGAATATGAAACAAAATAAACAAAGGACTGTCATTACCGTTTCTAAACGAAATACAAAACCGTTTGATTATCAATGCTTTGATCTGGCTGGAGAAAGAAAAGAAATGAGTTCATAAATATAAAATTAAAACTATTTCAAAAAAAATGGCATGAAGTTGAATAAAACTCCATGCCACTTCCAAAAAAAAATTTATCAAACTTTCGGCCCAGCAGCAATAATTGCCTCCGAACTGCCTTCTTCAAATTTTTTGAAGTTTTCTACAAATAAGCCCGCCAAATGTATGGCTTGAGCTTCGTAAGCAGCTTTATCAGCCCAAGTATAAGATGGAATCAGCAATTCAGAAGGTACTTCTGGACAAGAGGTCGGTATTTCAAATCCAAATCGGTCGTCCTTCATAGTTTCAACATTTTCCAATGCTCCATTGTGTATAGCATGAATAATGGCTCTGGTGTATTTCAACTTTATTCTGCTACCTACTCCATAAGCACCGCCTATCCAGCCTGTATTTACCAACCAAACTTTGGTATTGTGTTTTTTGATTTTTTCGGCCAAAAGTTCAGCATATTTGCTCGGATGCCACACCATAAATGCAGCTCCAAAACAAGCCGAAAATGTGGCTTGAGGCTCTGTTACGCCCATTTCAGTACCGGCAACTTTGGCTGTGTAACCACTAATAAAATGATACATACTCTGCTCAGGACTAAGTTTAGACACAGGAGGCAATACACCATAAGCATCTGCTGTCAAGAATATTATATGATTCGGATGTCCACCAATACAAGGTATCTGAGCATTGGGAATGTATTCAATCGGATATGCCGCACGGGTGTTTTCCGTAATGCTCGCATCGGTATAATCTACCTCGGAAGTGACAGGATCTAGTACAACATTTTCTAAAACAGTCCCAAATCTAATTGCATTAAAAATCTCAGGCTCTTTTTCGGCAGAGAGGTCAATGGCTTTGGCATAACAACCACCCTCAATGTTAAACACCCCATCGTCAGACCAACAATGTTCGTCATCACCAATCAATTTTCTATCAGGATCGGCCGAAAGCGTAGTTTTACCTGTTCCACTGAGGCCAAAGAAAAGCGAAACGTCGCCGTTGTCACTTCCCATATTGGCCGAACAGTGCATGCTCATGATGCCTTTTTTGGGCATAATATAATTCATGACGGTGAACACGCCTTTTTTCATTTCTCCAGCATATTCAGTACCAAGAATCACAAACTCTTTTCGCTCGAAACACAAATCGACACTTGTGCGGGAGTTCATATGCGAGGTAAAAGTATTAGCTGGAAATTCTCCGCCATTATATATCACATAATCAGGTTTTCCAAATGTGGCCAACTGCTGCTGGGTAGGTCTGATGAGCATATTGTGCATAAACAATGCATGGTATGGTCGCGTACAAATCACACGTACTTTTATCTGGTATTTGGGATCCCAACCTGCAAAACCATCCACTACATAAATTCTGGTTCGGGTATTAAAATAATCTAAGGCCCTTTGTTTATTGATATCAAAAACGTGTTCTTCCATTTTGATGTTCACATTACCCCACCAAATATCGTTTACGCTTTCAGGGCGTTCAATAATTCGCTTGTCTTTAGGGCTTCGGCCAGTTTTGGTGCCTGATTTTAGAGCCAATGCACCAGAACTGGTAATCTCTGCTTCTGGTTCATACTTAATGGCTAAAGCATACAATTGTGCTGGAGCAGCATTCCTAATAACTACTTTAGGGTTAATGCCGTATTCGAGTAAATTAAATGTTTCTGTCATGAGAATACTATTTTTTTTGTAAATCTATTTCTAAAAACAACAATATACTATGATGAAATACATTGTTTATAAAAAATGAAAAAATATCAACTATTTGATTGATTTTTAGAACTTTAATTTATTTTTGAATAGAATAATTTCATAAAATGAAGAATTATTGTGGATAAATATTTTAAAATATATGACCAAATTCATACTGTTTTCAATCCATGCATATTAATACGCTTAATTAGAATTTGACAATAAAAGCCGAAAAATTCAGTTCAAAATACTTAGTTTTGTATCAAATAACTATCTATGGGAATTCGGTCTTTTTTTAGTAAACCTCTGGCTGCTTTTGCGGCATATCAAACCAAAAAGTGGTTAGAAAATCCAGAAAAAACGCAAACCAACTGGATGCAAAAACTGGTCAGCGAAGCCCAAAATACGGCTTTCGGTAAAGACCACAGTTTTGGCAAGATAAAGACTTATGAAGATTTCAAAAAAAATGTACCTATTAGAGACTACGAAGATCTAAAACCTTACATAGAAAGAGTTGTAAAAGGTGAGCCAGATATTTTGTGGAAAAACAAACCGCTATATTTGGCCAAAACCTCAGGTACAACCTCAGGCGTAAAATACATTCCGATTTCGAAAGAATCTATTCATAACCATATCAATTCTGCCAAAAACGCCATTTTGGCTTATGTGCATGAAACTGGCAAAGCTCAATTCTTGGACAAAAAACTCATTTTTCTTTCAGGAAGTCCAGAATTGGACCAAAAAGCCGGTATTTTCACTGGTCGACTTTCAGGCATTTCCAATCACCACGTGCCGGGGTATTTGAGAACCAACCAAATGCCAAGTTACGAGACCAACTGCATAGACGACTGGGAGACCAAACTCGATAAAATAATTGACGAAACCATCGACCAGCCCATGGGCTTGATTTCAGGGATTCCGCCTTGGGTGCAAATGTATTTTGACAGAATAGAAGAACGAACTGGCAAAAAAATCAAAGACGTTTTCCCTAATTTTGAGCTATTTATATATGGCGGAGTAAATTTTGAACCTTACAAGGCCAAATTGTTTGAATCTATTGGCAAAAAAATAGACTCAATAGAGCTTTATCCGGCCTCAGAGGGATTCATTGCTTACCAAGATTCTCAAAAAGAACCAGGTATGTTGCTGTTGCTCGATACAGGCATTTTCTTCGAGTTTATACCTGCCGACGAATATTTTGAAGAAAACCCTACCAGACTACACATTGGTCAGGTAGAATTAAACAAAAATTACGCATTGGTCATCAACAGCAACGCAGGTCTTTGGGGTTATTCGATTGGCGATACAGTAAAATTTGTATCCCTTAATCCTCACCGAATAGTAGTTTCAGGAAGAATCAAGCATTTTATTTCGGCATTTGGCGAACATGTAATAGGCGAAGAAGTAGAAAAAGCCATGAAACACGCCTGCGGCATCCACCAAGAGGTAGAAATTGTAGAGTTTACTGTCGCTCCTATGGTAGCACCTGCTGAAGGCCTCCCCTATCACGAATGGTTAGTAGAATTTGCACGTCCTCCACACAATCCTGAACAATTTGCGAGAGATTTGGACCAAAAAATGGTAGAGCTCAATGTGTACTATCAGGATTTGATTGTTGGAAACATCCTACGTCCTTTGAAAATTAAGCCGCTGAAAACCAATGCTTTCATAGACTATATGCGTTCGATAGGGAAACTCGGTGGCCAAAACAAGGTGCCAAGATTGGCCAACGACCGCAAGATTGCTGACGTTCTTCAATAAGCTATGAGAGGAGTTCTATTAATAATTCTGAGTTTTCTTGGCTTGAGGACATTTGGGCAAGAAATTTCTTTAAAAAAAATAGATCTTCAGAAACAGAAAGCTCTCAACTATCTTGAAAATTCTCAAATAAAAACCTCGACTAAAAATAAAACATTTGCTGGCGAATGGCCCGCCTACGTGCACATGACCAACGCTTTTGTGTTACTCGGGAAATCAGAAAAATATCGAGATTCGAACTGCTTTAATATGACAGGCGTATTCAATGCTTTGGCTGAGGCATATATACAGGATACTTCACAGCTACAAATAAAAAACATGCTAAAAAATGCTTATCCTGAGCTACTTACCTATAAAAAAGATTCGCTTTTTAATTTCTGGAAATTACTTCCCCCTAACAGAGATTTATCCAGAAAAACCAATAATCCAGAAGGCCTTTTGGTGAGAAGACCGACGCACTATAAACTCACAACTAGGTTTATAAACAACGCAGCCAACGTAGCTTTTGACAATGACGACACCTCCATGGGTAATTTGTCTCTATATTATTATTCAAAAATATTCGGAGAAAATAATGGTCAAAATGTGAGTTATGCAGCTTTTGATAAATATTTGGATAGTAATAGAAAAGCCTACCATTGGCACAATTTCTTGGTAAAAATACCCAGAGAAACCAATGCTTTTTTGACGTGGCAGGGAAAGGAGCGAGAATTTAAACGCTGGAGTTTTTTCAAAGCTGCCATGCACAATTTGGTGTTTTATTTGCCCAGTAGTTGTGCTAACCCTAGACCATTCATTCCTTATATTCCTTGGGGAGCAAATGATATCGACGCCGTAGTAAATGCAAATATTCTGACATACTTGGGTTCTACAAATCAAATAGAAAAATCAAAAGGTAAAACTGGAGCAGAAAAACTGATCAATTACCAAATAAATCGTGGTCGCTGGAGCAGAGCGGGCATGTACTATCCAAACAAATACCATTTTCATTACGCCGTGAGCCGAAGCATGCTGGCTGCAAAAACTGCCATAAATGCTAACCGACAAGCTATTTTATCACATTTGCTAAAAACTCAATTCTCTGACGGACACTTTGAAAGCCGTAGAAAAGTAAATAAAAAAGATATTCTTCAATCGACCGTTTATGGTCTAACGAGCCTACTAAACCTCAAAGAACTTGGCTATAATGTGCCCAAAGACCGAATTGACCTAACGATGAGCTATTTGTTAAAACACCAAAATGAAGACGGGTCATGGAATGGTGGCGTCTTTTTTTCAGGCGGAACAGTGGTGAGAAATGTATTACACTTTAAATCAGAGGCTTACACTACGGCCTTAATGGTTTTGGCCATGAATAAGTGGGCTCACTTCAGCTCCGCTCAGTGACCACACTTTAGATTCGCTCAGAGACAACCGCTCTCAGGCTAAACTTGTAGAAGCAACGGCACAATTAGCTACTCAAATTCTAATGAAAACAACAATCGCCCCTTCGACAAGCTCAGGGAAGTAATTCAATAAGAACGAGAATACAACTCGGGTCAATGAGCAAAGCCGAAGTGACAATCAATCAAAACTTTGCCCGCAGACATCCCTTTTATATAAGTTTCTAAACCAGATTGTAATTCCGACAATTTGACTTTTTTCTGAATCTGAGTTTCAAAGCCTTTTGAGAGCATTTTTTGAATTCTTCGAACGTCCAATATTACCTCCACGATGGACTTTTTCTGAGCTTCTTTACTCAGCCAATAGCCTTCAACTGTGTTTTGTTTAAACAAGATATTTTGTGGGGAAAAATCACTGGGATTTTGATCAAGTCTACCGTAAATCACCATTCTGGTATTGTCTGGCAGTGCATTTAATATTTGATAAGGAACAGGGCCTCCACCAACAGCATCGAAAAATATTACTTTTTTGAATGGTTTCGCCGCGGCATTTAGTTCTTTTAGAAATTCTGCATTTTCAGTGCAAAAAATATTAGAAAAACCCTTTTTCAAAGTTTCTTCTTTGAGATTTTCTTTTCTTATTATGCCAAAAACAGGGATTTCTATTTCTTTTGCAAAATGTGTAACCATTTGTCCCAAAGCACTTCCAGCTGCGGAAAACACAATGAGGTCTGCGTTCATTTTCTTAGCCTTTTTAGAAAAAGATAGTGCCGTTAGAGGATTTACAAATAGCATAGAACCCTGCTCCAAACTTACTTTTTTGCTCAAATCCATACATTTGTTGGCATCGGTAAGCATATATTCTGCCCAAGTACCATTTCCTGCGTTAGGAGCGGTGCAAGCTACGTTCTTGTTCAAAAGTCTATTCGCCATAAATCCTCCTCCAGATTCCACCACGACCCCGCTTCCTTCCAAACCAGGCACTACTGGAAAAGGCTTTTTTAAACCATAATTGCCCGTCAAAAATGCCAAATCAGACGGATTTATTGGAGCAAAGGCCATTTTGACCAATACTTCGCCTTTAGCGGGCACTGGTATAGGTATCTCTGCTAATTCCCAATCGTTGGGCCCTTTTAATAAGATGGCTTTCATATTTTTGATGATTTGTTGAGCAATTTACAACAAAAAAAGCAGCCATAAACGACTGCTTTTCTATAATTGCTTTTTTATTATTTATTTTACTTCAAACAAAACATCCTCCAAACCAGAATTCACTTTGATATCAGTGGCTTTCAATTCAAATGCCATCATACCCATGTCTTGTTTCAATGAATGTGGGAATTTAACAGTTCCAACTTGCTTATAATCAGAATAATCAATTGTAATTTTCATTTTTCCCATCGGAGATTCCACCTCATTTATTTGACGTTTTTTGTAGCCAGAAATCACTTCATAAAATTCCTCAGCTTCTCCCGCAGCATTTAAAATTTTCAATTTGTGACATTCAATTCCATCTATATTTTCTTTCCCTAAATAAGACAATTTACCCAAATCAGTGAGGTAAACCACCTCTCCAATAATATTGGATTGTGCCTCCAAAGCCTTAGCTCCGTCTCCCTCAATGATTTGATCTTGACCCATTTGTGTCATTTTGCCCTTAACGCCGTCAAAAACCGTATTGTTTACTTCTCCCATTCCGTCGACTTTCACAATTGTCAAAAACTTATTTGGCATTTTCTTTCTCACCACCATACTCATGGCTTGTCCTTGAACTTCAGCAGTCAAATCCATGGAAAAGTCTTTGATTCCATCAATTGCATCCTTTCCACCAATAGATTGTAAATATTTATCAATAACCATTTTCGGTGTAGTTTCTTGAGCTTTAGTAGCTATCGAAAAGACCAAAAGAAAAGGCAAAACTAGGTTTTTCATTTATTCAAAATTTTAATTTTGACAAAACAATGACAAATTTCCTCGACCTCCAAAAAATATTATATAAACAGTGAAATTGAAACGTTAAAAGGCAAACTGAATATGCAGAAAAACACCATTGTCCGCCGACAATGGTGTTAAGGGCTCTCACACTTTACCTCTAAACGTTCCCAATCACATACATTTCCTCTAATGTAGGAGTAGGACTTCCCCCTTGTTTTTCGAGCGTTATCGCAAACGCTGCTATATTGCCTTTGGGTACTTTCATGGCCAATATTTTGTTTTCAAAATCTAAATCTATCATACCCATATCCACAGGTTTACCATCTACAATTCCCCATACTTGGTATTGTTTACCTTTTGGTGCAGTTGGGAGATTCTCAACCATGAGTTTCATTTCTTCTGTTTCTTTGTTCCAAAATGCCATCACTTTGCTATTGGGCGATTTTTCTACACCCTTTAGCTCCATAGGTATATTTTTGGAGTCTTTATACAAAGCCAACATGCCTTCTGATTGAGATTTGAGGGTCATTTCAGTATCCATTTTAGCTTTCATATTAGCCAACTCGCTGGAAATTTTCTGTGAGTTTTGGTAGCTCCAACCAAACAATAAACAGAAAACTACTGATGCAGCAACTGCTATTTTAGACCACATCGGTATCACTTTCACTTCTCTTTCAACAATTTCCTCCTTAATGTTTTCCAAAAAATTGTTGCTTTCTTTAACTACTTCATCGAAATTCATTTGAGCAAAGATCTTGGATTTAAGCTGTATAGATGGCTTCACTTCGTGCATCTTAGCATAAGTTTCCATCGTTTCCTCTATCGCCGTTAGTTCTGTTTTTATCTCTGGGTATATTTTCGATAAACACTCCACTTCTTGTTTCTCCTGGGGTGTAACCGAGCCAAGCACGTATGCTTCTAATATACCGGATGCTATATATTCGCTGGTATTCATATCTTAAAAATCGTTTTTAGGTCCTGAAGAGCTGTTCTTATCCTTGATTTGGCCGTTCCGAGCGGTATTTGTAAAATATCCGCCGCCTCTTCCTGTGTATAACCTTGAAAATAAACCATATCTATCAACACTTTCCTGTCTGTCTTTAGTTTATCTGTAAGTCCTTTTATATCGAATAGAGACATTTCTGGCTGAAAACTAGCCTTTTTGTCAACTGCTCCGATAGATTCGTCAATGTCTTCAAGCCAAATGTTTTTGTCCTTCCTGAACTGATCAATGGCTGTGTTGCGGGCTATATTTACCATCCAGGTAAACAGTCTTCCTTTTGATGGGTCATAGTCGCCGATTTTTCGCCAGATTTTCAAGAACGCATCTTGCAGGATATCTTCTGATTTTTCAGTGTCTTTGATTATTTTGGTGATAACTCCCATTAAACTTCCCGAGTAATTATCATACAAATATTCAAAGGCCTTCTGGCTATTTTGTTTGAGCGACCTCACCAATTCTTCTTCTGAGATTTGCGTTGTCAAAATAAAATTTGTTTAGAGGTTTTTTAAAAATAATTCAAATTTCAATACCAAAATACATATTGGAGGAATACTTTGATATTGAGGACTTTTTTAGCCTCACCCTAAATCCCTCTCCAAATGAGAGGGACTTTAAGGGGCTCAGCTTTTAATTTTCATTAATTTGTGCAAAAAAGCAAATACTACATCGGTAACAATACCGTGTCTAAGGTATGTATCACGCCATTGGACTGATACACGTTATAGATAGCAATGTTTGCTACACCACCTTTTTCATCGGTAATAGAAATGTTCATGTCTCCGTTCATTTTGGCTATCAATGTACCGCCAGAAAGTGTCTTCAACTTGGTCATTCCCTTGCCTTTTTCGATTAATTTCATCAACTCTTTGGCATCAAACTTACCTGCTACTACATGATATGTTAAAACCTTTGCCAAAGTACTTTTGTTTTCTGGCTTTAGCAGGGTTTCTACTGTTCCTGCTGGTAGCTTGTCAAAAGCCGAGTTAACTGGTGCAAAAACTGTAAACGGACCCGCTCCCATCAACGCATCCACCAATCCAGCTGCTTTTACTGCCGCCACTAGCGTAGTGTGATCTTTAGAATTCAATGCGTTTTCAACGATGTTTTTCTTTGGATACATGGCCTCGCCACCAACTGTAACAATTCCATTTTGAGCGAAAGTTGAGGTTCCTACAAGTGCAAATCCAATTGCTAGTCCTAATGTTTTAAGTAATCTTTTCATTGTTTGTTCTTTTTAAATTTGTTTGGTTTAATTACGCCCTCATTAAAGTTTTGGATTGAAATACCCAAAACTTTTTTTATTATTGTTAGTTTTTAAATTAAATAAAACATTCAAAATCATGGCAAAGGCAAGTATAGAAGTAATAGAAGCTTTGAGAACAACAGCAAATAATATAGAAAATGGATCTCCTTACATGTGGGGACACATGGGTTCGTGCAATTGCGGAAATCTGGCTCAAGTAGTTACACAACGAACAAAAGCGGAAATACACGCCTATGCCATGCAAGGCCACGGTGACTGGAACGAGCAGGTTAATCATTACTGCGGTCAAACACAAATGCCGATAGACTTAATCATTTTCGAATTGCTGACCTTTGGTTTTACTACAGAAGACCTCAAACATTTAGAAAAACTGTCGGACCCAGAGGTTCTGAATAGATTGGGCGATAAAAAACATGGATTAAGTCACAATCGCAAAGATGATGTGGTCGTTTATTTGAAAGAATGGGCTAGAATGTTGGAAAATCAGATGATTGAAAACATAAAACTGCCTACTTTTGAAGTACTATATAACCAAACGTATGTTTAAATTCCTTTTGTTTTTGTTTTTGAGCCTAAATTTGGCCGCTCAGATAATACCACCTGCTGAACCAATAGAACAAGAAGAACCCAAAGAAGAGCAAGAAGAAAAGCCTGTTCTTTTTGAAGAACCTAAACCTGCATGGAGACAAAGAATGCATTATGGTGGGAATGTTTGGGTGCAGTTTTGGGGAGCATTGTATGCCGATGTATCGCCGATGGTGGGATATGACGTAACAGATAAAGGAACAATAGTAGGTCTTGGAGCATCTTTTATATATCAAGGCTCAAGTGTATATGGTCAAAACAACAACAACATAGCGGTCGGGGGAAGAGCATTTGTTAGACAGAAAGTTTGGAGGCCCATTTTTGCACAAGCAGAATATGAATTTATGAACGCCCCCAATACCGAAACCAACTTTTACAACTGGGATGTAGATGGGTCAGCGAGAAAATGGGGTGGATCTCCACTAGTTGGATTAGGATTTTACCAAGGCCGTGGAGCCGAGCAAAAAGGAAGCTTTATCTCCGTTATGTACAACATGGGAGCACCGAGTTTTGGCTATAGGAGCATGCAAACATTTGGTGGTAGCGGCTCGCCTTTCGTGATTCGGATTGGATACTTCTTTTAAAGAATCACCGTTCTGTTGCCAAAGATAAAAACTCTGTCATCCAAAACGAGTTTTAAGGCTTTTATCAGTACCATTTTTTCTACATCTCTTCCGTCACGTGCCATGTCTAATGCTGAATAGCGGTGATCCACTTCACGAGTGTCTTGGGCAATAATTGGGCCTTCGTCTAGGTGATTATTTACAAAGTGTGCAGTAGCTCCAATTATTTTTACTCCCCGATCAAAAGCTTGTTTGTAAGGATTGGCACCAATAAATGCTGGCAAAAAAGAATGATGAATATTAACAATCTTATTCAAATATTTCGAAACAAATTCTGGCGATAGAATCCGCATGTATTTAGCCAAAACCAATAGCTCTGGATTGTAAATATCTAAAGTCTTCAAAACGGCCGCTTCATGTATTTCACGGGTAATATTCTCGGCTGAAACATAGTGAAACGGAATACCGAACTTATTTACAAATGGCTCCAAAGTGTTGTAATTACTGAGTACTGCCAATACATTGGCATTGAGTTCTTCAAAAGAATAACGTATCAAAATCTCAGATAAGCAGTGATGTTCTTTAGTACAAAGCAACACAATATCTTTTTTCTTCTGTGTATTAAGTCTAAACTGTATTTCCTCACTTGACACTTTTAACCGCAAATCCACCAATACTTTCTGGGTGTCAAATTCGTCGGCACTCACAAACTCTGTTCGCATAAAAAACCAGCCATTTGGACTTACGTATTCGTCTTGCCTAAGAATGTTGCATTCGTTGTTAAAAAGAACGCTTGTAACATGAAATATAAGCCCCTTAGCATCAGGACCTTCCATAAGTAGGGTGTGTTTTGCCATTTTTGATATACGATTGATTCGATTTATGATTGATTCGATTTTAGATTTACGATTGATTCAATCTAAAATCAAATCATTTTTTCCGGAAAAACGTAGTAATCACCACGCCTTCAAACCCAAAGTGTTCTCGGATTTTGTTTTGCAAAAATCTTTGATAAGACTCCATCACATATTGAGGCAAATTACAGAAGAACACAAAAGTTGGAGAAGGTGTAGGCACCTGAACGATATACTTGATTCTTACCATTTTGCCTTTCATAGACGGCGGCGGATAATTCTCGATAATTGGTAGAAGAACATCGTTCAATTTAGAGGTAGAAATCTGAGATTTTCTAATATCATACACTTCCATAGCCTTTTCAATCACCTGGAAAATTCGTTGTTTCTCTAGGGCCGAGGCGAAAATAATTGGCATATAATTCATTGGAGCCAATCTTTCCAAAATATCCTTTTTCATGGTATCGGCAGTTTTGGAGTCTTTCTCCAACGCATCCCACTTATTTACCATGATTACTATGCCTTTTTTGGCATTGTGAGCCTGAGCTATGATACTTACATCTTGTGATTCCAGACCGAGTGTAGCATCCAAAAGAACAATACACACATCAGAATTATCTAGAGCCTTGATAGACCTCAAAACCGAATAAAACTCAATGTCCTCGTTTACTTTGGCTTTTTTCCTTATTCCTGCAGTGTCTGTCAAAATAAAATCCTTGCCAAACATCTTGTAGTGCGTATCTATAGCGTCTCTTGTTGTACCTGCAATGTCTGTTACTATACTTCTTTCTTTACCTAAAAGTGCATTCAAAAACGACGATTTTCCAACATTTGGACGACCTAAAATCGATATTCTTGGTATTCCTTCGTTTGGATTTTCTTCTTGGTCAAATTCTAGGTGTTTCACAACTTCATCAAGCAATTCTCCCGTTCCAGAACCGTCAGCGGCCGAAATTGGGTACACTTCGCTTGAAAGACCCATTCCATAAAACTCTGAAGCCACCAAATTGGCTCTTTCAAATGTTTCGGCCTTATTGGCCACTACAAATATTGGTTTTTTGGATCTACGCAAAACATTTGCGAATTCTTCGTCCAATTCTGTCAATCCTTGCTTGGTATCTACCACAAAAAGTATCACATTAGCTTCTTCTAAAGCCAATTCTACCTGACTTCTGATGGCTTCTTCGAAAGTATCGTCTGATCCAACTACATACCCACCTGTGTCGATAACCGTAAAATTCTTTTTTAACCAAAATGCATTCCCGTAATGCCTATCACGTGTAACACCAGATTGGTTGTCAGTAATAGCTACCCTTTCCTCTATCAGTCTATTAAATAAAGTAGATTTACCCACATTTGGCCTACCTACTATTGCAACTATATTCGACATATAACTTATCCCTCTTTTTATATAAATATTTTATTATCAGTCTTTTCGAAAAATCAAAAAGGATGCAAAGATAGAAAAAAATGACGAATTTTGAAAGAAAATAGAAGAAAGCTAATACTCAAAGTCCACAAAAAAGATACTAAGTTTCACAAAATAACAAAGTGAAATTTGCCCTATTTCCCTAAAATTTCTTGCCAAGAAATCATCAGAATAGCGATAACGGCTAAGAAAAGTCCTAGTTTGTTAAGAATTGATACTTTTTCCCTAAAAAATAAAATGGCCACAAAAGCAGAGATCAAAATTACGCCCATATTGTAGATAGGATACACAAATGCTCCACTATTGCCGAAATATCCAAGAGTCAGAATCAAAAAGTAAAAAGATAAAAAATTGGGAACACCCAGCGTAAATGCAGCCAAAATATTCTTTGATTCCAATTTTTCTGTACCAATTAAAAGTTTTATTATCAATATAATAATTCCGGATATCGCGGCTCCCAAAACCATAACTAAAGTTACTGGAACCACCTTGCTTGCATCAGCTATATATGTGATATTTAGATAATTTATAGCCGTATTGGTAATACCATACAACCAAAACACCACCAAAGCCAAACCCCCTTGTAGCCAGAATTTGGCCTTTATATTAGATTCCGATTTGAAAGTAGCTATTGCAACCGAAACCACGGCTAATAAAAGACCAAGGTAATTTATCCAGTCAAAAGCCTTGCCTCCACGCTCAAAAACCAGTAAGCTGAACAAAACAGGAATAACCAACGAAACATTATTAGCCATAGATGTAATGGTCATGCCGATTTTTTGTGTAGCCAAGCCACTCAAAATAAACGTTATAATAAACCCAACGCCTAAAGCGAGGCTGTACCAAGTCCAATTTTGTGATAAATCTAAACGGAAACTTTGTTCTTCAGGCATGAGCAGTAGTCCCGTAAGAAAACAAACCGGATAATTGAAAGCAATGGCCTGAAAAGTACTGATATTAAACCTAGGAAAAACCCTGAAGTTTACCAGCAAAAGAACTGAAAACAAAATACTTAAAACTAAATACAGCATAGCTTATTTTACAAAATTGGCGTACGTTTCACACTCTTTCAAGACCATCTTTTGGTATTGTGTATCTTGGTAATTCTTCCATAGTTTGGTAAAGAAAGTCCTGTATTTCGGTAGTTCATTCTTTTTCATTTTGGCCAAATAAGCATCCGTCTGATTATAATCATCTGGTTTTTCTGAATAATATTTCACCAAATATTGATTACGCTCACAAAGAGCACCTGCATAACAGATTTTAGCCGCTAGTTCCTTATCCGATTTTAGAGAAAGTGCCATTTCAAAGGCCTTTCTAGCATTTTCGGTTAAATAATAATCGGTTTTTATTTCATCTTGATATTCCAAATCTGATGTACTTTTGCCTCTTTGCGTCAATATCCAAGCTTGTCCGTAGTAACTGAGATTATAAAGACCTTTGCCGTATGCATACCAATCAGCAGCAGAAGCATCTTTTTGGCTAATTTTGGCTTTTAAATCGGCAAGTTTCTTCACAAAGACAACTGGTGTTTCTTTCACTCCTGGTTTACCTAAATTAATATCTTTGGCCTCACTTGCAAAATTTTCATCAAATCCATTTGCTGACAAAGTCTGAACTGGAATTAATTTCAGAGTTTCGAAGGCATCTTCAAATTCCGACTCTAAAACTTGTCTTCTAGCCAAAGCCAAATTCATATAGTCGAATTCAAGATTAGAAAGTTCAACAAGCTTTTTGTCATTGATATTCAAATCTTTATTTTGCGAAAATGCAATCAATTTTTCCAAAAAATCAACGGAGCAAGTATCTATCAAGGCATTATGACTGGTACCAATTTGGTAGCCGGTTCCGTAGTCTGAACCCGCCGCAATACTATGGGCCAAGAAGGCTTTTAATAAATTCCCTTTCCTACCTTCATCATCATCTGAGCATGACCAAAACCATCCACTTTTCTTTTCTTCCTTCTTATTTAGGTAATAATTTGCCAACGTTTCACTCATTTTCAATAGTAAATTGTTGTCTCGAAACTCCTTAATCTCTGCAAAAGAAGCAACTGTATTCAGCATTTTTTGCTCAGTTTGGTCTGAAGGCGTTTTGTCCATCATCTCAAAAGTCAGGAACTCCACTTGTTTTTTCAATTTTGGATTTCCGTCAACTTTTATACTATTCAAAAGCTCCATTGCTCTTCCATTTTCATTTTTTAGATACAGAAAATAGGCCGAGGACAAGTTCCAAAACTGCGGATTTTCAACTTTTCCATTAGAACTCAACTTCTCAGAAAAACTCAACAGCTTTTCAAGGTAAGTTTCACCACCTTTCCTTTGAGAAGCTATTTTGGATTGGTCAATCTTATAGTTTTCATCATAATAATTGTCGAAGTTTCCGTAAACCGTGCTGTTTTTATCTGCAAAAAACGCCATTTCGTTTTTGTTGATTTCTCTCGCAAAAACTAACTCCAAAAGTGGATGTTTAGGGTTCAAATCATAGATTTTCTCTAAAATATCCAGTCCGTCTTGTAGAGGTTGAATACCCTGTAAAGCCAAAACATTGGCTTTTTCATCACTTTTTGTTGCGAGTTCAAGTGCTTCCGCAAAAAACTTTGGATTTAGTCTCCGCACACTCAAGTCTGCCTGATACCTCCTTGAAGGACAATCATTAAAAATCTGAGCAAACATATAAACCGCATTGGCAGTGTCTCCAAGAGCCATTGTAGCTCCAGCCGCACGACTTTTAGACCAGTTTGAAATGAAGGATTTCCTTTTTATAAGAGATGAGTTTGCCGCAAAATCATCTATTAACTTATCATATTGACCGATTTCGCCACTCAATTTTATTTTTTGAAAAAGATACCTCTCTTTCAAGAAATCATTGCTTGCATTTTGAAAACCTAAATCAGCCATTTCTATCAAAGATTCTATTTTGAGTGAATCAATTACTGGATTTTCGTCCCAATAATTGGTTTTGTGTGGGGTAGCTCTCTCGGAATCTTGAGCAAAAACAAGATATAAACTGGCGGCTTTATCAAATGCAGATACTTTGGACGCCAACATACTCAATTTAGACTCACCATATAGCGATGATTTTATGACTTCTCGTGATACCTTTGATTTCAAATAAGTTTCCCAAGCGTTTATGTTTTCAGTTTCATCAACGGTTTCGGCTTTGGGAGAGGGAGTTTCTTCATAAAAAAAAGGCTCCTCATTCAGGAAACTTGTAGAAAAATAATAGAGTTTTGTGGTAGGCGGCGTGCTGGCATTTTCAGGATAAAAAAGTGAGAAATACTCAGCATAATCCATTGGGCTAGGGCCACAAGCCACAATGGCCAGCACCGCACATAACTTTATGAATGTCTTAGTTTTGGGAGAAAAACGTTGAAATCTGGCTTTTACTGAAGTTTGAAAGATTTTTTTCATCTAAATGGTAAAGAATTAATGTAGTTTTTGGGGTTATAATCTTTTGTAAAATTTTGTTTTTAGTTTTATTTATTTTGTCAAAATCTGAGCTTTCATATTTGAGAATATCATTTTTCCTAAAAGAAATATTTTTGAACTGAACGTCATTTTTACACAAAAATTGATTTTCTATTTCAGATTTTTCAAAGGCCAAATTGGCGTCAATTTCACCAAGTGAACAATTTTTTATAAATGTATAGAAAATCCCATTTCGATAAGCCAAAACTTGCTGAAAAAACGGAAAAGCAAAATTCAGCTTCATAGGATAATTCCCAATATTATCGAGGTAATTCATCGAAGTTTGAGGATCAAAAAGCGAATTTTCATTTTTTAGCTTCCTCCAATCTCCAGTATTATAAAGCATCAAAACTCCTTCATCCACCGGCGGAATTCCAGTTTTCTGATAAAACTTTATTTGATGCAAACGAATGGTAGCCGAAAATCTCATATTTTTTGAAGAATTTTCTTTGAGTTTTTCTAAAAAGAAAAAATACTTATTTTTTGTATTCAATGTCCAGTCGCAATCGAGTTGAATTTCTTTGCACGTACTTGATATTTTATTGATTTGTCCCAAGACTTTGGTTGATAAATCTGCAATTTGATCAAAATTTAATCGCTCAAAAACACGATTAGTGATAAAAACCGTTGGTATAATTTCTTGATTTACTTTAGATTTTATAGTTAAAATTCCTTTCGGAATTGCTTCATTATGAAGCATATCCACATCGAAATATCGTAAATATATTTTCTCAATTTTATTTTCCTCCAAAAAAGCAGATTCTATTTGACTTAATTCAAAAGTTGTTTTCCAATAATATACTGCCCGACCTAAATCTTTCGGCGTATTTTCAGATTTACATCCACCAAAAAATAAAATTGTAAATAAAAAACAAATCCGTATCCAATCCATAATATCTGTGTTCTAACATAATTCCATTCGAAGCACGAAATTCATTGAATCCGTGTTTCATACAAACCTAAATCAAAAAAATAAGGTTTATCCAAAATTCCTTTTCTAATTTTGCCAACAATGAAAATATATTTCAAAATATTAAAATACGCAGGTAGCCTCAGAAGTTTCGTGGTTCCTTTTGTATTTACTTCTCTTATCGCAGGAGTTTTCGGTGTATTAAACTTGGTTTTACTAAAACCCTTGCTGGATGTACTGTTTGGCCAGGTGGCAGATGGCCTCATTGTAGAAATGGCCAATAATAACCCTGAAACTTATCAAATACTAGACTGGTATCAGAAATTTTTTGCCAAAGCCATACTTTCTGATGGCAAATTGGGTGGACTAAAGTTTGTTTGTTTTACTATTCTTAATGTAAGTTTTGTCGCCAATGTTTCTAGATATTTTAGTTTGAGGTTACTCGAAAGATTCAAAACCAACATGGTAGCCAACCTTCGCCAAGCAGTTTTTGAGCACACTTTACACTTGCATTTGAGTTTTTATTCCAACGAAAAAAAAGGTGAACTCATCTCAAGAATAACTACTGATGTACAAGAAGTTGAGAATTCTATAGCCAATTCGTTTTCTGCGGCCATAAAAGAATTTATATTACTGGCGGCCTATTTGGTGGCACTTTTTTACATTTCTTGGAAACTTACGCTGTTTTCGTTGATAGTAATTCCTGTCACTGGGGCTTTTTTAGGGATAGTTTTGAAAAGAATGCGGCACAATGCTGGCGATAGTCAACAACGTCTAAGTAACCTCATCAGTATAATGGACGAAGCCTTTGGAAGCATGCGTGTTGTGAAGGCTTTTTTAGCTGAAGGATTTATTTCTAAAAGGTTTTTTGACCAAAACACGGCCTACCGAAAGTCCATGTTTGCCTATGCATCCAAAAGAGAAATGGCCAATCCATTCTCAGAATTCATTGGTATCAGTATGGTGGCTTCTTTGCTTTATTTTGGTGGAAGCCTGATTTTAGAGGGTACTGGATCTCTTACTGCCTCCACATTTATATCCTACATTGCTATATTCTCTCAAGTAATCCGACCAGCCAAAGAAATTTCCCAAGCCATCAGTACCGCTCAAAGGGGCTTGGCTTCAGGCCAAAGAGTAATGGAGTTGATTGACCAAAAGGCAGATATAGTGGATGATAAAGATGCTAAGGTTTTAGAAAAATTTGAATCAAAAATAGAATTCAGAAATGTTGGGTTTTCTTACATAGAAGAAAAAGAAATCCTGAAAAATATCAGCTTAGAAATCAAAAAAGGCGAAACAGTGGCCTTGGTAGGGGCTTCTGGAGGCGGAAAATCTACCATAGCCGACTTATTGATAAGGTTTTACGATGTGAAAAAAGGCGAGATTTTGATAGATAGCCAAAACATCAAAAGCATCAGCCAAAAAAGCCTAAGAGAACATATTGGGGTGGTTACACAAGAGCCGATGCTTTACAATGATTCCATTTTAAATAATATTGCGTTTGGTAGAAATGCGAGTTTGGAAGAAATTCAAAATGCTGCAAAAATTGCAAATGCACACGAATTTATTGTAAATCAACCCGAAGGATACGAAACCAACATTGGTGACCGAGGTACAAAGCTTTCCGGAGGACAGAAACAACGACTTTCTATTGCCAGAGCCATTTTGCAAAATCCACCGATTCTAATTTTGGATGAAGCTACCTCGGCTCTTGATACAGAATCTGAAAAACTTGTACAAGATGCTTTGGCAAACTTAATGAAAAATCGTACTTCACTAGTCATCGCTCATAGGCTCAGCACCATTCAAAATGCTGATAAAATCTATGTTATACAAAACGGAAAAGTGGTAGAGGAAGGCACCCATCAAAGTCTTTTTGAAGAAGAAAATGGGTATTATCGCAAGTTGGTGACCATGCAGGGATTGTAATTTCAACCTTTGAAAACACTCCAAAACAGCAAAGCCCAACCTATGATTAGCATGGTGCCACCAATTGGAGCTACCGCTCCGAATACATTAATTCCAGTGAAACAAATTAAAAACAAACTTCCTGAAAAAATCAATGTACCCAAAAGGAAAGCATTTCCACTCCAATAGATAGTATTCCCAGGGAATTCTTTGCTTAAAATCCCAACCAAAACCAACGCTATTGCATGATAAAATAGATACCGAACCCCTGTTTCGAAGGTATCTGCTCGGCCGGCCACTTCTAACATTCCTTTCAAAGCATGGGCACCAAAAGCACCAATAGCCACCCCCAAAAGACCCAAAACCGAACCAGAAAGAAGAAAAAACTTATTCATAAATTAAAATTTTTAATAAATTATTTAAATCTAAAAAATCGGAAACTTACAACATCCTTAACACATTAATAATTAACAAATTATCACATTAACTAATTAACCTCTACTTCCAAAAATAGAACTGCCAACTCTTATCATCGTGCTGCCTTCTTCCACAGCCAATTGCCAGTCACCACTCATCCCCATCGAAATTTCTTCTAATGAAAAATTAGAAGCTTGAAAGCTTCGAGTTTGTTCAAAAAGCTCCTTCAAACTTCGAAATTCTTCTCTAACCAAATCCATATTAACAGTAAAAGTACTCATTCCCATCAATCCTTTTACTTTGATATTTTTGAGCAATTTAAACTCCTCTGAGTCTATCATTTGCAAATATTCTGTTTTGTCCATTCCAGATTTAGAATCTTCTTTGGCAATGTAAATCTGCAATAAACAATCAATTACCCGCCCATTTTTAGACGATTGCTTGTCTATTTCTTTCAAAAGCTTAAAACTATCTACTGAGTGAATTAAACTTACAAAAGGTGCAATATATTTGACTTTATTGGTTTGTAAATGTCCTATAAAATGCCATTCAATATCTTTGGGTAAAGCTTCGTATTTGTCCACCAACTCTTGCACGTAGTTTTCTCCAAATGCTCTGAAGCCAATTTCATAGGCCTCCAAAAGCAATTCTTTGGGCTTAAACTTCGAAACCGCCACGAGTTTAACACCAGCTGGAATACATTCGTGAAGCTTAGTAATGTTATTTTGAATCTCCGTCATGCCTTTTCTTCATAAATTATGGCCAAATTTACAATAACTTCAGACGCTTTGAGCATGTCTTGCACTGAAACCCATTCTAATTTTGAATGAAATGCATGCTCTCCGGCAAATATATTCGGACAAGGCAAACCCATAAATGACAACCTAGAACCATCTGTTCCTCCTCTTATGCTCTGCAATTTAGGCTCAATTCCCGCTCGTTTTATCGCCTCAATCGCATTTCCAGTCACTTCTGGGAAATTATCAAGGACTGATTTCATATTTCGGTATTGCTCTTTTAAAACAAATTCAAAGCTCGAATTTTTATATGCTTTGAGCACATTCCCAACTGTTCTTTTGAGTAATTTTTCTTTCTCAACAAGTCCAGATTCATCAAAATCTCTTATAATAAAGCTCAACTTACAAAACTCCACATTCCCTTGTATATCAGTTGGATGAATGAAGCCATTTCTACCTTCAGTAGTTTCTGGAGAAAGTATTTCTTTAGGCAAAGCCGCAATGATATCGGCACCTATCTTCAATGCATTCTCCAATTTACCTTTCGCAAAACCAGGGTGAGCACTCACACCATATATTTTTATCTCGACACCATCAGCTGAAAATGTTTCATTTTCAATAGACCCTAAAGTTTCACCATCAATAGTATATCCATAATCAGCGTTAAGGCGTTTTAAATCTACATTTTCAGTTCCTCTTCCTACTTCTTCATCTGGAGTAAAAAGGATTTTAATATCTCCATGTTTGATTTCAGGATTTTTTATTAAATATTCTAGAGCCGTCATGATTGCCGCCAACCCAGCTTTGTTATCTGCACCCAAAAGTGTGGTTCCCGAAGCCGTAATGATATCATTTCCTAGCTGATGCTTTAAGTCGGGATGCTCAGACATTTTGATAATCTGGGAATTATCATCTGGTAGAACCAAATCTTGACCTTGATAATTTTTATGGATTATTGGCATGACAACCTCACCGGAACAATCCGGCGAGGTGTCAATGTGTGAGCAAAACATGATTTTTGGAATATCTACTTTCTCTGAATTAGCAGCTAAATTTGCATAAACTACACAAAACTTGTCCATTTCGGCATTCTCAATACCCAAACTTTTTAATTCTTGAACTAAAATCCTACCCAAATTCTTCTGTTTTTCAGTTGATGGCGACAACGAACTTTCTGGATTAGATTGTGTGTCAATTTTGGCATACCTAAAAAAACGAGAAATGAGATTTTCTTTTAGCTGATTCATCATTTCTCTAGAATAGATTTTAGGTCTGCTGGTGAGTAGTTTATATTTTTTAATGTCTTATTATCCGCAGTTCTGTATACTAAATACCTGAGCCCATCTTGCTTATAATAACATTCAAATCCTTTCTTTGAATAATGTTCAACAGTTGCCTCTGCCTCTTTTAAATTTGCACAAGCTTTACTCATGTTGGATCTTTGAACTTCATCAAACAATTCTTTGAATTTATCCCCAAGTCCAAACTCTAATACCGCCCCAGATAAGACATATTGGATATCGCAGAGAGCATCTGCAACTTCTACAATATCATTATTTTGAATAGCTTCAGCTAATTCTTTGAGCTCTTCTGAAATTAACTCAACCCTTAGCTCACAACGTTTCTGAGCAGGAATTACAGGGACTTTTTCTATTGGATGATGAAATGTTGTATGAAAATCAGCCACCTGATTTAGGCAATCGAGTTTATCCATTTTGTTTTTAATTATGTTATTTGAAAAAATATTACCGTAAAATAAATATTCATTTGAATTGTCTTGCAAAGTTGTTCAATTTTCAATAATATTGCTAAAAATCTCGAAGTCAAATAAATCTTAATTCTTAAAATTATGAACAAATTAGTAAAGCTACTATCAATTTTTGCACTAGCTACAACTGTTTCATTCTGGTCTTGTAAAGGTGATCAAGGTATTCAAGGACCAATCGGACCAGTTGGACCTCAAGGCGTTGCGGGAACTAATGGTACAAATGGAACCAATGGTAAAGATGGTAAAGATGGTGTAAATGGTACAAACGGAACTAATGGAAATGCCAACGTTCAGAGTTTCCAAGCTACCGTGAAAGCTACTGATTGGAAAGAAGTTGACGTTACAGGTGTTGGCAATGGAGTATCTAGCAAATGGGGTGGTGTAGCAATACCGAATTCTTTGGTATCAACTGACAAATTTGTCATGGTATTTGTTAAAAATGGAGAAACGCTTAAAGCTCTTCCGATTCTTTATACCAAAGATTTTGACAATTCTGTTGAGCGTCTTGATTATGGTTACAAAACTGGTCAAGTAGAATTATTCTACAAAATGCAATCTCAACTATTTGGCACAAACGGTTCAACTTCATACAAGCCTAATGGAGACCTTACATTTGATATTGTTTGTACTTCTAAAACTGTAGGTGCTGCTCTTGAGAAAAGTGGTGTTGACATGAAGAATTATAAAGAAGTTATGAACTTCCTAAGCACTAGCTTATAATATTATATTACTACCATTTTAGGCCCTTTCTCTGCAACCAGTGAAAGGGTTTTTTATTTTTATGAAATCCAAAATCATACTTTTTATTATTACCGTCTTTCAACTTCAAACAAATGCCCAGTTTTTAGAAGACGAAAAAAACAAAGATATTACAATCAAAGGATTAGACTTTCTTTACAATCAACAGTTTGATGAAGCAAATGAGGTTTTAAATTCAGTAAAAATTGCTTATCCACAACATCCAGTCAAATTCTTATTAAATGCCATTGAACTTCAATGGGAGAATGTGCCAATAGATAAAAATCCAGAAGTACTAAAAAAATACATCTCTGAACTTAATAAATGTATATTAGCCTCAAAAAGCATCTATAATATCCCCAAATATAAAAAAGAAGCTGCTTTTTTTCTCCTTGCAGCACATGGATTTATAGCTCTTTCAAAAAATTATCAAAAAGAATACTTTGATGCGGCAAGCGAAGCAAAAAAAGCACACAATTTCTTTAATGAAGGAAAAAAATATAAAAACGAGAACCCAGAATTTCTTTTTGCCTCTGGTCTATATAACTTTTATAGAGTTCAATATCCTGAATCACACCCAATGGTGAAACCAATTATAATGTTTTTTGAGGATGGAAACAAAAAACTTGGACTTCAGGAATTAGAAAACTCTTTTAAAAAATCCATCTTTAGTAGAACTGAAGCCGCATTATATTTGATTAATATCAATATCAAATACGAATCTAATTTTAAGAAATCTTTGGCTTATTCCAATATTTTAAATAACAAATATCCCAACAATTACATATTTAAAATAAAACATATTGAGAGTCTATTACTAAATAATGAATATGAAGAAGCTGTAAAACTCAATGAGCAACTCAAATCACGTAAAGATAAGGTAAGCCAATTGTCCAACTTAGTTTTTGAGGCTTACGCAGACGAACACATTGGGAAAAATCTTCAAAGTGCATTTATAAATTATGCCAAAGCACTAAAAATTCCACATGATGATAGGTACACAAAAGAATATCATGGAATGGCATATTTAGGAATGGCTCGTATATTTGTAAAACAAAAAGAAATAGCCAAGGCTAGAGCATTTTATAAAGAATGTCTAAAAATAGCCGAATACGAATGGGTTGTAAATTCCGCAAAAACTGAATTAAAAAAAATATCATAATTATTAATATATGTCTACTTCGCTAATATTGAACGCTAAGGTAATAAATGAAGGAAAGATACAAGAGCTAGATATCCTCATAAAAGATGGAAAAATAGATAGAATTGATAAAAATCTTAGTCATTTAGCCGCTCAATATATCTTTGATGCTCAAGGTTTGCACCTTATGCCAGGAGTCATTGACGATCAAGTGCATTTTCGTGAGCCTGGACTTACACATAAGGCAAATATCGAAACCGAATCTAAAGCTGCTTTAGCAGGAGGTACGACCAGTTTTATGGAAATGCCCAATACTGTACCAAATGCCTTGACGCAAGAACTTCTAGAAGACAAATATCAAATAGCAGAGAAATCTAGCTGGACAAATTACTCATTTTTTATGGGTGGATCCAACGACAACTACGACGAAGCTATGAAAACCGATTTAAGCAAAGTTTGCGGCCTTAAACTCTTTATGGGTAGTTCTACTGGTAATATGTTGGTGGACAATGAAAAAACGCTGGAAAATATCTTCAGCAATTTTTCTGGGCTTATAGCCACCCATTGTGAAGATGAAAGTACAGTAAAAGCAAATCTTGAATTTTATAAAGTAAAGTATGCCAATAGCGAGATCCCTTATGATATTCATGCAATAATTCGAGACGAAAAGGCATGTTATATTTCTAGCTCTATGGCAGCAGGTTTGGCCAAGAAACATGGCACAAGACTACATATTTTACATATCTCAACTGGAGAAGAACTTGAATTATTCGACAATACTATTCCACTAAAAGAAAAGAAAATCACTTCGGAAGTTTGTGTTCATCATTTGTATTTTGACGCTGAAGACTACAAAACGCTTGGAACAAAAATAAAATGTAACCCAGCTATTAAACATGATCACAAAGACAAACTAATGGAAGGGCTTTTGAGTGATAAACTTGACATAATAGCAACTGATCATGCTCCACATACTTTAGAAGAAAAAGACAATAACTATTGGAACGCTCCATCTGGATTGCCTTTGATACAAAATAGTCTTCAAGTTATGCTCGATTTCTATGAGAAAGGTAAAATTAGTCTTGAAAAAATCATTGAAAAAATGTGTCATGCTCCAGCAGAATGTTTCAGGATAGACCATAGAGGATACATTAGAGAAGGTTATTGGGCAGATTTGGTTTTGGTCGATATGAATAAACCCTACACAGTTTCTAAGGACAATATTTTATATAAAGTTGGCTGGTCGCCATTTGAAGGTAAAACTTTTGGTGCAAGCATTATTAAGACTTTTGTATCTGGTGAATTACTTTATGATGAAGGCAAATTCAATGACAATAAATCTGGTAAAAGGCTTTTATTCAATAGATAAAAAAATGTCGTTTCATTGTGAAACGACATTTTTTGTTTTTACGCAAGCTTTACACTCCTAAAAACCTTATTCAGTAAGGTTTGATAAATCTTTCCGAAATTTTCGTAGCACCAGTTTCTCAATTCTTTCATATCTACTGGCTGCAATTCTTTTAAGCCTTTCTTTAACTCTTTTTCAAATAACTTTGAATCAAAACTAACTTTATCTAAGATCATTTTTATATACTCCAGCATCTTCATGGGTAATGTGTTTTTATCTTATTCTAACGTCGTATTATTTCAATTCTTTTAAAAAAAGGAATAAATAATATCAATTTTAAGATTTGATAGATCCTAAACCCAATTTACTAAATTTTCAAAATCCACCTCTTCTTCAAAAAATCCAACAATTTTTTTTAGAACTGACTCCACAACAGCATCTGGGCAAGATGCTCCACAGGTAAGTACAATTGTAGGCTTTCTGTTGAAGTCAAAAATTCCAAAGGTCTCTTTCTCTACGTGAGAATGAATATCAAAATGAGATACACGATTAGCTGAAATTAGGTTAGATTCTGTCTGAATAAAAAATGTTGGCATGGCTGTTTCTAATAATTCAACGAGGTGTGTGGTATTAGAGCTATTATACCCACCGACAACAATGGCCATATCAGCCTTTTCATTCATTAAAGCATATGTGGCATCCTGGTTATCGTTTGTGGCATAACAAAGCGTATCTCTAGTGCTAGCAAAATACGCTGGTATTTCTAATTCAGAAAGATTCTTGGACTTTATCAACTCGTCCTTTAGAAAATTTGCTATATATTGTGTTTCTGTAGCCAACATGGTGGTTTGGTTTACCACTCCAAATCTTTCTAAATCCTTCTCAGGATCAAATCCCACCGAAAATCTTCCTGAAAACTCCTGATAGAACTCTCGTGAAGATTTCTCTTTTCTGATATAAGCAGCCAAAAGGATGGCTTCCGACATGTCTTTTATAACTATGGTAGGAGAGTTCTCTTGGCTATGTGAAAATGTCGCTCTTGTTTCTTCGTGATTGGGCTTTCCATGAACAATAACACTAAAACCCCTCTCACCTATTTGCTGGGCTCGATTCCAAACCTTCTCAACAAACGGACAAGTGGTGTCATATTTATAAGAATCAATACCCAAGGCAGATAATTCATTTTGCAGTTCTAAAGTTGTTCCAAAAGCTGGAACAATAACTATATCACTCGGTTTTAAATCATAAAACGCATCCAGTTTGTTGCCATTGGTATCCATCAGAAACTTTACCCCACGAGACAATAAATCGGCATTAACCTCTGGATTATGGATCATTTCACTCAATAAAAATATCCGTTTACCTTTGTTTTCATTTAAAACACTGTAGGCAATCTCCACGGCATTTTCTACTCCATAACAAAAACCAAAATGCCTAGCTAATAAAATCTTTACATTTTCAAAATCTAAAACTGTAGGACTAAAATCTTTTTTTAGCTTGTCTTTTACCCTGCGTTTTTCTTTTATGCTAGATATTATGGTACTTTTATATATTTGCGGAATCTCAAATGTCTTCATTCAATTGGTTTTCGTTATTTTGAAAACTTAATGCATCATTGCTTTGTTCCAAAATTATCAATTAATCTGCTCATTAGTGCTAATTATTAATTATTTTCGCAACTTTCTTCCTATTATTTTACAGCATATGAGGCGAAAATTAATTTTCCTGTTTTTTTTATCTAATCTAAATATCGGCTTTTCCCAAAGTGCAAATAGCCCTATTTCTCAATTGCCTGACGGGTTTTTAGAAAGGCTAGAAGTTAAGTCGGGGAAGCTTTCCAATTCATTTCATACAAATATTAAACCTTTTAGTAGAGAACAAATTGGAGATTTTCTAGCATCTGTTGATTCTTCGACATTCTTAAAACTTTCAAAGACAGACAAACGTAATCTTGAATATTTACAAATAGACAATTGGGAATATATTCATAAAAACCAAATAATCAACAACATAAGCAGAAGGCCCTTATTAAAGTATATTTATAAAAACAAATCTGACTTTTATTTTGTTCAAACTGATGATTTTGACATTCATGTTTCGCCTATTTTGAATGTTGCCTTTGGGACAAACTCTGCATATGGGGATTTAAACTCTAAATCTACTTTTATCAACACTCGAGGAGTGGAAATTAGAGGAAATATCAACAAAAAGCTAGGCTTTTACACAATGCTAACCGATAATCAAAGTTCTAGTAGCAATTTTCTCGTGAATTTTTACAAAACCTATCAAGGGTATCCTTATCAATCATTAGTAAAAATAAAAAACGATAATTATGATTTACTTCAAGGCGACTATTTCTCTGCTTTGGGCTATTTTGCCTTTAAGCCAATAAAAAGTCTTACAATGACATTTGGTCATGATAAAAACTTTATTGGCTCGGGTATCAGATCAATGGTTTTGAGTGATTTTAGTGCCCCCTTCTTACAACTCAAAACAGATTTGAGAATTGGGAGACTACAGTATTTGTCTATTCTAGGTCAAATGACCAATTTGCAAGTGGTAAATCCGCCTTTTAGTCAAATCACCAACGCCCCAAAATACTTGGCGTTTCATCATTTAAACATTAACCTTACTAAAACTCTAAACATAGGTTTGTTTGAGAGTGTAATGTATGGAAGTCGCAAAAATGGATTTGAGTTGAATTACCTCAATCCTGTTATTTTTTACAGATTTGTCGAAGGATATTTAGGAAGTTCTGACAATGCAATCGTCGGAGCCGATTTTAAGCTAAATATTCTCAAAACATTTACTGCTTATGGCCAATATTTCCTAGACGAATACAATACAAAAGAGTTTAAAAAAGATAGTTGGTGGTCAAAAAAATACGCTTGGCAGCTTGGAGTTAAGTATTTTGATGTATTTAAAATCAAAAATCTAGATGTGCAGTACGAACTGAATAGAGCCAGGCCATTTATGTACTCACATTTTACGGATTACACCAATTATGTAAATTACAACCTCCCAATGGCTCATCCTTTGGGAGCAAATTTTAAAGAAAATATCGTTTCTGTAAAATATCAACCACATGCCAAGGTATTATTGTCATTTGTAGCCATGAATGCATTAAAAGGAGAAGACATAGACAGCAGCAATTTCGGAGGTAATATTAAACTCAATAATCGTATTGGAAGAATATCTGATTATAACAATTACATAGGGCAAGGCTTCGAAAACCGCATCAAAAACACCGAAATGGTAGCCTCTTTGATGATTAAACATAATTTGTTTATTGACCTCATGTATCAAAGACGGAAAGATTCTTACTTTATAGACGAAACCGAAATTATTTATTCCTTTGGACTTAGATGGAATATGGCTAGAAAACAACTACTTTTTTAGAAAAAAAACCTGCGATTAAATCGCAGGTCTAAAGCTTTTAGAAAAATTTAAGATGTTTTGTATCGTCGTTTCTCTTGGACTTAGATTTATCTGGTTCATTTCTTCTTTTATCTCGATACAGTCGAGGTAGAACTCCAATAAATCATTGTCATAAATTAAAGAGGTCTCAATGATAACATTTTCAGAACTCGAGGTTTCATTATAAATGTAACGAACAATCTCATTCTGCGTTGATGTACAGGTTTGTGTCATAGGCATATTTTGTTTTACTCATCAATTTTCTCAGATTGATAAGAGCATAACGCATACGGCCCAATGCAGTATTGATACTCACGCCCGTAGCTTCGGCTATTTCTTGGAAACTGAGGTCTTCGTAATGCCTCATAACCAAAACTTCGCGTTGTTGCTCCGGCAACTTCTTGATCATACTTCTCAGATGTTCGTAAGATTCTTTCTTGATTTGAGCTGACTCAATAGAATCTTCAGCGAAATTGAGAGAGTTGAACACACTACTTCCATCC
Organism: Leadbetterella sp.; assembly: GCA_021740125.1. Lineage (GTDB taxonomy): Bacteria > Bacteroidota > Bacteroidia > Cytophagales > Spirosomataceae > Leadbetterella. The sequence goes on along the minus strand of JAIPAJ010000005.1, from coordinate 18,129 downwards.
TCAAAAACTACGTTAGGATAACGTTTTGCCCTACGAAAATAGTCAATGGCCAAATTGTGGGCTATGCGAAGAATCCATGGCAAGAACTTGCCTTCTTCGTTATACCTGCCTTCTTTTAAAGTCCTTATAGCCTTAATAAAGGTATCTTGTGTTAGGTCTTCAGCGACATAACTGTCTTTCACAACAAGGTAAATAGTAGTATAAACTTTGGACTTGTATCGATTAACAAGCGTGGCGAATGCCTTTTCATCTCCACGTATATACGCTGATATAAGCTCACTTTCGTTAACTAGGATTTTTTCCATTATGTATTTTCAGATTAGTTAACGTAGAGTTTTATATCATATTGTACAAACGCTGTTTTTTAAATTGAAGAAATATTTTTCCGAAATATAAAACATTAAATTTTTAAAAGTCAAATTTTGAATAAAAAAAATTAGTTAACGGTAAGTTAATAAACTATAATTAGACAATAATCTCTCAAGATTTTTTAAATTAATTAAGCTCAAACTTAATGAAATGGTGTCTAAATAAACTGTTTATTCAAAATTATGTTTGTTTTTTAACGTTTAGTGTTCACATAAGATTTCGGTACGATTATTGTAATTTATAAATTTCAAGAAGCATATTTAAAGGTACAGTTATGTACTTTCTCAAAGTATTAGATAGTTTTTGATTATTTTTGCATTTCGATGCTCAAGAATTTAGTATTATTAAATTTATTATACATAAAAATGACCAAACTTTTATTTAAGGTTATTGCTGTTTTGTGCTTTACACTTTTGGGTACCAAAACCTTCGCACAAAAGGATTTGATTGTTACTCAAGCGGGGGAAGAAATTAGATGTAAAATTCTAGATGAAACTCCTACTAGATTTGTATATGCGTATTTGGGTCCTAAAAACAAGGTTCTTAGAAATGAGATATTTAAAAATTTGGTATCTTCTTTTAAATATGCCTACTATACAACGGATGTTTTGCAAAACGACAAACTTATTGAAAAAAGCAAATCTGGTCAGTCAAACAGAGCTGTTCCACTTAATCCATCTACTTCAGAAGAAAAACAACCCAACAGTGCAAACACAAAAAAGGTTGAGTCTAAGAAAAATGAAGTAGCCAAATCCGACAATAAAAAGAATTCTGAAAAAACAGAAACCGAGCCCACAAAAAGCAGTTTGGACAAATCCAAAACGGCCAATGCCGTTGAAAAGAAAGCAGATAAAACCACTGAACCGCTAACGGACGAAAAGCCAGTTGAAACCTCAAAAACTGAAAAGCCAATAGAAAAAACCGAGCCAAAAAAAGAAAAAGTTGAAGTATCGCCTTTGGCAGATGAAGAACCAGTTTCTGAGTTTAAAAACTATCTAAAATATAGAATAGGTGCAAAAGGTGGATTGGGGAATATTATTGCCCCCAATTCTGACACCTCACCATATGGGCTATACAAAGAAAAACTATTGAGAGGTTGGATGTTTGGAGTAGATGCTGCCTACTTCTTTGGAGACCATGTTGGAATTGGTGCTACCTATACTAATTATCAAGCGAGGAATTCAAGCACGAGTTTGGATTATCCCGACCTGTTTTCTCAAGAAGCCATCAAGGGCGGACAGCTTTCCAACAAAATCTCACACAAGTTTATTGGACCAACTTTTTTGTTTAGAAAAAGTATTGACTATAAGACTTTTGCAATATTAACATTGAGTCCAGGTATGCATTTATATTCAGATAAGGGCCTTACCAACAATTCTGCGTTTCATTTTAAAGGCCAATCTTATGGAGCTGCAGCCACACTTGGTTTGGATTTCCTTTTGGGTAACGACATATTTGGCAGAGATATAGTTCTAAGCCTTGAAGGAGGGTATAACTACGGAGAAATAAGTACCATTGACAACAAAGTAGAAAAAATTAAACTCGCAACGCCGATTAATCTCAATAGATTAGACTTCACAATTGGACTTCGTTTTACTAGATTTCCAATGTATTTGAGATAAACTAAGACGAAAAATCTTTATTTACTATTTCACGAGTGTTCCGTATAAATCAAATTCGGCAGCATTGGTTATTTTTACATCAGCAAAATCTCCAAGTCGAACATATTCGTCAGCAGAAACCAACACCTCGTTGTCAACTTCTGGAGAATCAAACTGGGTTCTTCCTATGAAATAACCGCTTTCTTTTCTATCAAAAAGTACTTTATACGTATTTCCTACTTTCTTTTGATTGAGTTCCTCAGAAATTCCTTGCTGTAGTTCCATGATTATATCTACCCTTTCTTGCTTTTCTTCTGCTGATATATCATCGTTCATTTGATAAGAATGGGTATCATCTTCATGTGAATATTGAAAAACTCCAAGCCTATCAAATCGCTGAGATTTTACGAAATCATGCATTTCTTCAAACATTTCTTCTGTTTCACCCGGATGTCCAGCAATGAGAGTTGTTCGGATGGCTATATCTGACACCTTACTTCTAATGTCCGCCAAAAGTTGCTCTGTTTTAGGCCTATCTATACCTCTTCGCATAATTTTCAACATTTCTGAAGAACCATGCTGTAAAGGCATATCAAGATATTTACAAATATTAGGCTTGCTGGCCATAACATCCAAAATATCCATCGGAAAACCAGAAGGATAGGCGTATTGTAAACGAATCCAATCGATACCTTCTACATCTGACAATCTATCTAAAAACTCGGCAAGATTTCGTTTTTTATAAATATCTAAACCATAATAAGTGAGGTCTTGGGCTATGAGGATGATTTCTTTTGTACCTTTTGCGGCCAAGTTTTTGGCAGATAGCAATAACTCTTCCATGGGGCGAGACTCGTGTTTGCCTCTCATAAGCGGAATAGCACAAAAGCTACAGGGTCTGTCGCAACCTTCTGCAATCTTAAGATATGCATAATGAGCAGGTGTAGTTAATAGCCTTTCACCAACCAGTTCTTTCTTGTAGTCAGCCTTAAGCGTTTTTAGTAGGCGAGGAAGTTCATTAGTACCAAACCAAGAGTCTACCATCGGAATTTCTTTCTCCAATTCGTCTTTATAACGATGTGATAAACAACCCGTAACGATAACTTTTTCAATATGCCCTGCCTCTTTGGCTTCTACATATCTTAATATTGTGTCTATGCTTTCTTGCTTAGCATTGTCTATAAATCCACAAGTATTGATAACTACAATTTGAGCATCGTCATTTTCTGCTTCGTGAGTAACAGTTAAGCCATTTCCTTTAAGTTGCGTATATAATATCTCTGAGTCCACTAAGTTTTTTGAACAACCTAGCGTTACTATATTTATTTTCGACTTTCGATTTCCTTTTGTTTTCATCTTGTATTTTTCTCGGTGCAAAGGTCGAAGAAAAACATTACAAAACAGTATTTGAATGATATGTATTTATAAAATTGAAAGAAATAAGCTTGAAAATAAGGATTTATAGACTTTTTGTTTGCTAGGAATTTAAAATACAAATGAATCAAACTTTTATTTAAAACCTTTGTTTGATAATAGAAGTCAACAATAAATTGAATATCTAAGAAAGCCGAGAATCAAAAAATGAGCGAAAACAAATTTAGTAAAAGAAGAGAGCCATTTGCATTCATGCTATATTTGGCCATTTTGGGCAGTGGACTTTTGTTCTTAGCTATTTTTCTAATTTTTCTGAAAAAAGAATTAATTAACCAAAATATTCCTTTGGTCATACCTAAAGTTTTTTGGGCCAGTTCATTAGTAATTATTTTGAGCAGTTTAACCATATTTTTAGCCAAAAAAGAACTGTTTGAGCAGCAATTTATTGCTTTTAAAAGATATTTGGGGTTAACCTACTTATTTGGGCTACTCTTCTTAGTTTTACAAATTACTGGGTGGATGGAATTATCCAGTAAAGGCTTTACGATGGCCAATCATACTGGAGCTTCTTTTTTATTCATACTTTCCGGTTTGCATATTTTGCATGCATTTGGTGGGATTGTAGCTCTTTCTGTCACTGTTGCTAAGGTTTTTAGAAACAAATCTTATGTTGATTCATTTGTATACAGTGTTAATCCTCCAAATCAGCTTAATTTCAAACTCATTTATATTTATTGGCACTTTTTGGATGCACTTTGGCTTTTAATTTTCTTATTTTTGTTGTATCATGCTACATAAAACTAAGGGAATTGTAATCAGTTTTGTTAAATACAAAGAAACATCCATCATTGTAAAAATCTATACTGAAGCATTTGGAATTCAAACTTACATTGAAAATGGTGTAAGAAGTGCTAAAGGAAAAAACAAAATTGCTTTATTCCAGCCACTTACTTTGCTTGACTTAGTGGTCTATCATGACACAAAAAAAGAAATCCATCGAATATCTGAAATAAAATGCTTGTATCCCTTTCACACTATAACGGTAGACATCAAGAAATCAAGCATGGCAATCTTCATAAACGAAGTCCTGAATAACAGTCTCAAAGAACATTCTGAAAATACCCCACTTTTTAATTTCTTAGAGGACTCTCTAAAATATTTAGACCAACACGAGGAACAAATAGAGAATTTCCATCTTTATTTTTTGATTAATTATTGTTTTTACCTGGGTTTTGGTCCAGAGAGTGAAGATGACGTGGTGAATCAACTTAACGAACACGCTATACCGGTAAACTTTGAAGAGAAAAAACTTATTAAAGAGCTGATTCAACAGGACTTTGGTTCAAGCTTACAAATCAGCAAGGCTCTTAGAATAAAGGTCTTGGACCTGATACGCTTATACTATAAAATTCATGTGGAAGGTTTCGGCAATCTACGTTCAATGGCTGTTTTGAAGGAAGTTTTAGAGTAGCTTAATTTTTTGATGAAAGCTTATTTTCAGTTCCTTTTAGTAGTTTTTTAATATTTTCTCGATGGGTATACACCAAAAGTACAAATAATAAAAAGGCAATTAACGACATTGATGTATGGCTGAAATTGAAAAGTAAATAATATAGAACAAATGTTAATCCTGCCAATAAAGAACCTAGGGAAACGAATTTTGTAAAATAAACCACAACAACAAATACCAAAACACTCACACCAGCACCAGCAGGCGATACCGCTAGAATTACACCCAGAGATGTTGCAATACCCTTTCCACCTTTAAAATTGGCAAAGACCGACCAAATATGCCCCAAAATACTTACTATCCCCACCAAAAAAGTTTGTTCCTCTGAAAAACCAAAATATCTACTCAGTAATACCGGCGAAAGTCCTTTTAGCAAATCAAATATCAAAACGATTATTCCGGCTTTTTTTCCTAAAACTCTTAATGAATTAGTAGCCCCAACATTACCACTTCCGTGCTGCCTGATATCTATTCCATGAAAATATTTTGCATACCAAAACGCTGTAGGTATAGAACCCATTAAATATGCCAAAACGAAAATGCCAATTTTCAAATACATTCGGTCTTTTGAATATTATTCTGCAAAAATACAAAATTGCACGATTTTAATACCAAAAAACAAAAAATCATTGTAAATACTTAATTTACAATCATTTACAAAATTCAGGATTTTAACTTTTCCCCAAACCTTTTTTCTTCAAGGCCAAATCATGGGCGGTGTCATAATAAGCCCTGAGGTTGGTCCAATCAAACACATCAGATATGTTTTCTACTCTATTCCTTTGCATAATTCTATCACGTCGAGTCATGGTTACAAACTTAAACATGATATTGGCCAATTGGTCTGCTGCTTTGTCGAAGTTTTGGTCTTTCCGATTTACTACATAAACACCCACATTTTCATAATCATCCATCAGCTGCATCATAAAATCTCCAAAACCCGAAAGGTCACTGGTAACCGTAGGAATACCTCGCACAACGCACTCTAGCGGTGTATAACCCCATGGCTCATAATAACTTGGGAAAACACCCAAGTGACAACCTCTCACAAATTGGCTATACTCTAAACCAAAAAGTGGATTGGTAGGCGAAATAAAATCAGGATGATATACAAACTTAACCCTGTCTTGCTGGTGATTCATGAGGTTAGTTTTCTCAAAGAAATCCGTGATGTCGTCAGGCTCTTTAAGTAAATGCGTAACAGTTCGAGGAAGCGTTTTGGTTCTCCAAGTTTGTATAGTTCTTCTTAGTCTTAGTCTCCAATATTCATTTACAAATTCATTAAGATCTGGCAAGTTTACATCTTCATTGGATGCAGATGCATGAAAGAGATGCTCTCCAATTTCCTTCTCAATCGACTCGCAAGTCTGGCGGATTTCTTCCATAACCGCACGTGACTGGAGCACCTGAGGATCAATAGAATGGACAGGGTTTTTGGTAATCATAAACATCACTACAGTCATATCTAATCCAGACTGTACAATCTTAAAATTCAACCTTTTAAGGGCTTCTAAGGTAAGGTCATAGCCTTTATTTTTGAACTCATATCGACCCGATGTAAAGAAATACAAGGTATTGTCAAGATCCCATGAGTAGCTCTGAAAGAAATGGCCCATCACAAACTGATTAATTTTCTGCTTGTATTTGAGGTGCAAATTCTGAAACTCGTGCGTAGCTGCAAATCGGGTAATGTTTAAGCCATTGGGAAGAATTAAATCACAAATTCTTCCAAAAAACACTTCGCATTCTTTTGCTGTAACATCACTAACCGTTGTCAATACATGACATAGCTGAGCCGACTGTCTTTCTATGCCTGCTTGGGCTTCAATGCCATAGTTTTTGGCTTCTTTTTCCCAATCATATCTGTGTAGTTTTTCATAAAAGTCGTTAACATTACCCGCAATGTATCTTCCCAACATAGTGGCGTGGGTAGTAAACACGGTGCCAATATTGACCTTGTCTTTTCTTAAATCTATTAGTGCAGTAGAAGCCATCCATTCATGGAAATGAGCAATTACCTCTTGTTTTTTGTTGTGATCTTCGACAAAAGATTGAAGGTATTGCTTCACCAAATCACCAAAAGCAATCACTCGGTTTACCAAATCTTCACAATTGATTGTCGATATTTTATGTCTTTCCCAAAGCTCAAACTTGAGCATATCCACTTTGGCCAAATTAGCGTTGAAATCAACCAAGATAATTCTAGGCTTACCAGTTACTAACCAACGACCATAGAATACTTCCATACCTTTATCTCTTAACCCTTGTGCAGCTTTAGAAAATATGGAGTCGTCGTTGTCTAATCTTTCAAATTCTATACCCGCAGTTTGTGCAAAATATGGCCCAATAAGACAGTAATTATCGCCCCATTCTTCCACCATGGCTGGTACTTTGGATCGAATAACGGTGTAAATACCACCCACTTGATTACAAACCTCCCAGGCTATTTCAAAAAGAATCGGCTTTGCTGAGGTCTTTCTCTCAATTTTTATGGTTTCTTCTTGCTCTCTTTTCAATTTTCCTATGGACATATAGATTCGATTTTATAATAATTAATGGTCTGTTTTATAGATATTTAAAAAGAAAATCACTGTTTTTAGACAATAAAATCTAAATACAGTGATAAAAATAAAAATAAAAATGCTAAATAAAACTTTTTCAGTCTAAAATAACTCTCCTAATTTGTATTTGGGAACGAGATTCAAATGGCGGTACGCTTTTTCTGTAGCTTCACGCCCTCTGGCAGTTCTTTTTAGAAAACCTTCTTGTATCAAAAACGGCTCGTAAACTTCCTCAATGGTTTCGGCCTCCTCTCCTACCGCAGTTGCTATAGTAGATAATCCTACTGGGCCACCTTTAAATTTCTCTACAATTGTCAACAAAATCCTGTTATCCATCTCATCAAGGCCATCTTGGTCAACTTCTAAAGCTGTAAGTGCCATTTCGGCTATTTCTATGGTTATGAATCCATTGCCTTTTACCTGAGCAAAATCACGGGTTCTACGCAATAAATTATTGGCAATTCTGGGTGTTCCTCTACTTCTTCGAGCAATTTCAAATGCCCCTTTTTCATCAATTGGTGTATTGAGTATTTGAGCAGAACGCACCAATATTTTACTCAAAAGCTCGGCGTCATAATATTCCAATCTGGCATTTATGCCAAACCTGGCTCTCAGGGGAGATGTAAGTAAACCTGAACGAGTGGTGGCTCCAACCAAAGTGAAGGGATTTAGACCAATCTGAACGCTCCGTGCATTTGGGCCAGAGTCTAACATGATGTCTATCTTGTAATCTTCCATCGCCGAATAAAGATATTCTTCTACGATGGGATTCAGACGATGTATCTCGTCTATAAAAAGTACATCATTGGTGTCTAATGAAGTTAGTAAGCCCGCCAAATCACTTGGTTTGTCCAAAACAGGACCTGAAGTAATTTTAAGACTGGCTCCTAATTCGTTGGCTACTATGTGTGAAAGTGTTGTTTTGCCCAAACCAGGCGGTCCATGTAGCAGCACATGATCTAAAGCCTCGTTTCGCATTTTTGCTGCTTTAACAAAAACCTTGAGATTTTCTAAAATTTTATCTTGCCCTGCAAAATCGTCAAACGAAATAGGCCTTAGTGCCCTTTCGAAGTCTTTTTCTCCTGGGCTCATTCCCTCATCATTTCCAGTTAAAAAATCTTGACGCATGTATAGAATATTAATTTCAGGAAAAACTAACCTAAGTTCAAATATAAAGGAGAATGAGCTAAAAGCTTTTCAGATTTGATATTATTTTAAAATCAAGATTGACCCTCTTGTCTGTAATTGACCTCTTTCAGGAAAATATTTAGACCGATAATTGATGGTGTAAGGGTACAATTGATTACCATAAATCTTACCTTTAAACTTTCCATCCCATTTAATTTCAGGGTTTTTAGAGTTAAACACTAACTCCCCCCAACGGTTAAAAACCTTAAAATCGAAGTCAGTTATATATGCAGGAATGATTGAAAAATCATTGTTGATGTTATCGTCGTTAGGAGTAAAAACATCTGGTAAAAATAGGGTTGGTTCACAACCTTCAAGAATTGTTAGTTTATCTTTTGCCACACATTCGAAGTTGTTCGTTACCTCAAGTTTATAAGTGGCTGGTATATCGAAAATATAAGTAGGATTATTTGACAAAAACGCATCTAAAATAGTGGTCCATAAGTATTTGAAACTATCTCCACCTTTTGGATTAGGGCTAAATGGTTTTTTCTCAAATTCTTCTAAACAAATATATAATTTATCAGGAATATCTAAGATTGGTGCTGGTTTAATGTAAATGGTCCCAGTGTATTCTTCCTCTGTACATTCTGTTTCAGTAAGTTTATCCACAATCTGATTGTTGACCACACTGCTGATTTTGCTTTTCTGAAAAACCTCTACTACCATTTTTATGGTATGCCAACCAGGCTTGGTGTAGGTATAGGACGTTTGTGTACCTTCTTTTTGGGTTCCATCGTCAAAATACCAAGTCACTTTATTTCGCATTGGACTGCAAATCCCTTGTGTGGTAAATACTGTTGGAGAATTTTGGCAATTGCCACTATAATTTGCCGTAATACCATCTCCCTCTTGCTCGGCAACAGGGGCTAGAATATTAGGCAAACCCATAGTAGCCAAACCATCTAATGGGGCTCCAAAACTTGCAGATCCAGCAACATAAGTAAGCCCCACGACGGCAGCATTGCCTTTAACATCTGGATTTTGAAGATAGGGCAAAAAGTCTTTGTTATTTACACTCATATAAAGATATTTCTCACCGATGCCATAAACCGGCCCGAGCATCAAAGCTCCGAACTCTTCTCTTCGTCTCGAAATAATCTCTTTTTGATCTGAAATACTGGCCGCATCGCCTAGAAAAAGTGCCAATTGAATTAATTGAGAATCTTGTCCTAATGCTGGATTACCTTTTATTGTGGTGTAGAGAATATCACTATTTGACCCAAAAGCCACTCCATAAACAGTCGGCGGTGCGGGCACATCCAAGTCTATCAGTATCGGGTCCGAAAGCCTATTGGTATTTAAATTTCTATCAAAAACCTCTACATAATTTTTACCATTAATTACAACTCCATGAGCTAATTTTCGTCCATTTGGTGAAATAGCGATGTATCCTGTAGCTGATAAAACATCTAATGTAGAACTTCCTACAATTTGTTCTGTTGTGTTTATTCCAGTAGAATCTATTGTGAGAATATTAAATGCTCCTTTCTTATAATCAAATGAATACAGTACAAAAGCAGAATCGTTGCTAGACCTTATGCCCGCCATTTTCTCTGAAGCAGTAAACAAAAGTGGGATATTCTGCTCTACCACTGCACCTCTTCTGTTATTATATCGCATGTCCACAACTGAATACGACAAAAGTTTGGTCAACGGATCTTGCGAAAGGACGAAATACTCTGTATAATTGCAAGCATTACAATTCGATTTGGGTACAATCATAAGTCCTTGAGAACTGTTTGTATTTCCAATACTAAAATTCCCCCCACTTGCAGTTTGTATTTCGGTATCATCGCTGCCTGCAAATAGCTTGTTACCGTCTGTGTAAAAGACCAAATTGGTATTTTTGTCATAAACCATAGCCACCGCTCCACTGGTATTCACTTTGCTGACTTCATTTGAATTGCTAGGTTTAAAAGCAGGGTTTTCAAGCGGCAAATCCGGATTTAAATCACCCTCAACTGCCAGTGAATCTCTTTCTGTGCTATCGCCCTCGATGCCAAATTCTAAACTTCCGCCTTTCCCAAAAAACCATTTTTCAATGCCCCCGCCAGAACTGCTTTCTTGTAAACAAAACTTCACATTTATTTTGGCACTCCTAGAACAACCTGATATAGCATCATACACTTCCACGGAATAACATCCAGTCGTATCAACTGTTATGGTTTTTGTGGTGTCTCCTGTCGGAAACCATCTATATTTTACATTGCCTGCTATTTGTAACTTAAATGGATTCAACTCTAAACTACTTGATTCACAAACAGTAGTGTCTGCAGATATTTTATCATTAAATTTTGGCTGAGTTGGATATTTGCCAACAGTAATTTGTTTTGTTTTGGTTTCTGTTATTCCGCCAACCAAAGTCCTTGTCAGCGTAACAGTGTATGGTCCTGAAGCTTGATAAACATACTGAGGATTTCTTGAATTGGATTGTCCTGAATCGCCAAAATCCCACATCCAAGCAATTGATAAAGGTTCAGTATCAAAAAAAGAGGTTCTTTTTTCGCATCCAATCATCTGACCTGTAGATGGGTCCATTGAAAGGTCAGCTATACAAACTTTTGGGCTTACATAAAATTGGGCATGCAAAGTTCTAGGTACTCCCAAAAAGAGTATCAATAGGAGTATTTGACATATTTTTTCCCAAGTTTTCAATTAAGGTTAATTTTGCTAAGATTATATACGCAAAAAACGTACTAAATATACTTTTTATTTTTGATTTCTATCCTAATTCCCTGATAAAGAATCTAAAAAACTCTTTCCTTCCATATTTTGTTTCTATATGAGATTCATTTTAGTTATATTTAGTTGAAATTTACTTTTTTATTGTTTCAAAAAGAACAAAACAACTTTTAAAAAGCAACGACGTTTTAGTAGAAATTAATTTGGAACGAAATTTGTAAGTCTAAATAATTGTTCCATAAAAAACTGTATGAAAAGACTTTTTCAAATATTGATATTGGCTAATTTAGTGAGTGTGGCTCTTGCTCAAGATCCACAGTTTACTCAATTTTATGCTGCTCCTTTATATCACAACCCTGCTTTTACGGGTTCGGGGTATGCTCCAAGATTGATTTTTAATTACAGAAACCAATGGCCTTCACTAAACGCCAACTTTATAACCTCTGTGGTCAGTGTTGATCATTTTATTGAAAAAGCCAATAGTGGAATAGGTATTACCATGATGAGTGATGCCCAAGGAAACAGAATTAAAAACTCAGAGGTAACGGCTCTTTATGCTTATCAGCTTAGGGTAGGAGACAAAAACTTCCTCAGAATGGGCTTACAAGGCAGCTTTGCTGTAAGAAGTTTTGACTCTAATGGACTTATATTCGGAGATCAACTTTCCAACAGTGGTTTTACCAACAATCCCTCTTCAGATCCTCTTGCGACTGCAGTTTACAGACCCGATCGCAGTTTTGATGTAGGTTCTGGCTTTTTGTTTTACAACCCAAAGGTTTTCCTTGGCTTATCGATAAATCATATCACTCAACCTACATTGAATTTCAGAAATAACAGCCCTGCAGATGGCTGTGCTACAGGCGATTGTATACCAAGAAAGCTAGTTGTAAATGGCGGTTACAATATTAATCTTAGTCACATGATAACGAGTTCGGGTAACATGGACAAAGAATTTACCATAACTCCAACATTTTTATACAAAAAACAAGGGCAGTTTTCTCAATTGGATTTAGGAGCATACGCTACTTATACTCCACTTACATTGGGACTTCAATATAGAGGTATACCATTGAAAAAGGTTTTTGATAATTTCCCTAATCAAGACGCTATAGCTGCATTGGTGGGTTTCAGATTTGATAATTTTTCTGTAGGTTATAGTTACGATTTTACGATTTCAGGCTTAGCTGCAGGCAGAGGAACTGGCGGCTCTCATGAGTTTTCCATATCCTATCAATTGGACAAATTTGATAATGATAAAAGCCCTTATTTGAAACAAAGAAAGAAAGAATTGGCTTGTCCAAAATTCTAATTATTAATATAAATTAAAAAAAGCCTCTCAAATTGAAATAAATTTGAGGGGCTTTTTGTTAGAAAGGTAACAAATCCTGATAAATACACGTATTCATATTCAAACGAACAAACCATTTATGCATTTTAAGAAGGTCCTAATTCTACTTTTAATATCATTTTCAGCTTTTGCCCAACTAGAAAAACCCACTACTTGGAAATACAAGGTTTTACAAGATAAAGTTGCTGTTGGCGATGTTGTCGACGTGGAATTTACGGCTACCATACAAAAAGATTGGTATTTATATTCATCAGACTTTAGTTCAGAATTAGGCCCAACGGTGACTGAATTTGTATTCAACAAGTCGAAAGGGTTTCGAGCAATCGGAAAAATAAAACCAATTCATCCAAAAAAGAAGTTTGATGACGTTTGGGGTGGTGATGTTACTTATTTCAAAGAATCTGGAAAATTTGTTCAAAAAGTGATGATTCTTGAGGAAAATCCTACCATCTCTGGAAAAATTATTTACCAAACTTGTACAGATATTGACGGTAAATGTGTGCCTGGAAATGAGGTCTTTAACATAAAAACCTCCACTATTTTAGCCAACAAAATTGAACAAAGTTCAGATACTTTAAATTCGGATACTTTAACGAATCAAAAGGATGAAACTGCGATAGTATTAAATGAAAAAGAACCAACTAAAACCATATGGAAGGAACCCATGAAAGAAGCACAAAGTCTTTGGCAGTTTTTATTCATTGCATTTGGAGCTGGTTTGGCATCCATTTTTATGCCATGCATCTACCCAATCATGCCCATGACCGTTAGTTTTTTCACCAAGCAAGCCAATGGAAAATCAAAAGCCATATTTTACGGAATTTCTATCATGGCTATTTTTGGTGTTATGGGATTGATTACAATGGCTTTTGGAGCTCCATTTCTTAACTTTCTGAGTACACATTGGCTACCAAATTTAATCTTTTTTGTGATTTTTATCCTTTTTGGGGTTTCACTTTTGGGAGCTTTTGAAATTGTATTACCTCACGAAACGGTCAATAAAATTGATAGACTTTCAGACAAAGGAGGCCTCATTGGAATATTCTTTATGGCTTTGACACTGGTTGTGGTTTCGTTTAGTTGTACTGTTCCTTTTGTGGGATCGCTTTTAATAGCCGCTGCTCAAGGCGAAGTCACAAGACCAATATATGGAATGCTGGCATTTGGGCTACCCTTTGCATTGGTGTTTTCTGGATTAGCTATGTTTCCGCAAATGTTAAAAAACCTACCAAAATCTGGCGGTTGGTTGAATGAACTGAAAGCAGTGTTTGGATTCTTGGAATTTGCTCTCGCTTTAAAATTTTTAAGTAATATTGATTTAGCCTACCATTGGAATCTGATTCATAGAAACGTATTCTTAGTGATTTGGATAGTGATTGCGGTCATTATCGGCATATATATTTTAGGATTTATCAGACTTTCAAAAGACGATAAAATTGAGAAAAGAGGAGGTTTAAGGATAGCTTTTGCTGCAATATTTCTAGGCTTAGCTGCCTACATGTTACCTGGGGTGACAGGAAAATCATTAAGCTTACTCTCTGGAATTTTACCTCCAATGCCTATCTCTACTCAGAGTGCCACAACCTCGGATTTACCCACCGACAAAATGCGAGCTTTGCCCCACGAACTATTTGGATTCTATGATTTTGACGACGCTCAAGTTTATGCCAAAAAAATAAACAAGCCAATTTTGATAGATTTTACAGGTTATGCATGTGCCAATTGCCGCAAAATGGAGGAAAACGTATGGTCAAAACCAGAAGTTTTGAAAAGACTAAAAGAGGACTTTGTCATTGCTTCACTTTATGTGGATGACAAAAAAGAGCTTCCAAAAGAAAAACAATACACTTCTACTTACGACGATGAGTTAAAAACCACGGTGGGCGACAAAAACATGGATTTGGAAATAACCAAATATAACAACAATGCTCAGCCGTACTACATTATTGTACATCCAAACGGCGAGAAGTTATTGGAACCACTCGGTTACTCCAGTGAAGCTGATTTTATCAAATTCTTAGATAAAGGCAAGGCTGGGTTTAAGTAAGAAATTTAGGTTTTTATTACAAAATAAAGCACAGTCGGATTATATCGGTTGTGCTTCTTTATTTTTCACTATTCTATATACCCTATAAATAAACCAAACTGCGATAATCATCACCACAGCACCGATTATTCCCAAAATGGGGTAGTTTTCTAGTGGGCTGTGAGCATCTTTTTGTAAAATGATTATTCCAGCCAAAAGCGTGGCCAAGCCACCCGCCATTTGTTGCAAGGAGGCGTTGATACTCATAAAAGCTCCACGGTCTTGCATATTGGGTATTGCCGATGTTAAAGTAGTAGCTGGTATCATTCTTGACATGATGCCCATAAAAAGCAATATGTTCAAAATGCAAATTATCCAGAGCGGAGTAACGCCTAAGTTTGTATAAATCAATATAAAAACTAAAGCCCAAATAGAACCGTAAACAAAAATTTTGAATTTATTGTATTTGTCACTCAACTTGCCCACCAAAGGCATAACTATCAAAGAGGAAACACCCGTAAACATAAAAATTATGGGTAGTTGAGACTGCAAAACGCCCAAATTATTTACCGCAAAAGCACTTCCAAACGGCATCATTAGATATCCTCCGATAGAAAGTAATGCAGTAGAAAGAAACGCAATTCTATAGTTTTTCAATAGTAAAACGTGCCTAAAATGAGACAGAAAATTTCTTTCAGACTTTATTTTAAGATGTTCATTTACAGGCTTAAGCTTGGCAATTAGAACCACTATGATAACAATGGCCAAAATTACAATCATCATAAACGGTGCGTGCCAACCCCAGAGATTAGCAAAATATAAGCCTACTGGAATTCCTAATACCTGACTAGCGGCAAATCCCATTTGCACTATGCCCATTACCCTACCACGCTGATTAAGCTCAAATATATCGGTAATGATGGCCATACTTATGGAACCCATTACACCGCCGAAAATTCCTGTAAATATTCTGGCGGCTACTAAGGTTTCGTATGTTTGGGCTATTCCACATAGAAAAGTACCCACTATAAAACCTAAATAGAAAAACACCAAAAGCTTTTTCCTATCATATTTATCTGCAAAACCTGCCGCCAATAATCCAGAAATACCCGCACTAAATGCGTAACTCGACACCGCAATTCCAAATTGCTTTGGACTGATAACCAGTGACTTCATAAGAATATCACCTAGCGGCGACATTACCATAAAATCTAGAACAACTGTAAATTGAGTGATAGCCAATAAGGCCATTACGAATTTTTGGTAAGAACTTAGCGGTTTGATTTCCATATATTTTTAATCAGTTTTTAATTTAAACCTTAATTTTTAAGGAAATATTCTTATTAATGGTTCAGAACTAAATCAATTTCCCTCACCCAGCCCAATTTTCTCTATCTAAACTCCTATATTGTATGGCTTCGGCGAGGTGCTCTATTCTTATTTCCTCTGTTCCTGCTAAATCTGCAATGGTTCTGGATACTTTCAGAATTCGGTCGTAAGCTCTTGCTGAAAGACCTAAACGTTCCATGGCTTTTTTTAAAAGTGCTTTTCCTGGGTCGCTAATTTCACATATTTTTTTCACCATTTCGGCAGGCATCATGGCGTTGGAGTGAATTTCCTCAAACGATTTAAATCGCTCGATCTGGATTTCTCTGGCTTTTACTACTCGCTCCCTTATTTCTGAGGAGGTCTCATTTTTTCGGGTTGAAGATATTTCATCAAAACTTACTGGCGTAACCTCTACGTGCAGATCAATTCTATCCAAAAGCGGACCTGATATTTTGTTCAAATACTTCTCCACGGCTCCGGGCGGACAGGTACAATCCTTTTCTGGATGATTATAATATCCACAAGGGCAAGGATTCATGCTAGCAATAAGCATAAAACTCGACGGAAATTCTACGGCCAATCGGGTCCTTGAAATTACGACCTTACGCTCTTCCAATGGTTGACGCATTACTTCCAGTACGGTTCGTTTGAATTCTGGTAATTCGTCCAAAAACAAAACACCGTTATGGGCCAAAGATATTTCTCCTGGTTGCGGAAAACTCCCTCCACCGACCAAGGCCGCATCTGAAATGGTATGGTGTGGATTCCTAAATGGCCTCCTTGAAATTAAAGAGGAGGAAGAATCTAATTTACCCGCAACAGAATGTATCTTGGTAGTTTCCAATGCTTCCATCAAAGTAAGAGGTGGCAAAATGGAAGGTAGCCGCTTGGCCAACATGGTTTTACCAGCACCTGGAGGGCCTATCATGATGGCATTATGTCCTCCCGCTGCGGCTATTTCTAAAGCTCTTTTGATGTTTTCTTGACCTTGAACGTGAGAGAAATCGGCTTCATACTCATTAATTGTATGGTAGAAAATATCTCTGGTATCGGTGATGAGGGGTTTTATGTCTATTTCACCTGTCAAAAAACCTACTGCCTCTTGCAAGGTTTCTACAGGTATTACGTCCAGATTATTTACAATAGAAGCCTCAAGAGCATTTTCTTTAGGCAAAATAAAACCCTTGAGTTTGTTTGTTCGAGCTTCTATGGCAATAGGCAAAACTCCTTTTATTGGCCTCAGTTTACCATCTAAAGACAATTCACCAAGTATCACATATTCTTTAAGGTCTTTTTCATATTCTAGTTTTCCTCCAGAAGTAAGCATACACACTGCAATAGGCAAATCGTATGCTGAGCCTTCCTTTCTTATATCGGCAGGTGCCAAGTTGATAATGGTTTTATATCTCGAAAGTTCGAAGCCTCCATTCTTTAAAGCGGCATCTATTCTTTGTAGGCTCTCTCTTACTGCGTTGTCTGGCAATCCAACTACACTCACTCCAAACCCTCCTTTTAAAACACTGACTTCTACTGTTATTAAGGCTGCATTTACACCGTAAACAGCAGCACCAAATGTTGTGGATAACATATTATTTATATTGCATTTATTGTTCCCAACGCCAATCCTTTCCTATAATTAGCTCTTTCTTTAGATTTTGTTTTGTTAAAAATTCTTTAGTTTCCTCATCCGATTTATTTTTGGCGGGCAGGTCATCTAAGTTTGCGAGTGCATAAAGCATCATAGCCGTAAACCGCACATTGTTCTTAATTTGGTCCTTATTTATCAAGTCAAACCTATCGCAGTTGGCATGGTAGCAATTGTAAGCTTTAACTGGAAAATTGCCAGATGGAGAACAAGTAGAAACACCCCTAAGCATAAACGGCTGGTTATCACTATGCAAACCTGCAGAATTCCTATTCGTGTTTTTATATTCTGGATCAATCTGATTTATAATTTCGCCAATTTCATCCATTTTTGTTTTCAAAGCATCATTTCCGCCAGCATTAAAGCCCATGGTGTTGTTCACCATATCGAGGTTCATCATCAGCTTTACATTTTCGAGCTGATTGGTTTCCATATATTTTTTTACCATATACCTTGAGCCTAACAAGCCTTGTTCTTCGCCCATAAACATGGT
>JAIPAJ010000113.1 GCA_021740125.1 Leadbetterella sp. | reverse complement strand
GAGTGTTAAGATTAATGCCAAAATGGTCGCCAGGTAAACAAAATGGTAAAGCCGTAAGAGTTTACTACAACATGCCAGTGGTATATCAACTTGAGTAACACATATTACAAACGGGTCAGAAGATGGCCCGTTTGTTTGAACTTAATTAAAAACCTGATAGTTTTAAGAGAATAAAATACAATCTCAATCTGATGAAAATAAAACATTTGCTCTTTTTTATAATATTTGGTTTAATAGCATGCAATACAACCCCAAAAGAAGAACCTAATATCAATAAAGGCGTTATCACTATAGCTATAGATGAATCCATTAAACCGATTATGGAAGCACAAATAAATGCTCACCATATCCATTACCCTGGCACAAAAATTATTACAAAGTACATACCAGAAACCAAAGGAATAAACATGCTTTTGAACGACTCATTGACTATGGCATGTACAACCAGAGAATTTAATGAAAACGAACTTGCTGAATTAAAAAGAAGAGGAATTAAATATCTACCTGCAAGAATGGCTTTAGATGCTGTGGCCCTAGTGCAAAGTAAAGCCAATAAAGACACTACTATTACTTTAGAAGAACTCAGGAGGTTATTTACTAACAAGGAATCAAAAATCAAGTTGGTCTTTGACAGAAGTAATTCTAGTAACTTAAATGTAATTATGGAAAAGCTAAAACTAAAATCCATAAATACAGAAAATGTTTTCTCGGCAGATGGCAATTTACAAGTGATAGATTATGTAAAAAAATCGCCAAATGCAATCGGTTTTATTGGATTTAATTGGATCAGCGACACTGACGATAAACAGTCACAAGATTTATTAAATCAAATAAATGTAGTAGCAGTGGGCGAGTCCGAGCAAAAGGGTTTCTACAAGATTAATTTTAAAAATCTAAATCAAAGAAGGTATCCATTGGAAAGATTCGTTTATCTTCATACACTCACCAAAGCATGGGGTGTGGAGAATGGTTTTATCAGATTTTGCTGTTCGAAAACCGGACAATTGGTAACTGAAAAAATGGGACTGGTACCTTTCTATATAATTCCAAAAGAATTTTTATTGAATACTTCGCCCATGAAAAAATAATTTCTAACAATTATTAATACAATTCTCTTAATTCGTTTTTGAAGAATTATACAAAAACTTAACATTTTGTTATGAAACCTTCGTCAGTTAGTTAAATCTAAGGGATAAGTACAAAATATTATTGAAGAAATGATTTTTTCAAACCAACAAAAAGCATTAAATTGCGACCTTAAATTGTTTTATAACCAAACAAATAACCTTATTACTTGTTACGAGATGATGAAGAAAATTGTTAAAATTTACGCCTTGGCTTCATTGCTTTTGGTACCTTACATAACTAAATCGCAGACGCTTGATGAAGCCATCAAACATTTAGACGCCGAGAGATATACCGCTGCAAGTAAGGCTTTCAATCAACTGGCCGAAACTAGTCCAAGCCCACAAACATTATTCTATAAGGGTTATGCTATTTTGAGAAGTCCAGAAGGACTAACACCAGAAAGCATTAAAGCTGCCCAAAGTGCATTTGAGGCGGGAAATGCTCTAGATAAAAAAGGAGACCCTTTTAATCAAATTGGTTTAGGAATGGTGAAACTGGCTTCAAAAGACCTAGCTGGAGCGAAAGTTATTTTTGAAGAAGTAAAGAAGGAGACGAAATTGAAAAATGCAGATGTTCTCTACAGAATAGCTGAAGCCTACACATTATTTCCAGGAGCAACGGATGCTGCAGAGGCGATTATCAACATCAACTTAGCTCTTGAGAAATCTAAAACCAAGGATAATCCTGAGTACTATATTGTAAAGGCAGATGCTTACATGCTAAAAAATGAGGGTGGTGAGGCGATGAATGCTCTTACAAATGCGGAGAGAGTTGGTAAAAAACCAGGAAAAACTTATGAAAGAATGTCGAGAGTATGGTTACAAGGTAGAAACTACCGTGAAGCCAACGATGCACTGAACAAAGGTTTGTCTGCGGACCCGACTCACGCTCCTATTCACAAATACCATAGTTCATACTTACAAACTATGGGTAAATACAAAGAATCAGCAGAGTCTGCAGGAAACTATCTTAGAAACTCTGATGGAGACAACAAAGCTAAGTTGCGTTATGCTAAATTGGCTTTCGTAGCCAAAGATTACGGAAACGTTAAA
The DNA here is from genome assembly GCA_021740125.1 of Leadbetterella sp. GTDB lineage: Bacteria > Bacteroidota > Bacteroidia > Cytophagales > Spirosomataceae > Leadbetterella. Next base: position 9,454 of record JAIPAJ010000113.1, on the reverse strand, counting down.
AAAATAATAGAAGAAATAAAAGGAAATAATCCTGATCCTTATCTATTCAGAATGTCTGGTATCATTGACTTTGAAGAGAAAAAACCAGCAAGTGCAATTGAGAATTTAACTAAATTTATCAAATTGGCACCTGCAGACGAGAGCCCAGCTATAGATTATGGTTACATTGGTAGATCATACTTGATTTTGCCAGGAGAAGGTGATGAAAAAATCAAAAATGATTCATTGGGAATTGTAAATATCGAAAAAGCTATCCAGCTAGGTGATACTACTTTTAATTATTATCAAGACTTAAGTTCAAATTTTATCAAAAACAAAAACTGGGCAAAAGCAGCGTTATTTGCTGAGAAAGCTGCACTTGCTAAGAAAAACCCAAATGCAGCAGATTTTGCTCCAGCTGGTATCTATTATAATGCCGCGAAAATTTACGATAAAGCTGATACTTATATAGATAAAGCTTTAGAATTATACAAAGATGCTTGGCCAACAGGTTATGCATTAAGTGCTAGAAACAAAATGGCAAAAAATGCCACCGACTCTACCTTTACAGCAAACTTTGGAGCAGCTCCAACTTGGGGAAAATACTTTGCATTGTTAGGCGATGCAGGTAAAGCACTGCCTGCAAACAAAAGAAATGTAGTGGATGGATTAAGATATTTGGCAGGATGGGAACTTCAAGTTAACAAAAACCTTGTCAAGGGGATTGCCAATATTGAAGAATTGCTAAAATATGATCCTGAAAACGAAGATGCTAAAAAAATGCTGGAGGCGATGAAAGGAATGAATGGAACACCTACAACTCCTCCTACCCCAACACCAATAAAAAACTAAACTAAAAAAAGCCTAAGAAATTAGGCTTTTTTTTTGCACTTTACTTTTTAGACACATGGAAATAATACAATATTCCAAAATAAATTTTATTTTAAATATAAGTATAATTACATTTATGCCTTATTTAAAATAACCTACAAATACACGTATTTATATGTACAATTTGGTAATTTTTGGACCTCCAGGGGCAGGCAAAGGAACTCAATCTGAAAAAATAATAGAAAAATATAATTTAGCCCATATCTCCACTGGCGATATGTTCAGAATGCATATCTCTAACGACACAGACTTAGGAAAAAAAGTAAAGCAAATATTGGCTGATGGCATGTTAGTTCCAGACTCCATCACAATAGAAATGTTGGAAGAGGAGGTAAAAAGCAAACCAGATGTTAAAGGTTTTATCTTTGACGGCTTTCCAAGAACTGTTCCGCAAGCAGAAGCATTAGACAAATTCTTAGAAGCCAAGGACTTAAAAATAAATCTAGTTCTACAATTGGATGTCAACCAAGAAGTCATCAAAGACAGAATAGCTGAAAGACAGAAAGTGAGTGGAAGAGCCGATGATGATGCAGACAAATTGGTGAAGAGAATTGACGAGTATTTCTCCAAAACTATCCATGTATTGCCATATTATCAAGGACAAAATAAAGTAACAAAAATAAACGGAATAGGAAAAATAGATGACATCTTTGGCCAAATATCTGCCGCAATAGACGAGACCCTTTGATTTAAAAATATTCTTCAAAAAATCTGAAACTCCTCAAACAATAGAGGAGTTTTTTAGTTTCTATAATACTGTAAAACCGTATTATTAGAATATTTGGCCATCAATCCGCATTAATATTCTTAATTTGCAGAAAAATTCTCTCATAGATGACATCAAACTTTATAGATTACGTAAAAATAAACCTCAAGTCAGGCAATGGAGGAACTGGTTTTACTCATTTTAGAAGAGAAAAATTTGTAGATAAAGGAGGTCCAGATGGTGGAGACGGCGGAAGAGGCGGTCATATAATATTAAGGGGTAATAAACAACTTTGGACTTTAATACATTTAAAGTATCAAAAGCATTTTAGGGCTGAAAATGGAGTAACGGGAGGAAAAAGTAAAAGTTCTGGTCGTCAAGGTGAAGATATCATCATTGATGTGCCTTTGGGTACAATTGCAAGAGATGCTGAAACCAATGAAAGAATAGCGGAAATAATAGATGATGGACAGCAAGTAATATTAGTTCCAGGAGGAATGGGAGGACTTGGAAACCACCATTTTAAAACCAGTACCAAACAAGCTCCAGAGTACTCTCAACCAGGAATTCCTGGATCTGAGATATGGTGTATTTTAGAGTTGAAACTTTTGGCTGATGTTGGATTAGTAGGATTTCCAAATGCAGGCAAATCTACTTTACTTTCATCTATTTCGGCCGCGAAACCTGAAATTGGTGATTATCCTTTTACTACATTGGTCCCAAATCTTGGAGTAGTAAAATACCATGATTTTCAATCTTTTGTAATGGCTGACATACCAGGAATCATTGAAGGAGCCTCGGAAGGAAAAGGCCTCGGGGTTAGATTTCTGAGACATATAGAACGAAATGCTAATCTTTTATTTTTAATAGCCTCAAATGAGGAAAAGCCAATGGCAGTTTATAAAACTCTGGTTAAAGAACTCCAAGCATTTAATCCGGAGTTATTGGATAAAAGCAGAATCTTGGGTTTTTCCAAATCAGATTTGATTGACGAAAAAACCAAACAAAAAATAATTAAGAAAATACCCGAGGGTATCCCTTATGTATTTTTCTCTTCAATTACCCAATCAGGTCTGAATGAATTGAAAGATATATTATGGGAAAATATCAACAAAACCGAGGATGATTTATAGTTTTTGAATAACAATTAATCTCTTAAAATCGTATTTTAGAAAAACCATTAAATAATTTAGATTTTAGTTTATTTAATCCTTTTAATTATTTTGATTCTACTTCGCAAGGAGTTAATTTTGCTTTAAATTTTATCGTTTTTTATGATTAAATATCTTCCATCTGATTATCTACCTCTTCTTTTTCAAATAGCAGCAGCTTTGGGGTTTGTAGTTTTTTCCATAGTGGCTTCGAAATACCTAGGACCTAGAGTAAAAAGTAAGAGAAAAGAAGACCCATTTGAATGCGGGATTGAAAGTCAAGGTGATGCACGTGTTCCATTGAATGTTCGTTATTTCCTTATTGCCATATTGTTTGTGCTATTTGATGTTGAAATTATATTTATGTATCCATGGGCAGTAAATTTCAAAAAACTTGGGTGGATGGGTTTTAACGAAATGTTGCTTTTCGTGGTTTTCTTAATGGCAGGTTTTTATTATATTCTTAAAAAAGGGGTTTTAAACTGGGACGAAGACTAATACCAGTCAATAAACAATAGAATTATTACACTTTATGAGTAACATAAAAATAGTAGATGCACCAGAAGGATTGGAAGGTTCTGGCTTTTTTGCAACTTCATTAGACAAAGCCATAGGCTTGGCTAGAAGTTATTCACTTTGGCCTTTACCATTCGCAACCTCTTGTTGCGGTATCGAATTCATGGCTACCATGGGTTCCAACTATGATATATCGCGATTTGGTGCTGAGAGACCTAGTTTCTCACCTCGTCAAGCCGATTTATTGATGGTAATGGGAACTATAGCAAAAAAAATGGGGCCTGTCCTAAAGCAAGTTTATCTTCAAATGGCAGAGCCTAGATGGGTAATAGCAGTCGGAGCTTGTGCCTCATCGGGAGGTATCTTTGATTCCTATTCAGTGCTTCAAGGTATAGATAGAGTAATCCCAGTTGATGTTTATGTACCCGGTTGTCCTCCGCGTCCTGAGCAAATCATTGATGGACTCATGCAAGTTCAGCATTTAGCTCAAAATGAATCACTTAGAAGAAGAAATACAGAAGAATATAAAGCATTATTAGAATCTTATAAAGTCCTATAAACCATATGATAAATAATGAATCTATCGTTGAAGAGGTTGTTGGACAATTTGGCCAAAAAGTCTTTGGATTTGAAGAACCGTTTGGACTATTAACTTTCACAACAAATGCCTCTGATTTAACCGAAGTGGTGGATTTTCTAAAAAACCATCCTAAATTTAAATTTAACTTTTTAACAGATATCGCTGGAATCCATTTTCCTTATAACGCAGGAGGCGAACTTTGTTCAATGTGCATGATTCACAGTTGGGAAAATAACATCCGAGTTCGTATAAAAGTATTTGTGCCGATAGCTGACCCTAAAGTACCAACACTTTCTACGCTTTTTGCAAGTGCCAACTGGATGGAAAGGGAAACCTTTGATTTTTTTGGTATAGAATACATAGGCCATCCAAATCTAAAAAGAATACTTAATATGGAGGATATGGATTATTTCCCAATGAGAAAAGAATATCCTTTAGAAGACGCCACCCGTGAAGACAAAATTGACGCATTATTTGGAAGATAATAAACCTATGGCAGAAAATACAATAATACTACCAAAAGACTCAAATGATGCATTGGCCCTAAACATGCCAATGGTTGAAGACAAACAATATTCGACTTTAAACCTCGGCCCAGTTCATCCAGCTACCCATGGAATATTCCAGAACATTCTTACAATGGACGGAGAAAAGATTGTGGATAGCGAGCAAACCGTTGGTTACATACACAGAGCATTTGAAAAAATAGCTGAAAGGAGACCATTTTACCAAATTACAACACTTACTGATCGACTAAACTACTGCTCATCACCCATCAACAACTTTGGATGGCATATGACAGTAGAAAAACTTTTGGGAGTTAAAGTTCCGAAAAGAGCCGAATATATAAGGGTAATTATGATGGAATTGGCCAGGATTTCTGACCATTTAATTTGTAATTCAATTCTTGGCGTTGACACAGGTGCATATTCTGGTTTCTTGTATGTAATGCAAGAAAGAGAAAAAATTTACGAAATTTATGAGGAAGTTTGTGGTGCTCGTTTAACCACCAATATGGGTAGAATTGGCGGAATGGAAAGAGACCTTTCTCCTACTGCAATTGCCAAAATCCGTGATTTAGTTTTCAATTCATTCCCAAAAGTTTGGGCTGAGTTTGAGACACTTTTCAATAGAAATAGAATTTTCAGAGATAGAATTCAAAATGTTGGAGCAATTTCGTCAACAAGAGCTATAGCATATGGCTTTACAGGTCCAAACCTTAGGGCCACTGGTGTTGATTATGATGTTAGAGTAAACGAACCATATTCTTCTTACGAAGATTTTGAATTTGAAATACCAATAGGTCACAAAGGTGATACATTTGATAGGTTTATGGTAAGAAATGGCGAAGTTTGGGAAAGTTTAAAAATTATCCAACAAGCCATTGAAAATCTTCCGGAAGGACCATACTATGCAGATGAAGACCACTATTATTTACCTCCTAAAAAAGAAGTTTATAGCAGTATGGAAGCCTTAATTTATCATTTCAAAATAGTAATGGGTGAAATAGATGCTCCTGTTGGAGAGGTTTACCATGCTGTAGAGGGTGGAAATGGAGAATTAGGGTTTTATTTAATAAGCGATGGAGGGAGAACTCCATACAGATTACACTTTAGAAGACCAAGTTTTATTTACTATCAAGCATATCCAGAAATGTGTAAAGGCTTAACTATCTCAGATGCAGTGGTGATAATGAGTAGTTTAAACGTGATTGCAGGAGAACTTGATGCTTAATAATTATAATATATAATGTCTGTAACATTTACTGAAGATAAACTAAAAAAAGCACAGGAAATCATATTAAGATATCCTGAAGGCAGACAAAAATCAGCTTTGCTACCTATTTTGCACTTAGCTCAAGAGCAATTTGGATGGGTGAGCAGTGATACCATGGACTACGTAGCAGGCTTACTTTCTATTTCGCCCATTGAGGTTTATGAAGTGGCAACATTCTACACCATGTTTCATTTAGAACCCGTTGGCAAACACGTAATTGAATATTGTCGAACAGGTCCTTGCTGTGCAATGGGTGGAGAAGAGGTATTTTCACATTTAAAAACTAAACTGGGTATAAAAGCCAATGAAACCACTTCAGACGGTCTCTTTACGGTTAAAGAGGTGGAATGTTTAGCGGCTTGTGGCTGGGGACCATGTTTTCAGATAAGAGAAAAATATTTTATGCATCTTACAAATCAAAAAGTAGATGATATTATCGAAGAATTGAGCAAATAATTATGGCAAACGATATAAAAATATTAACCGAACATATCAACATTCCTGGCATTGAAACCTTTGAGGTCTATAGAAAAGCTGGGGGTTACAATGCTGTAGAAAAGGCCATTAAAAAAATGAGCCCTGATGAAATTGTAGAAGAGGTTAAAAAGTCTGGAATCAGAGGAAGAGGTGGGGCAGGATTTCCGATGGGAATGAAATGGAGTTTCCTTGCAAAACCTGAAGGTGTACCAAGATATTTGGTTTGTAACGCTGACGAATCTGAGCCAGGAACCTTCAAGGATCATTATTTGATGAAAAACCTTCCTCATCTTTTGATAGAAGGAATGATAGTTTCAAGCTTCGCTTTGGGAGCTAATAAGTCTTTCATTTATGTACGTGGCGAGTTGATGTATGTGGTTAGAATTTTGGAGAAAGCCATCGAAGAAGCCAAAGCTGCAGGATTTTTAGGAAAAAATATTTTGGGCTCTGGTTACGACTTAGAACTTGTAGTTCAGCCAGGTGGTGGAGCCTATATTTGTGGTGAAGAAACAGCCCTATTAGAATCTCTAGAAGGAAAAAGAGGCAACCCAAGAAATAAGCCACCATTTCCTGCAGTGAAAGGTCTGTACCAATCTCCAACTGTTGTAAATAACGTAGAATCTATTGCTAATACTCCATGGGTTATCAATCATGGTGGCGAAGAATATGCCAAAATAGGTATTGGTAGAAGTACAGGGACTAAATTAATTTCAGCCTCTGGACATATAAAAAATCCTGGAGTTTATGAAATAACTCTGGGCCTTCCGGTAGACGAATTCATGAATTCAGACCAATATCTTGGTGGAATTAGAGACGGTCATTACCTTAAAGCTGTTGTAGCTGGTGGTTCATCTGTGCCAATTTTACCAGCCAATTTGTTTTATAAAACGGCCAATGGCGAAGATAGATTAATGTCCTATGAATCTCTTTCTGATGGTGGATTTCCAACAGGTACCATGCTAGGCTCAGGAGGCTTCATAGCGATGGACGAAACTACATGTATTGTAAGAAATACTTGGAATTTTTCAAGATTCTATCACCATGAATCATGTGGTCAGTGTTCACCTTGTAGAGAAGGAACGGGCTGGATGGAAAAAGTACTGCATAGAATAGAGCATGGACACGGCACTATGAGTGACATAGATTTACTTGTAGATGTAGCTAAAAAAATAGAAGGTAATACCATTTGCCCACTAGGAGACGCAGCAGCGTGGCCTGTAGCAAGTGCAATTAGGCATTTCAGAGACGAGTTTGAATGGCATATTAATCATCCAAATGAAGCCACCAAACCAGGTGCAGTTTACATGGGTGCAGAAATTTTAGCCTAAAAATATAAAGATTTAATAAATGGAAAACGAAGTTCCTTTAATAAAAGTAACCATTGACGGTCAAGAGATAAGAGTTCCTGTAGGTACTACTATCATGGAAGCAGCAAGGCAAATTGGGCCTAGTGTAGCTCCACCAGCCATGTGTTATTACAAACCATTGCAGGGTTCGGGTGGAAAATGTCGAGCATGCCTGGTAAAAGTTACCGCCGGTTCTGAGAAAGACCCAAGACCAATGCCAAAATTGGTTGCCTCATGTATCACTGGTGCTCAAGACGGTATGGTAGTTGAAAACTTTACAAGTCCAGAAGTTGTAGAAGCTAGGAAAGGTGTTGTAGAGTTTCTTTTGATAAATCATCCATTGGATTGTCCTGTATGTGATCAAGCAGGAGAATGTCACCTACAAGACTTTGCTTTTGAAAACGGAGTTGGCGAAAAACGTTTTGTAGAGGAAAAAAGAACTTTCGAACCAGAAGATATTGGAGACAAAGTACAACTTCATATGAACAGATGTATTCTGTGTTATAGATGTGTTTATACGGCTAATCAATTAACAGAGAAAAGAGTACATGGTGTGATGGGACGTGGAGATCATGCTCAAATAAGTACCTACATAAAGAACTCTTTGGAAAGTGATTTTTATGGCAATGTCATAGATGTTTGTCCTGTAGGTGCATTGACTGATAAAACTTACAGATTTAAAAGTAGAGTTTGGTTTTCAAAACCTGTAGATGCCCACTGTAAATGTGAAAAATGCTCAGGAAAAGTTCAAGTTTGGTATAAAGGCGATGAGGTAATCAGAGTAACAGCTCGTAAAAACCAATGGGGTGAAGTGGAAGATTTTATTTGCAATACTTGTAGATTTGATAGAAAAAAGACTTCAGATTGGGTAATTGAAGGACCGTCGAAGGTTGCGAGAAATTCGGTAATTGCACAAAACAAATACGGTTTAAACCAAGGTAAAAAACCAGAGTTTGCTTTGAATTATGCGGCAACAAATTACAAAAGTATCGACGACTCTAGAGAAAACAATCAAAATCTTGATCAAATAAAGAAATCAGAAGATTACAAAGCTTTAATGCAGAAAAATGACAAGTTTTTCTCTAAAGAAAAAAGCCTAAAATAATATGGATACAGTACTAATTGTAAAAGCGATCATAGTAGTCGCAATATTCGCGATAAGTATGCTTATGGCTTTATATGAAACTTATGCAGAGCGAGTTATAGCTGCATTTATTCAAGATCGTGTGGGTCCAGATAGAGCAGGTCCGTTCGGATTGTTACAACCATTGGCCGATGGAGGAAAGTTATTTTTCAAAGAAGATTTCATACCTACAAAAGCAGATAAGTGGTTGTTCATTTTGGGCCCTGCAGTGGCTATGTCAACAGCTTTATTAAGTAGTGCTGTTATTCCTTTTGGAGATACCATAATCGTAGCTGGCCAAAAAATAGATGTACAAGGAATGGATGTGAATATCGGTATCTTGTGGATATTTGGTATCGTTTCTTTGGGTGTTTATGGGATATTAATCGGAGGATGGGCATCAAACAACAAATATTCGTTATATGGAGCAATAAGAGCTGCCTCTCAAACTATTTCTTATGAATTGGCTATGGGAATTTCTTTATTGGCAATTATATTAATGACAGGTTCACTTTCAGTAAAATCGATAGTTCTTGGTCAACATGGTATTGACTGGAACATTTTTTACCAGCCTATGGGCTTTTTGTTATTCTTAACTTGCTCATTAGCGGAATGTAACCGTACACCTTTCGACTTGCCAGAATCAGAAAATGAATTAGTAGCAGGATATCACACGGAATATGGCTCGATGAAAATGGGATTATACTTGTTCTCGGAGTATGTTAACATGTTCATTTCTTCCGCTGTTTTGGCTAGCCTTTATCTAGGAGGTTTTAATTATCCAGGAATGGACTTTGTATATAGCAAATTGGTAGGTTCTTTTGGTGAAGTTACTGGACATAATTTAGCAACTGCATTAGGCACCCTAACTTTATTCTTGAAAATATTCTTCTTTATATTTTTATTCAT
>JAIPAJ010000112.1 GCA_021740125.1 Leadbetterella sp. | reverse complement strand
AATCATTTAAAGTGGCTTGTTTGTGAAAATAAAAGCATGAAAGTTTTAATAACCGGCGGCAGTGGACTAATAGGAAAATCTTTAACAAAAAGACTCATTTCTGAAGGACATCAGGTGAATATTCTTACGCGAAAAATCACACATAAAACTGCTGCAAAAGAATTTCTTTGGGACAACAAAACTATTGATATTCATGCTTTTGAAGGTGTGGAAGTACTTGTTCATCTAGCAGGTGCAGGCATTGCTGACAAAAAATGGACACATGAAAGAAAAAAAGAAATCATCGATAGTAGAGTAAAATCACTTGAACTTATCTCCGAAAAACTTACAGGATCATCTTTGAAGGCTATTGTGGGAGGTTCGGCAATTGGTTACTATGGTGGAGACACAGGCGAAACTGAAAACGATGAAAAATCACAGAATGGAAGCGATTTTATGGCAGAATGCTGCATAAAATGGGAAAAAGCAGAAGAAGATTTTGCCCAAAAGCTAAATATAAGGCTTGTGAAAATCCGAACGGGCGTGGTTTTAGACCCAGAGGATGGTGCTTTGCCTAAAATTATACTACCAATAAAATATTATGCTGGTTCGCCAATTGGTTCAGGTAAGCAGTGGATGTCATGGATTCATATATATGATATAGTTGAAATATTCTACCAATCAATTATAAATGAAAATATCAGTGGGATAATAAACGGGGTGGCTCCAAACCCAGTTCGTAATAAAAACTTTACAAAATTGGCTGCTGAAATCTTAAATAGAAAAATATTTTTGCCGAATGTCCCAGCTTTTGTTCTTCAAATGATCCTAGGAGAAATGTCTGTTGTAGTTTTAGGAAGCAGTAGAGTTCATAATAAAAAAACACTTCCATTTAGTATCAAATATGAATACCTTGAAGATGCACTCAAAGATTTATTGACTAAAAAAAACATTAGTTAGTAGTTTGTGTTTTGCATTGGTATTTTATCCCTCTGAAAATCAACAAAATACTAACATACATTATTACATGTGAAATGTCGTTGTGATTAAACCATTTTGAAAATGACAGTTTTTGACTGTGCACATAAATAGTTAAAAAAGATATAAAAAAGCCGAAACTTATATAGGTTTTGTAAACCCAATTTTCGATTTTGGAAGGAAAAAATACTACAATCATTTGCGTCATGGCTATGAGTGAATTAAATGCAACTACCCTGAAATCAAAAAAATAAAATATTGACGGTAGAAAAATAACAAACTGAATTACGGATAAAGAAATCATTACTTTCCTTACTTTACGGTTGCTCAACTGTCCAAAAGCCGCAGCCTGGGCATAGAAAATGGAAATTCCGGCTGAAATCTGCATAATTAACCAAACAGAATTGTAAAAAAGATTATTTTGTCTTTCAAAAATACCATGTGCCAAAGCCCCTAAAAGTGTCGAAAATCCGAGAAAAAGAAAGAACTTTTGCCAATGTTGCTGACCTCTGCTGGCTTCGTTGAACTTTTGTAGACCGAAGAAAAAATAGAAACAACTAATGGAAAGAAGCAAATCTGTCAAAGAGGTCATAGGCTCTGATAACATAGTGGAAAGGCTCTCAAGAAGGGTCAATATTATATTCATAGTTTACAAGATTCACACATCACTAACTCCAAATTGAAAATTCTCAGTTTGAAAAAGAGTAATTATTTTATATTATAGGGTTTATTAATAAAACTAATAAAACTATTTTACATTAGCCAATTTAAGTAGTTTAATTCTAAAAAAACTAAATTCTAAAACCAATCATCAGTAAAGTTTGAACTATATTTTTGAAAACTTCTCGTTTAATGATTGTTGTATTTTAATTTATCAAGAAAAATGTAGAAAAACTCGAACATGAGTAATCTAACACTTTTACTAAACACAAAACGATTATAAGGACATATTCTAATCTTTTTTTTTGCCAAAAACCCAAAAAACTTTTAGATGTAAGAATATTCTAGAAAAAGAAGTTTTAATTTTGCAGCTTAGAAAAATCGAGTAATCTAAATTATAAAATTAATTAATGTCAGTATTGAATTCTACTTCGACAAGAGACAATCAAATTTTTGATTTAATTCAGAAAGAACATAACAGACAGCTGCATGGGATTGAGCTGATTGCCTCTGAAAATTTTGTTTCACCACAAGTAATGGAAGCCGCAGGAAGTGTGCTAACCAACAAATACGCCGAGGGATTGCCAGGAAAACGATATTATGGCGGTTGCGAAGTTGTAGACGAAGTGGAGCAGATTGCCATCGATAGACTTAAAGAACTTTTTAAATTAACTTGGGCAAATGTACAACCGCACTCAGGTGCTCAGGCAAACATGGCCGTATTTTTGGCTTGCTTACAGCCTGGCGACAAAATATTAGGATTTGACTTATCGCATGGAGGCCACTTATCCCATGGTTCTCCTGTCAATATATCGGGAAAATACTTTCAACCGTTTTTCTATGGTGTAGAAAAAGAAACTGGCCTCATAAATTGGGACAGCGTAGAAGAAACTGCCACCAAAGAAAAGCCAAAATTGATTATTTGTGGTGCTTCAGCTTACTCAAGAGATTGGGATTATGCTAGATTGAGAGCCATTGCAGACAAAGTAGGAGCAGTACTTTTAGCAGATATTTCTCATCCGGCAGGATTAATTGCAAAAGGACTTTTGGCTGATCCATTTGACCATTGCCATATCGTGACTACCACTACACACAAAACCCTTAGAGGAACAAGAGGTGGTGTAATCATGATGAGAAACGACTTCGAAAATCCGTTTGGAATCACTACCGCTAAAGGGAAAATGAGATCTATGGCATCACTTTTAGATTCAGGAGTTTTCCCTGGAACACAAGGTGGCCCATTGGAGCATATCATTGCTGCTAAGGCAGTTGCATTTGGAGAAGCCCTTACCGAAGACTTCCAAGCTTATGCAGTACAAGTGCAGAAAAACGCCAAAGTAATGGCACAAGCATTTGTAGACAAAGGCTACAGTGTAATATCTGGGGGAACAGACAACCATTTGGCCCTAATTGACCTTCGCCCCAAAGGATTGACAGGAAAATTGGCAGAGAATACATTGATAAAAGCGGATATCACGGTGAACAAAAACATGGTACCTTTTGATGATGCCACAGCCATGACTACTTCAGGGATGAGAGTAGGAACTGCTGCCATGACCACCCGTGGATTGGTAGAAAGTGACTTTGTAAGAGTTGTAGATTTGGTAGATAAAGTTTTGATGAATCATGACAATGAGACAATTATTACTAGTGTTAGAAACGAAGTAAATGAGTGGATGACAGGATTTCCACTATTTAAATAATATCATCTAACAAAAATATACCCCATCTGAATGTTTAGATGGGGTATTTTGTTTTATAGAAGCGTATTAAATTATTACATTTGCATAAAGAAATCAAACAAATGCCATTAGATCAATCTCCTTACATACATTATAACGACAACGAAGACGAAAATACTGGTGAACACATCGAAAAGGAAATGACCTTTTTAGAGCATTTGGAGGAACTCAGATGGCACATTATCCGATCTGTTGCTGCTATACTTATCTTTATGATAGCAGCTTGGGTATTGATGGGTAAGATTTTTAATCTCATCATTTTAGCTCCTTCAAGGCCTGACTTTTGGACTTACAGAAAGCTATGCGAATTGGGCAATAAGGTGGGTATCCCGAGCCTTTGTGTAGATAAACTCAATTTCTCTTTGATGAGTCGTGAGGTTTCAGGTCAGTTTATGATGCAACTTACTGCTTCGGCGATAGTTGGGCTTTTGGTAGCCTTTCCCTATGTTTTTTGGGAAATTTGGAGATTTATCAAGCCCGGTCTAAAAATCACCGAGAAAAAAGCCGCAACAGGATCCGTTTTCTTTGTAACTGCCCTCTTTTTCTTAGGAATATTGTTCGGCTACTATGTGGTTGCTCCTTTTGCCATAAACTTTTTGGTAAACTTCCAAATCGACCCAAGTATTGAGAATCAATTCGATATTCAGTCTTATATTTCGGTATTGGCAACGCTTACTTTGGCTTGCGGTGTTACCTTTCAGCTACCTATGGCAATTTTGGTTTTGACGCGTATTGGAATAGTTACTCCAGCATTTTTAAAAGAATATAGAAAGCATGCATTCGTTGTAATACTTATTGTGGCGGCTATCATAACACCTTCTCCAGATATGATCAGCCAAGTTTTAGTGGCTATTCCATTGTATATCTTATTTGAAATTAGCATATTGGTATCGCAAAGAATTTACAACAATAAACTAAAAGAAACGGAATCATGATAAAAAGACAAGGCCTATTCCCTGTTCAAAATGCTGCTTTCGCATTGGTTATTTTGGTAATTGTGGTTTATGCCTTGTATATATTAAAAGATATATTCATACCTTTTATTTTTGCGGGACTTCTCTCGTTCTTGCTTTACCCTATTTGTCAATTTCTAGAAAAATATCATTTTCCAAGGCCTCTTGCTATTTTGGTAGCAATAATTATTGCTTTAAGTATATTGGGTTCCATTGTGTATTTTTCATATACACAAATCATTCAATTGGAGAGTTTAATCCCTTTAGTTGAGAAAAAAGGCACGGTTTGGATTACTTCTGTTGAAAAACTTCTGAAACGTAATCTACATATCAACCAAAACCAGTTGCTGGTAGAAAGCCAAAAATACATGACTGAAGTACTGAAAAATAGTACACAATTTATTGGCCAGACATTGAGTACAACTTCAGGTTTTCTTCTAAACATCTCTTTATTACCACTTTATATTTTCCTATTTTTACTCTATCGAGACTTTCTAAAGACGTTCGTATACAAATTAATGCGAACAAGTAGCAAACATACCATCTCTAACACAATCAATAAAATAAATGGCGTAGTAAGAAACTATATTGTTGGATTACTTTTGGTGATTTTAATAGTGGGTATTTTAAATACCATAGCACTTTACTTTCTAGAAATAGAGCATGCCTTATTTTTTGGTTTTTTTGCGTCTTTTTTGGTTCTAATTCCATATATCGGTATTGCAATAGGTTCTGCATTGCCTATTATTGTGGCTCTAATAACCAAAGATTCTTATTGGTATCCGGCGGGGGTCGCGGCTTCTTTTTTTGTTATTCAGTTTTTAGAAGGCAACTTCATCACGCCAATTATTGTAGGCAATAAAGTCAGCATCAACTCCTTGGCTGCCATCATGTCATTGCTATTATTTGGCAACCTTTGGGGCATTAGCGGCTTGGTTTTAGCTTTGCCTCTAACCGCTATAGTAAAAGTTATATTTGATTCTTCAGAATCGCTCAAGGCCTGGGGATTTCTTTTGGGAGACTCAGACCATATAGACGTCCAAGCGACTAAAAAGAACTTTAACTTCAAAGGATTTTGGAAATAATATCGGCTCATTTATTAAATTTCGACAATTGAAATTCTAGAGATTTTAAACCCAGAATCTCATACTATTCTGCCATTTTTGATATTATTTTTTCAAAAAAAATAATTTAAAATATTATCTGAAAAATACTTCTACAAAGACCCGAATTTTGTCTATTGTTAAGGATAATAAAATCAATTTATAAGTATATTTGAATAACAAACTCATAGGAAAAAGAACGATAACAGTACAACAAAAAAATGAACGCAAAGGATAATCTTTTTGAGATTATAAAGGCCAATGCCTCTCAAAAAGAGCTCAATTGGATTGAAACAAAAGCCACTGGTAGTTTACAATCTTTACAAACAGCATTTGTAGCAACACCGCGATTTATCTGTAAAACTCCTATTAATACTTCAGAGAAATTGAATGGAGTTGACTTCAAATCTTGGACATTGGATAAATTGGTGAGGGCTTATTTTTTAGTAAGTTTAAGTGATTCTGACAAAGAAGTTTACACCAAAACACTCAATACGCTTTTTGAAACGGCCGAAAATAACGAGGCAGTTGCTTTGATATCATCCTTGGCATTTCTTGAAAACCCTGAAACATGGCTTTTACGAGCTACAGACGCAGTAAGAACCAACATAGGAGTGGTGTTTGATGCCATCGCATTCGAAAATCCTTATCCGCAAAAATATTTCTCTGAATTGGCTTGGAATCAGTTAGTTTTAAAATGTATTTTCAATGATAAACCTATTGATAGAATTTTGGGATTAGATGAAAGAGCCAATAAAGAATTGGCTACTTCAATTTCAAACCTAGCACATGAGCGTTGGGCGGCGGGAAGGTCAATCCCTCCTCAAGCGTGGAGATTAGTAGTTAAATATTTAGAGGAAACAATTTTTGAAGACATAAAAAGGTTGTTTGATTCAGAAAATCAGAAGGATCAAATTGCTGCAGCATTGGTTTGTAAATACACTGAATTTGAAATTGCTAAAAGTAAGCTAGAAATACATCTTGATTTAAAAGATAAAACTAAGGATCTTACCTGGAGCTCTTTAGAATGTTAATTTAAGAAAATTCCTTATAGAAATGTGCCAAAAAGAATCAGAAATAAAACAAAACCCTTCACACTTTGAAGGTACCGCCGAAGAGCATGAAATGTCTAAAACCATTCAGGCCAACTACATGGACTATGTTAAAGGCATGAAATTCTTTGACCCACATATTCACATGTCCTCAAGAACGACCGACGACTACACTGCCCTCGTAGATGCTGGTGTGGTGGCCATCATAGAGCCCGCCTTTTGGCTTGGGCAACCCCGAACAGGTTTAGCATCTTTTAAAGATTATTACAGCAGTTTAGTAGGTTGGGAGCGTTTTCGTTCATCCCAATTTGGCATAAAGCACTATTGCACCATAGGTTTGAATTCTAGAGAAGCAAATAACGAAGCTCTAGCAGAGGAAGTTATGGAAATACTACCCTTGTTTCTTTACAAAGAAGGCGTAGTGGGCGTTGGAGAAATTGGCTTTGATGACCAAACTGCGGCCGAAGAAAAATATTATCGTCAGCAATTAGAAATGTCAAAAGAGGCTGGATTGCCAGTGCAAGTACATACACCTCACCGAGACAAAAAGAAAGGAACAGAATTGAGCATGTCCATTGCTTTAGAACATGGTATTGATCCTAGAATGGTCATCATAGACCACAACAATGAAGAAACAGTAGAAAGTGTTTTGGACAAAGGTTTCTGGGCCGCATTTACCATTTATCCTTTTACAAAAATGGGCAATGAACGCATGGTAGAATTGGTAAAAAAATATGGTCCTGAACGTATCATGATAAATTCGGCGGCAGACTGGGGAATCAGTGATCCATTAGCTGTACCAAAAACAGCCGCATTGATGAAAATCAGGGGGATTTCAGACGAAGCCATAAAGTTGGTTTGCTACCAAAATGCTATTGATGCCTTCGCCCAAAGTGGACAAATACACGTTTCTGACTTCGAAACACCTCAGGAAATTGACCAAAGTTTAAAATTTAATGGAAATACCGTTTTAAGAGGAGGACAGATTCCTAGGGTTGACAAAGATTCTATTTTCATAAGCTAAGTATATTTTGAACATAAAAGCATATCTTCAACTCAGTCGACCTGCCAACATAGTTACAGCCATCGCTGATATATTGGCAGGAGTTGCCATTGCGAGTTTTGCCGCTCCAATTGCAAAGCTAAGTCCAATTGGAACAATACTTCTATGTATTTCAACTATTGGATTATACGGAGGAGGAATAGTTTTCAATGATATTTTTGATTTAGAATTAGACAAAATCGAACGTCCTGAAAGAACTATTCCTAGCGGAAAGATAAGTTTAAAAAACGCCTGGATTTTCGGAAGCATGCTTCTAATTGTAGGAATTTTTGCAGCATTTTTGAATAATTCATTGAGTGGGATAATAGCCTTATTTATAGCCTTTTCAGCACTCATCTATGATAAATATGGCAAACATCATTCATTTCTGGGACCGATTAACATGGGGCTTTGTCGAGGAGGAAATCTCATTTTGGGCATGTCTATCGTTTTCAGTACCGTTTCAGAATGGTGGTGGCTTGGAATTTTACCAGTCTGCTATATTGCGGCAATTACAATGATTAGTAGAGGCGAAGTACATGGAGGAAATAAAAACACTTTATATTTTGCGGCATTTTTATATTTTATTGTAAGTATTTCACAATTGACTATTGCTTATAAGCTTGATAATTTATTGCTTACTTTAGCCTTTGTCGCCCTTCATAGTTATTTGATTTTCAAGCCTTTAATTAAAGCTATATCAAACCCAATCGGTCCAAATATAGGCAAGGCTGTAAAATCTGGCGTATTGGCCCTAATCGTGATGGATGCAGCATGGGTGTCTGTTTCAGGCAATTTTGTTATTGCTCTTTTTGTACTAATTTTACTTCCGATATCGATAAAACTAGCAAAAGTTTTTGCTGTTACATAAGTTGCAGATATGAGGGGTATTTTAATTTTATTCAATCCTAAATGAAGTTTATAAAACAGGCCTTTGAGGTTCCGTTCAGTTTTAATATTGTTTTCACGGAACACCTTTTTTCTATTGATAATCAAGAATTTAAAAACTTTCTTGAAAACTATGGGGACAGTAGTTTCCATAAAAAAATATTGTTTTTAATAGACACAGGTGTATCTGAAAATCATAAATATTTAGAAGAAAATATCGCTAATTATTTTCAGAACATCCAGAATATTTCATTGGTTGAAGAAATAATAGTTCTGCCGGGCGGTGAGTTCGTAAAAAACGACCCACAATATCTCGAAAAAGCACTTTTGGCCATCAATGAGCATGGTATTGATAGGCATTCGTTTGTGGCAGCTATTGGTGGAGGGGCGTTTTTGGACATGGTGGGCTATGCTTCTTGTATTGCCCATCGCGGGGTAAAACATATCAGAATTCCTACAACAGTACTTTCTCAAAATGATTCTGGAGTTGGAGTAAAAAATGGAATTAATTTTCTAGGAAAAAAGAATTTCTTAGGCACTTTTGCTCCACCTGTGGCCGTTTTCAATGATGCAAATTTCTTAAAAAGCCTCTCAGATAGAGATTGGCGTTCGGGAATCTCTGAAGCAGTGAAAGTAGCTTTAATTAAAGATTTACCTTTTTTTGAATGGTTGGAAGGCAATGCAGAAGCCATGGCAAACCGAAATATGGACGTAATGAGCGAGCAGATTTTCCGCTCAGCGGCTCTGCATACCAATCACATTTCTAGTGGTGACCCGTTTGAACTGGGCTCTGCCAGACCGCTTGATTTTGGACATTGGGCCGCTCACAAATTGGAATATTTGACCAATTTCGAAATCCGACATGGTGAGGCAGTTGCCATTGGAATTGCTTTAGATTCTGTTTATTCCAAAATACTAGGTCTAATTACTCAGCAAGAGGTAGATAGAATCCTTATTTTGCTCAAAAAACTGGGCTTTATATTATTTCACACTGCACTCGGAGAAAATGACAAATTGAATCTTTGGGAAGGTTTAAATGAATTCAGAGAGCATTTGGGAGGCGAATTGACTATTACGATTTTGGAGAAATTGGGCAGAGGGAAGGAAATTCACGAAGTCGATTTTGAGGCGATGAAACAAGCGGTAGATGAACTTGAAAAATTAAATACCACGGATTAAAGAATGACAACGAAGTGGTCAAAAGTAAATAGCCACGAACGAAGTTCGGAGAATTAATGAATAAGAAAGAAATAACTGACCCCAGAGGGGTCAAATGTGATTTTCTAGACAAAAGATTTAGCAAAATATGAAAACAGCATTTGGTCAACTTAGCTATTGCAGCAATATTCACCCAGGAGAAGACTGGAAAGAGCATTTTTCTGTACTTAAAACCAGCATTCCAGAAATTAAAGCTTCGGTTTGTCCGATAGAACCCATGGGCCTCGGACTTAGACTGGCCAACCAAGCGAGCATAGATTTATCCGAAAATGAGAATTTTGAGGATTTCAAAAATTGGCTAGAAGCAAACGAAGTTTATGTTTTTACAATGAACGGATTTCCGTACGGAAATTTTCACAACGTGGTGGTAAAAGACCAAGTACACGCACCCGACTGGACCACCAAAGATCGGACAGATTATACCATCAGAATGTTTCAGCTTTTAGCCAAATTATTACCCGAAAACCATGAAGAAGGTGGAATTTCGACATCACCTCTCTCCTATCGTTTTTGGTGGAATACGCCCGAAAGTTTAGAAAAGGCTACCAAAGCTGCTACGCAAAACATCCTTTTGGTACTGGATATATTGATCGGTTTATTCGAAAAAACGGGGAAAACCCTTCATCTTGACATTGAACCAGAACCCGATGGTATTTTAGAAAATTCAGAAGAATTCATAAATTGGTACAAGGGATACTTGCTTCCAATGGGAATTAAACATCTAGCCAATAATGGATATTCAGCCGAGGATGCTGTTTCTTTAATCAAAAAACACATTACGCTTTGTTATGATGTTTGTCACTTTGCGGTGGGCTTTGAAAATCCGAAAGATGTTATCAATAAACTTGATAATGAAGGACTTAAAGTAGGAAAAATCCAAATAAGCTCTGCTGTAAAAGTTGAATTTTCTGAAAATACTGAGGAAAAACTAAAAACAATTGCACAGTACAACGAACCCACTTACTTACACCAGGTGGTGGCCTTACAAAAAGATGGAAGCTTCCAAAAATTTCCCGATTTAACAGAGGCCATCAATGGTTTTCATGAGAATACAAGTGAATGGAGAGTGCATTTTCATGTACCTTTATTCTTGGAGAATTATGGTTTGCTTGGTTCAACACAATCAGACATTGTAGAAACCATCAAAGTGCATAAAAACATGCCATTTACCCATCATCTAGAAATCGAAACTTACACCTGGGGAGTTCTGCCAACTGAGTTCCAAGCCCCTCTTAATGAATCGATTATAAGAGAAATCAATTGGGTAAAGGGACTTTTAAATGCTTGAATGAATCAATTTTTGAATGATTTTAAGATAGATAGTAATTAAGGCGATCGGGTAAAATTTAGAATATTATGCAGAAAACAGTTGTTATTGATATAGTGGGATTGAGTACGAGTGTAATTGGTGAGAATACGCCTTTTTTGCAAAAATATATTTCCAAAAATAGCCTTACCCATATAAAACCCGCATTTCCAGCAGTTACAACTACCTCACAAAGTTGCTATGTGACTGGAAAAACGGCTACTGAACATGGGATAGTAGGTAATGGATGGTATGACCACGAAGCCTCTGAAATAAAATTCTGGAAACAATCCAATAAATTGGTGAATGGCGAAAAAATTTGGGATGCTGCCAAACGCAAAAATCCCGATTTCACTAGTTCGAAAATGTTCTGGTGGTACAATATGTACTCCTCGGCCGATTTTTCAGTAACACCGCGTCCGCAATACCACTCTGATGGTGTAAAAATGCCTGATTGTTATTCTTACCCAGCCGACTTGAGAGATAAACTCCAAAAGAAGTTCGGAACATTTCCTTTGTTTAAATTTTGGGGACCGGGAGCCAATGTTGAGTGCTCCAAGTGGATAGCAAATGCTTCTATGGAGGTAGATAGAGAAAATGACCCCACGCTCACACTTATTTATTTGCCGCATTTGGATTACTGCTTGCAGAAATTCGGGACTGATTTCTCTAAAATAGCCATTGAATTAAATGAAATAGATACTCTGGTTGAAGAATTGGTAACTTATTATGAGAAAAAAAAGGCCAACATCATTTTGCTTTCAGAATATGGTATTAACAACGTTTCACAACCAATTCATATCAACAGAATTTTACGAGAAAACGGTTTATTGGCCATCCGAGTGGAAGCTGGGCACGAACTTTTGGATG
>JAIPAJ010000111.1 GCA_021740125.1 Leadbetterella sp. | reverse complement strand
CTCAGCTCTTCTTCTCTCTTTTTCCATATAAGCACCTCTAACCAATTTAGCACCAACTTTAAACCCTTTGTCTCTCGCTTGAGAGATATGCTCCTTTAATATTCCCAAACCTTCATTTCTGTACAACTGATAGGTATTGAAAATAAAAGTTTGGCCGTTAAGATTATACTTCTCCATCATCTTTAGGACTAAACCATCAATTACTGACTGAATCCATGTTTCTTCTGCATCAATGAATAATCTTATTTCAGATTGAGCTGCTTTTTTACAAATAGTTTCAAATCGTCTTTTAAAATTATTCCAATTTTGCTTTTCCAAATTCGAAAGTGGCTCACTGTCTAGTTGAACTTTAGTCAATAAATCCCTTGAACCTATCCCTGTAACCTTAAAAACCGAAAACGGAATTTCACTTTTGTGTAAACTTGCATAGGAAATAGCATCCAATATTTCCTTTTCAGTGGTATCAAAACTATCCTCATCATCTTCTCCTTCAACGGAATAATCCAAAATAGTACCTACTGAAAATTTATTAAGTGTTTGAATAGTATTTTTACAATCTTCTATGGTTTCTCCGCCACAAAATAGTTCAAAAATGGTTACTTTTATTAATTTTTTTATGGGCAAACCAAATTTTAAACTGTTTTTAATAAAAAAAGTACCTATCTTTACGAGCCAATTTTGGTTCATTAGAGCAAAAATAGCATAGTTCTTTTTGAGTTTTTCGATACTTTGGTTTTCAAAGGCAATTTTTGTGTCTGAAAAATCAATTTCTAGGCGTTTCATTTATATGAATGTTTGTCGATAAGGCTGCAAAGATACCTATTAGGATTTAAATAATAATGTTTAGGGATATACAATTGACCTTAGTGTCGGTTTTTTTAATTTAATACAGATGAAAGCAAATTTAGATGTTTTACCTTTAGATAGTTGGGTAAACACCGGTGGAAAGCCTCTTATTATAGCCGGGCCATGTAGTGCAGAGACAGAGGAACAAGTATTGGAAACAGCTCGTGGCATAGCCAACAACGGTTTTGCTCATATTTTGCGTGCTGGTGTTTGGAAGCCAAGAACAAGACCGGGTAGTTTTGAAGGCAAAGGCGAAGAGGCACTTCCTTGGTTACAAAAAGCTAAAGCTGAAACTGGATTGAAAACAGCAGTTGAAGTGGCCACCCCTCAACACGTTGAGTTAGCACTGAAATATGGCGTTGATGTTCTTTGGATTGGTGCAAGAACTACAGTAAACCCTTTTAATGTTCAAGATCTTGCAGATTCGCTTAAAGGCGTGGACATTCCAGTATTAATCAAAAACCCTGTAAACCCAGACTTAGCTTTGTGGTTAGGTGCATTTGAAAGAATTGCAGGTGCGGGTATCAATAAAATGGGAGCCATACACAGAGGTTTCTCAAATGCTCAAGAAACAAAATATAGAAACTCACCCATGTGGCAAATAGCCGTTGAATTTAAGACATTCTTCCCACAAATTCCAATGATAGGTGATCCTAGCCATATGGCAGGAAAAAGAGAATATTTGGCTGAACTTACCCAAAGAGCCATGGACTTAAACTATGACGGTTTAATAATTGAATCGCACAGAAACCCTGACGAAGCTTGGTCAGATGCTTCGCAGCAGTTGACACCAGATGCTTTAGCAGAAATGTTAAAGTCAATCGAATTCAGAAAAGCTACTTATGGAAGTGATTTCCAAAGTGAATTGGATAGATTGAGAGAAAGATTAGACAATCTTGATAGAGAGTTATTAGAAGTGTTGGCAAGCAGAATGTCTGTTGTTGAGCAATTGGGCGAATATAAAAGAGATAACAACGTTGCTGTACTTCAATTAAATAGATGGAAGCAAGTTCACGAATCACGTGCAGACTGGGCAAAAAGCCTGAATCTTTACCCAGAAGTTGTGGAGGAGTTATTCAAACTGATACACATGGAGTCTATTCGGAAACAAACCGAAGTTATGAATCAACAAAATGCATAATGATTAAAGCCTTCTTCGGAAGGCTTTTTTTTTGAAACTTCGTTATTTTTGTAAATCAAAGACACATTATGCAGAAAGAAATTGATTTTTTCGAAAAACACTTCAAGGGTTTATTTGAGCACGAACTTTTGGTTGAGATGCAAAAATTCGGAAGATATCAGGAAATAGAAGCTGGAAGTTATCTAATGAAAGCAGGTGGATACATCAAATCCGTTCCTATAATCTTAGAAGGTACAATCAAAATTCTAAGAGAGGATAAAGACGGCAAAGAAATGCTGCTTTATCACTTATCTGGTCTTGATAGTTGTGCTATGTCACTTACTTGCTGTTTATCTTCAAAAATCAGCGATATTTCTGCCTATGCAGATGAAAATACGAAATTGTTATCTTTCCCTTTTGAGAAAGTGGAAGAATGGATGTGCAAATTCAATACTTGGAAGATATTTGTATTTCAAACTTATCAAAAACGCTTCGATAGCCTTTTAGAAACCATTGACTGTATTGCTTTTAATAAATTAGACCAAAGGCTTCTATCTCTGATAAAGAAAAAAATTAAAGTTTCGGGCAGTACGAAAATACTTTATTGTACACACGAAGAACTCGCAACAGAACTTGCCACATCTCGCGAAGTGGTATCTAGGTTGCTCAAGCAGCTCGAAAAAATAGGAAAACTTAAACTTTCAAGGAACAAAATAGAACTTCTTTGAATGATCAATTATGCACAAAAGCATCTAACCTATATTGCCACGAAGTTAATTCTCTAAAAATAATAATCAGAAATATCTGTTTAAAATTACCGTTTTCTATTTCCTTCAGAACTATTAATCACTTTCAAAGGAAATAATCAAAAATCAGCGTTAAAAATTTACTAATTTTGCAACAAACATGTTGAAATTTTAGAAATGGAAAACGAATATTTACCAAAGATAGGAATCACACTAGGCGATATAAACGGAATTGGCCCCGAAGTACTTTTGAAGGCATTAGATACAAAAAGAATAAATAAAATCTGCAATCCAATTATTTATGGCTCAGGAAAGCATTTGAGCAAATACAAGCAATTTGTAGATTTACACCATTGGCAGTTTGTGACAATAAACGACCCTAAGCAAGCGAATGCCAAAAATTCTAACTTAATAAATTGTGGCAAAGGTGAGTTTTTTGAAATAGATTTTGGCAAAAAAGATCCGAAAGCAGGACAATTGGCTTTTGAATGTTTAAAAAGAGCAACAGAAGACCTAAAAAAAGGTGAAATTGATGCTTTGGTTACTGCTCCCATTTCTAAAGAAAATATTCAAAGTGATTCTTTTACCTTTCCTGGACATACAGAATATCTAGCAAAAGAATTTGAAAAAAAAGACGTTCTTATGTTTATGATTTCGGAGGACATAAGGATTGGAGTTGTAACTGGACACATCCCTATTGATCTGGTAAAGAAGAAGTTAACAAAAGAACTAATCACTTCAAAGTTGAAAATAATGATTGAATCTCTTAAAATAGATTTTGGCATTACTAAGCCCAAAATAGCTGTTTTAGGACTTAATCCCCACGCTGGAGAAAATGGTTTATTGGGAGATGAAGAGATAAATATCATAAATCCAGTTATTGAAGAATTCAAAAAACATGGCCATTTAGTAATGGGGCCATTTCCTACAGATGGTTTTTTTGCAACAGGAAATTTCAAAAAATTTGACGGAATATTGGCCATGTACCACGATCAAGGCTTAACTCCTTTTAAAATGCTTGCATTTGAAACTGGAGTAAATTTTACAGCTGGTATGATGGGTATTCGTACTTCACCAGATCACGGAACAGGTTTTGACATTGCGGGAAAAAATCAGGCAGACGCAAGCTCAATGTTACATGCCATATATGCAGCAGTGGACATTTCTAAAAAGCGAAAAGAATACATTTACTTAGAAACCAACGCTCTCAAACATCAAAAAATTGATATCGAAAGCTTGAGGAAAGAAAAAAATTAACCCAAAATCTCAATATTTTCTAAAGGACTTCTTATAGATTCTACCTTAACTTTTACAAACTGATTGTAAACTGTGGTGGTTTGAATATTGCTGTGTCCTAAAATTCGTTGTAGAATGTGTACATCCATGCCCATCTCTAATGAATGTACAGCAAAACTATGTCGAAGCGTATTTAGCGTGGCATGCTTATTTAATCCAGCATCTGCCAAGGCTTTTTGAAAAAACAACTGAATATTACGAGCTGAATAGTATCCTTCACCACCAGATCCAGGGAAAAATACTTTTTTTGGATTATGCTTCATTATGTATTTTTCTATGTGCCAATTTAGATTTGGCGAAAGTCTCAACACCCTTGTTCTTTTTGGATTATCGCTTTTTATTGTGATTGAGTTATTTTCAGTATTTACATCCTCTACTTCCAGATTTATTATTTCATTGACTTTTAGCCCATTATTATAAACAAACATCAAAAGAAGTTTGTGTTTAATATTCTTAATGGCATTAAACAACTGGAACAGTTCTTCATGGGATAAAACATCAATAACCTGATCCTCTTTGATTTTTCCAGTAGATTTTAGATTTAGTTTTTTGCTAAAAATAACCTCATAAAACAATTTAATAGCTTTTCCAGATTGAATTGCGTCATGTTTAGAGTTCTTATTATTTGATAAGCCTAATAAATAATTAGAAATTAGTTCATCAGTTATTTTACTTTGTGGATAATCTCTGAAATGGTTATAAAAAACAAAAATAGCGTTTCTATAGGCAGCTATCGTGGCAGAATTATACTTTCCTTTTTTTAAATGCTCAGTAAATCGTTCAATTAAGTGGGTCACTTTTAAAGAGAATATTTATAATGTTTTACTTTTGATCTCAAATTTACATTTTTTTTCTAAATAACTTCGCAATTTCGTTTTATGTTATTAATTTTTATAGGAATATACCTTTTTATTACCATATTGATTGGATGGTTTTCCGCTCGGTTTGTTAAAAGCTCGCAAGATTATGTGTTGGCAGGTAGAAAGATGCCCACTTACGTTGTAGCTTCAGGCTTGTTTGCCACATGGTTTGGTTCAGAAACCGTTATGGGTGCATCCTCAGAATTCCTCGAAAATGGTTTATTGGGGATAATTGAAGATCCTTTTGGTGCATCTTTGTGTTTATTACTCATTGGATTGTTTTTCGCAAGGCCGCTCTACAAACTCAAACTTTATACCTTCAGTGATTACTTCCGATTGCGATTTGGCAAAAAAGTGGAAGTTATTTCTGCTTTTTTTATGATTCCCTCCTATTTCAGTTGGATTGCAGCTCAATTGATTGCTTTGGCTATTATTTTACAATCTGTTTCAGGTCTTCCTTTTATTTATGGCGTTCTAATATGTGCATCTATTGTACTTTTTTACACATTTGTTGGTGGTATGTGGTCAATATCTATAACGGACACCATCCAAACCGTTATGATTGTTGTAGGTTTGGCATATCTAAGTTACTATTTTTATGATCAATCTGGCGGACTGAACAATTTAAAATCAAAAATGCCAAAAGATTTTTTTAGGATGATTCCAAAAGAAAATAATTTAAATGCGTGGCTATTGTATTTTTCGGCTTGGATAACCATCGGTTGGGGTTCTATCCCTCAACAGGATGTTTTTCAGAGGGTATTATCTGCTAAATCTGAAAATACCGCCGTACGAGGTTCAGTAATATCGGCCATTATGTACTTAACCGTGGCTTTTCTTCCCTTATCAGTGGTATTATTTGGTTCAATATCACACCCTGAGCTATTGAAAGCTGACAATCAAATGTTTATTCCTGAATTGGTATTGGCTCATTCCAATCTTTTTGTTCAAATACTTTTCTTTGGTGCATTGATTTCAGCCATTTTAAGTACTTGTAGTGCCGCTATTTTAGCACCAGCTACCGTGGTGGCCGAAAACATAATAAAACCTTATTTTGGCAATTCACTAAAAGATCAAGATTTATTGAAAATCATGCGATATTCCACCATTGCCATTACTATCATCGCGGTTTTGATGACATTTATAAAGACTAACATTTACGAATTAGTTGGTGAAGCATCTGCCTTGAGTTTGGTGGCACTTTTTGTGCCACTAACAGCAGGTCTTTATTGGAAAAAAGCCAATAAAATAGGAGCAATTTTATCTATGATTTTGGGTACAACTTCTTGGTTATTTGCAATGAATCTAGATTCAGGTTTACCTCCTGCGGTTTTTGGATTTGGAATTAGTTTATTTGCAATGATTATTGGAAGTTTAGGCTCAAAATCCTAAACTTTTTGCCACATGCCAGCCGCCAGTCCAAGCGGCTTGAAAGTTAAAACCACCTGTAACTGCATCAATATTTAATATTTCGCCCGCAAAAAATAAATTTTCATGGTTTTTAGAGGCAAAAGTTTCTGACTCAATTTCATACAGTTCTACACCTCCAGCTGTCACAAATTCTTCTTTAAAAGTACTTTTCCCATTGGCTTCATATTTTGCTGAAAGCAGGTTTTCAGCTAAAGCTTGAAAGTGCTTTTTACCGGTCTCCGCCCATTTTTGATGTTCCGTTATACCCGATTTTTCGCATATATATTTCCAAAATCGTATAGTAAGACCAAACATGGGATTGGCCAGTACATTTTTCTTTGAATTTGATTCGAGATTCAATCGGAATTCATTCAAAACTTTATCTTTTTGTAATTCAGGAAGCCAATTTACAGTAATCTTGAAAATGTAGTCTTTGGCTTTCAATTCTAAAGCAGCCCAAGCTGATAATTTTAAAATCGCAGGGCCAGATAAACCCCAATGGGTTATCAGCAAAGGACCAGATTGCTCAAATTCAGTATTCAGTATTTTGACGGTAGCGTTTTGAAAACTTACCCCTTGAAGTTCATTGAGCTTTTCGTCTTTAATATTGAAAGTAAAAAGTGATGGAGCCTGAGGAGATATTTTAATATTCATATTATTTAAAATCTCCCAAATTCTTTTGTCACTTCCAGTTGATATCAGTATTTTTTTTGTTCTAAAAATTTTCTCAGAATTGGTCGAAATCTCCCAAAAACTTCCTTTTTTAACAATATTTTCCACTCTTTCTGAAGTAAATAGCTTGATACTCTTAGATTCATACAAAAAGCAATCTATGATAGTTTGTGAAGAATTACTTTCAGGAAATGCCCTGCCATCTTTTTCTATTTTGAGCCTAATTCCACGTTTTTCAAACCAGCTAAAAACATCTTTAGAACCAAATCGTTCAAATGGTTCCAACAAAAACTCGTGACCTCTAGGGTAGTTTTTTATCAACTCTGTTGGCTCTGTAATGGCATTCGTTACATTACATCTTCCACCTCCAGAGACTTTTACTTTTTGTAAAACCTCACGATTTTTCTCTAAAATGGCAATTTTAATATTTGGAAAATCATGGACGGCATTAATAGCTGCAAAATAACCTGCAGCACCTCCTCCAATCACAAGAAAATCAAATTCGAGCATCAATTATTGTTTCGCGTACTTAGAATTCAGAGCTTCTCGCTCTTCACGAAGCAATTTAATCAATTTTTCTATTTCAGGAACATTTCTTCCGAATTCAAAAGTCACTTTCTTAGTTTTATCATCTGAGGTTGTAATTTCTATCCACTCCGATCCTCCATCTGCACAGTCTGGGCAACCAAAAACCTCATCAAGCTTAAAAAACTTCTCAACTTCAATCAAATTACTGATTTTATTTAATTTTTCTTTTGTAAGAACCTCATTATAAGTGTATTCCTTGTTTTCTAATACGCCTGTTTCAAAAATACGCTCTTTCACAAAGAACTCCACATTTTGGCCTTTAATGGTCATTTCGGTATGACATTTACCTACACAAAATCCAAAACTTTGACCCGACTTGATAGTAATGTTTGACAAATCAGCCTTAGATTTCGACTCTGGGCTTATAAAATCACAAGATGATACCAATAATATCAATAAAAAGAAGGTGAAAGTGTTTTTCATAACATGTCCAGTTTATAATTTAATATCAATCAGGTGATTGCGAATTTCTTGAAAAATAAACCCAATTTGTAAACTTGTTTTCGAGAAAATCTTCTGATTTTTGTATTGAAGACCAAAAATAAAAACAAATAGTTGGAATGACCGCAAAACAAATTCAATATACCAGCGAAACGCTCAAACTTAGATCATCTCAAATCACAAAAACAGTTGAATTGTTGGTAGATGGTGCCACGGTACCATTTATAGCAAGATATAGAAAAGAAGTAACTGAGAGCCTGGACGAAGTAGAAATATTGGATATTAAGAAGCTTCATGAGAAATTTTTAGAAGCAGACAAAAGAAGGGAAGCGATAATAAAATCCATTCAAGAACAAGGAAAGTTAACACCTGAACTTGAAAATTCATTAAAAAATACACTTTTTGTGAATGAATTGGAAGATATTTATTTGCCCTATAAGCAAAAAAAGAAAACCAGAGCAACCATAGCCATAGAAAATGGTCTTGAGCCTTTAGCAAAGATTATTTTTGGTCAAAAAGATCGAGATATAGAAAATATCGCAAAAAAATATGTTTCTGAAAAAGTAAAAAATACTGCTGAGGCTTTATCCGGAGCAAGAGATATTATTGCAGAATGGATAAATGAGGATATAAATGCACGAAATAAGATAAGAACTGTCTTCGAAAAGAGTGGAGTTTTGACCTCAAAACTCAAAAAAGGCAAAGAAAATGAAGCTGTAAAATACAAAGACTATTTTGACTATTCTGAAGCGGGTAAAACAATCCCGTCACATAGATATCTGGCTATAAAAAGAGGCGAAGAAGAGGGCTTTCTAAAAGTGGGCATTGATATTGAACTAGAATATGCCATAGATGTATTGGAAAGGGTTTATTTACAAGGATTTACCGAGCCAAAGGAGCAAGTAGGCTTAGCTTTACAAGATTCTCTCAAAAGATTACTGCTTCCAAGCTTGGAGAAAGAATTTGATAATAAACTCAAAGAGAAAGCCGATTTGGCGGCGATCCAAATTTTCACTGGAAACCTAAGACAACTGTTACTTTCCGCTCCTTTAGGCCAAAAGAGGGTTTTGTCTATCGACCCAGGTATTCGAACAGGTTGCAAAACTGTGGTTTTGAACGAATTGGGTGATTTAATAGAAGACTTGGTCATTTTCCCATTAACCAAACAACAGGAATCTGCAGCAATAATTAGGGCGTTGGTAGAAAAACATAAAATAGAGGCGGTAGCTATTGGAAACGGCACCGCAAGTAGAGAAACTGAAAGTTTTGTAAAAAATGCTCTTTCTTCATTCGAAAAAGGGAAATCTGTCATGACAGTCGTAGTATCAGAGCAAGGGGCCTCAATTTATTCCGCTTCCGATATTGCTAGAGAAGAGTTTCCAAATAAAGATTTGACTGTTCGAGGGGCTGTTTCCATAGGACGAAGATTGATGGATCCATTGGCTGAATTGGTAAAAATTGACCCAAAATCCATTGGAGTAGGACAATATCAGCACGATGTGGACCAAAAATACCTAAAGGAATCATTAGATGTCACAGTAGAGTCTTGTGTAAACCTTGTTGGCGTGGAATTGAATACGGCCAGCAAACATTTGTTGAGTTATGTGTCCGGTATTGGCCCTTCCATAGCTCAAAATATCATAGATTATAGAACCAAAAATGGTAAATTTAGAAGCAGAAAAGATCTTAAACTTGTTCCAAGATTAGGCGAAAAGGCATTTGAACAAGCAGCAGGATTTCTCAGAATACATGGAGCAGAGAATCCTTTAGATAATTCAGCTGTGCACCCAGAGAGTTATCATTTAGTAGAACAAATGGCCAAAAACCTAAGCACTACTTTGAAGCAACTTATTGAAAACCAGAATCTTCAAAAAAGTATTGATCCTAAATTATATGTGACTAAAGAAGTTGGATTGCCAACACTTAATGATATTCTGAATGAACTAAAAAAACCAGGTCGTGATCCAAGAGAACAATTGGAAAGTTTTGAATTTGGTAATGTAAATGATATTAAAGACCTGAGTACCAATATGGTTTTACCAGGAATAGTGACCAACATAACAGCTTTCGGATGTTTTGTAGATATTGGCGTTCACCAAGATGGCTTGATCCATTTATCAAATTTGGCCAATAGATTTATAAAAGACCCCAATGAAGTGGTAAAAGTGCATCAAAAAGTCACTGTAAAAGTAATTGAAGTAGATATTCAAAGGAAAAGAATCGCCTTGAGCATGAAGGATGTTTAAATTTCTCCAACATCACCTAATCCTTCTCTAAGTACATGAATATTAGAACTTTCTGTGGCATCAACCACCGTTGAAGGAATTACACCGCACCAACCTGCGTCTATAATCATGTCTACTTTGTGCTGGTTTTGGTCAAAAAGTAACTCTATTTCATTTGGATATTCTACAATGTCATCGATGTCGTCCTTAACGGAAGTTGTGATGATGGGATGACCCAATTTTTGAATAATTAGATTGGGAACTTTATGGTCTGGCACTCTTATTCCAATAGTTTTTCTGTTAGTTTGTAGTATTTTAGGCAAATCGCCTGTAGAAGGCATAATGAATGTAAAAGGCCCTGGAAGTAATCTTTTCATCAGCCTAAATGCCTCATTCGAAACTTTGGCATACGTGGAAATATCTCTCAAATCACTACAAACAATAGAGAATTTATTTTGACTTGGCTTTATGTTTTTGAGCTTACAAAGCTTTTCTACGGCTTTTACATTACTTGAATCACAACCCATAGAGTAAACCGTATCGGTGGGATAAATGATTACCCCACCGTTTTTTAAACAGTTTACAATTTTGTCAATAACCCTATCATCAGGATTATCTGGAAATACCTCTACTAATTCAGCGGCCATTTATTTTGTTTTTTTCTTGCCAGTAGATGTTGCTAAAGGAGCTGGATTTTTAAGAGCAGGGTAATTAAATATCAAATTGCAGAATGTTTTAACTCCAACAGTAAACCCAGATTCATCCAAATAAAAATCTGGTGTATGATGCGGAGCGGCTTCGCTAGAAGGTTTTTTGGGATCCATTCCTCCTAAAAAGAAGAAAAATCCAGGTACTTTTTCTTGAAAATAGCTGAAATCTTCAGCTCCCATTGAAGCTGGAACTTCTTTAACCATATTCTCACCAGCCGATTCCATAAGTGTAGGAACCATCAATTTTGTGAGTTCTACATCGTTAATCGTTACGGGATAACCGTTTACAATGTCCACATCTACTTCACATCCTGCACCTTCACCAATGCTTTTGGCTATTGCCTTTATTCTCTTATGTACTAAAATTCTCTGCTCTCTTCCTAAAGTTCGGATTGTTCCAATCATCTTCACTTCTTCCGGAATAATATTATGTCTAATTCCTCCATGCACTGCTCCCACCGTCACAACAGCTGGTGCTTCAGTCAGTTTTACACTTCTTGAAACGATGGTTTGGAGTCCCATAACAATCTGTGAGGCCGTTACAATAGGATCAACCCCTTCCCAAGGATAAGCTCCGTGGGTTTGCTTACCTTTGATTTTGATATTAAGTTCGTCCACAGCCGCAAGAGTTGGTCCTGGCTTATACACAATCATTCCAGCTGGGGTTTGCGAATTGATGTGCAAACCAAAAGCTACATCTACTTTGGGATTCTCCAAAACACCTGCTTTTATCATTCCATCAGCACCAAAAGCAATATTTTTATCGGTCACGCCTTCTTCCGCTGGTTGAAAAACAAATTTTACAGTTCCAGCGATTTGATCTTTCATGCCTGCCAGCACTGAAGCTGTACCCATCAAAATAGCCACATGGCTATCGTGTCCACAAGCGTGCATTACACCTGTAGTTTGTTCATTATACGTAACTTTAACGTTGGA
>JAIPAJ010000004.1 GCA_021740125.1 Leadbetterella sp. | reverse complement strand
CTATTCGGGCGTAAATGGATTCTTTTCCGGCAATTTCCACAATATTATTTGCTATTGAAAGTAGCGTGGTTGATGGCTCAAATTTGAGATATTGGGCTCCAAATTGTTTCTGAACTCTGAAGTCGCCAGACTTCGGGACTTTCTGTATCGCATGCGAAAAATTGCCTCCGAAAAACAACATGGATATTTCGCCTGCATCTTTTATTTCCTCAAGAAAAGGTTGAACGAGCCAATCTCCAGTTCTGGTTTTATTATCAAGAACTTCTTGTGTAAGCGTTTTTACTTCAAATATTTCTGTTTCATGTGAGCCTGCGGATACAGCAGGTTTTATCACTATCTTTTCCCAGATTTTGAGCTTTTCTAATTCTATTTTTTCGGAAGAAAATATAGTTGGGATAATGCTAACACCTTGGTTTGCAAGTTCTTTCAAATAGAATTTATGTGAATTCTTTAAAACCATCTCAGCAGAATTTATGAGCCTGGTTTTTGAATTTATGAATTGAGAAATCCAATTTTTAAATTCCACAGGTTTTAAATAATAATCCCAAGTACTTCTAATTAAAACAATATCGTAGCTACTCCAATCAACTTCTGAATTATCCCATATTTCTGGACTTACAGTGTAACCATTTTCTCTAAATATCGGAATAAGTAATTGGTCGTTGAAGGTTAAATCGGGTAGTTTGTCGTAGGTAGCAATAGCGATTTTAGGCATTTTTAGGTTTTTTGAGCCACAAAGATATTGTTTTTATTATTGATGAAATTTGTTTTCACAATAGAATTTTGATCGTTTTTATGTAGTAGGTTTCTAATTCGATGATTTCCCTTTTCCCACTTTTATTTGGAAAAAGCACCTCAAATATTCAGTTTTTATTAAAATATTGCTAAGTTTATGACATCTATTTTACCCCAAACCATGAGAAAAGTACTTACCCTTGGTCTATTATTTTATTCTAGTCTTTTATTTGCACAAAGTTATTACCCTTATCAAGGTATTACTTTTAACAAAGTGCATCTTAATGATAATTTTTGGTTACCTAAAATCGAGATTAATCGTACCGAAACCATTCCATGGTCATTTCATCAATCCAAAATTACAGGCCGTATTAAAAACTTCGAGCAAGCCGCAGCTCGGTCTGGAAAACTCTGCGGAGTGTATGTATTCGACGATTCTGATGTGTACAAAATCATCGAAGGAGCATCTTACTCACTCCAAATTAAGTACGATAAAAAGCTCGATGACTATGTGGACTCGCTCATATCAGTTATTGGTGCGGCACAAGAACCCGATGGATATTTGTACACTACCCGAACTATGGGCGATCAACACGAATGGATGGGAACCGAACGCTATGAAAAAGAACATGAGCTTAGCCATGAATTATACAACATGGGACATTTTTATGAGTCGGCAACCGCACATTTTTTGGCTACTGGCAAAAGAAACATGTTGGATTTGGCCATAAAAAACGCTAATCATCTTTTAACCGTTTTTGGGCCAGGGAGAAAATCGGTGGCACCTGGTCATCAAGTTATTGAGATAGGCTTGGTTAAGATGTATTTGGCCACTGGCGATAAACGTTATCTGGATTTGTCGCAGTTTTTTATAGAATGTCGTGGAAAAAGAATTTATGCCAAAACCGCTGGAGACAAAGAGGCCACTGTATGGGAGACGGGTGAATATTGGCAAGACCACAAACCTGCAATTGAACAAACTGAGGCGATTGGTCACGCCGTCAGAGCGACTTATTTGTATTCAGGGATGGCCGATGTGGCAGCTTTAACGCAAAACCAGGCTTATATAAATGCCATCAATAAAATTTGGGAAAACGCTGCAGGAAAGAAAACTTATATCACGGGAGGAATCGGCTCCTCTGGTGGTTGGGAAGGTTTTGGACCAGATTATCAATTGCCAAACGAATCGGCTTATTGCGAAACTTGTGCAGGGATAGGCAATGTATATTGGAACCACCGAATGTTTATGCTCACTGGGGAATCGAAATATATGGATATGGTAGAGAGAACCCTCTATAATGGTATTTTGGGTGGAATTGGCCTTGACGGAAAGACCTTTTATTATGCCAACCCTATGGAATACACGACCATCAACGGCAAACTAAGTGGAGAAAACAAACGCTCACCTTGGTTTAAATGCTCATGCTGTCCATCAAATATTTGTCGATTTATGCCTTCTATTCCGGGATATATTTATGCACAAAAGGGAACTGATGTGTTTGTAAATCTTTATATCGGAAGTGAGACAACCTACACTGTCGACCCCAAAAGTAATGTTACTATCAAACAAACTTCCAATATGCCTTGGGAAGGAAATGTGAAGATTGAAGTGGGAACAAACAATAAAAAAGGTATAAACTTTACTTTAAATTTGAGAGTTCCAGGTTGGATTGATGGACAAATTTTCCCAACGGATTTGTATACAGTTAAAGAGAAATCTCAAATTGGTGAAATACTTAAAGTTAATGGGCTTGTTGTGGCCGTTTCAAAAACCAAAAATGGATATTTCACCATAAATAGGCTTTGGAAAAACGGAGATGTTGTTGAACTAAATTTGCCCATGAACACGCAAGAAATTCTTTCTCATGAAAAAATAGAAGCCAACCGTAACCTCGTAGCTGTACAACGTGGGCCACTCATGTATTGTGCGGAATTTGCTGATAATGATGGAAAAACCTCCAATATTATTTTTAACAAGATCAATAATTTTTCAAGTAATTTTGAGCCAACTTTACTAAATGGAGTAATTACTTTGTCAACAAATGCAAAGATATTCAATTTTACAGATCAAGAGATTAATACAATCCTTAAAACCATAAAATTGATACCTTACTATGCCAGATCAAATAGAGGAATCGGAGAAATGAGGCTCTGGTTTCCAACTAAGATTCTGGGCGTGAGGATTGAGAATTGAGTAGTGATATTTTTTAATTATATATTCGTTAATCTCTAAAATTGTTTAAACCTGTATAAATGCTCCATCAATACCTTCAAGCCGACAAGATAAACCTAGCCATTGACTGCTGCATATTTGGTTTTGACGGCGAAAACCTTAAGCTTTTACTTATCAAACGTAATTTTGAACCCGAACTTGGCAGGTGGTCGTTGATGGGAGGTTTTTTGAAAAGAGACGAAGACCTAGAAAACGGTGCTAAGCGAATTCTAAACGAACTTACAGGACTTGACAACGTTTACCTTGAGCAACTTCAGAGTTATGGAAAAGTTAACCGTGATCCCGTGGAACGCACGGTTTCGGTTTGTTTTTATGCTTTAATCAATATCAATAATCACGATTCAGAGCTCGCAAAATCTAAAAACGGTTCATGGTTTTCTTTGGAAAATAAACCAGATTTAATTTTTGATCACAACGAAATGGTGGAGAAGGCGATTGCCGAAGTTAGGTATAAAGCAGCCTTGCATCCAATCGGGTTTGAGTTATTGCCTGATAAATTCACCATTCCACAATTACAAAGACTTTATGAGGCCATTTATGGTTATCAATTGGACAGAAGAAACTTTAGCCGAAAGATTTTATCGACCAAACTTTTGATAGACACAGGGGAAAAAGATAACAATTCGACTACAAAAAAAGCATCTTTGTTTAGACTTGATGTCGAAAAATATACCTCTCAATTTAATGCATTTCATTATTTTATGAATTTGTAAAGAACTAAGCATTCATATTTTTTGTAGCATAATCAGAAAACAAAGTTTAAATGGAAATAGGAATAGATAGTTTTGCCGCGAAAGATAGTTCTAAGCCCGATACAAATAAAAATAGTCAAATAGCCATTTCAGAATTATTAGAAAGGATAACTTTTGCTGATACTTCTGGTTTAGATTTTTTTGGAATTGGCGAACACCATAGAAAAGAATTCTTGGATTCAGCTCCCACTATGATTTTAGCCGCCGCAGCTGCTAAAACCGAAAAAATAATTCTTAGTAGTGCAGTTACGGTACTAAGTGCTGCAGATCCTGTTAGAGTTTTTCAAAATTTCGCTACACTAGACTTGATCTCAAACGGAAGGGCAGAAATGGTTGTGGGTCGTGGGTCTTTTACGGATGCTTTTCCTCTTTTCGGTTTAAATTTGCATCATTACGATGAGCTTTTTGTTGAAAAATTAGATTTGCTATTAAAAATCAAAGAATCTGAAACGATTACCTGGTCAGGGAAATTTAGGCCTGCGTTACAAAATCAAGCCATTTATCCAAGGCCTATTCAAGAAGATATTCCTATTTGGTTGGGAGTTGGTGGCACACCGCAATCTTTTGTACGAGCCGGTGTTTTAGGTTTACCACTTATGGTTGCCATTATTGGAGGCGATACACACAGATTTAGACCATTGGTAGACTTGTACCGAGAGGCTGGCAGAAAAGCGGGGCATGCACCCGAAAAATTGAAAGTGGGCTTACATTCCTTAGGTTATGTTGCTAAAGATTTGGATACTGCGATTGAAGAATATTATCCAGGCTATGCCGAAATGTTTACCAGAATCGGTAAAGAAAGAGGTTGGCCACCAGTAACTAAATCACATTTTATGTCTCAAATTGGGCCTTTAGGAGCATTTTTAGTGGGAAGCCCAGAAGAAGTTGCAGCCAAAATACTGCGACATAGTGAAGCACTTGGTGGTATTTCTAGGGTTACCTTTCAAATGGATAATGCCGGACTTTCTCATGGAAAGTTATTAAATGCAATTGAACTTATTGGTACTAAATTGTCTTCTTTGGTAAATTCTATTCATTGAAATTTCATCAAAATTTTAATTGCCATACGCGATTTGAAAGAAAGAATATTCAAGGCTATCATTTGAAAATTAGAAACCATGGCAAATAATCGCAGGGCTTTTATTAAGAATCTTGGCATCGGGAGTATGGCAAGTTTTGCACTCCCTGTAACCACATTTGAAAACGATTCGGTTAATGAAAAATCTGGATTAACCATCTTATTCCAAGGAGATTCTATAACAGATGGAAATCGCACTAGAAACAATGATTGGAACCATGTAATGGGTCATGGATTTCAATTTATCATATCCAGTAAACCTTGGAACGAAAACCCTGAGTCCAATCTAAAGTTTTTTAATCGGGGTGTTAGTGGCAATTGGGTATCTGGCCTAGGAAATCGATGGCAAGAAGATGCTTTGAATCTCAAGCCTGATGTGATAAGTATATTAATTGGCGTAAATGATAGCATGTCAGTTCTCAATAATCAAAATCCAAAAAGTATTGAAATCTTTGAAGAATATTACAAAAATCCTTAGATGCGTTACCAAACGTAAAATTCATCATCTGAGAGCCTTTTATACTTGAAAATGCTTGGGTGAGCTAAAACAAAAATTTATGGAAATCCGAGATTAAGTAACGCTAAAAGGTGGCTAAGGCATTAGCTCTTGAATATGATGCCATTTTCTTACCTTTTCAGCAGATATTCATTGAGGGTTGTAAAAAAACTCCGCTGGATTACTGGATTTGGGATAGGGTTCATACTATGCCTGCAGGTCATGTCCTCATGACGAGGCAGTGGTTAAAGGTAGTTTCAAAGAAAATTAATTTTTGATTTAGTTTTTTGATTTTTAAAGTTTTCCTATTGAAATTCTTTTACAGTTTCGTTTTAGATATGTGGCTGAATTATCCAATTATTTCTTTTTCAAAGAAAATTTGAAAATCATTAAGGAATATAATAATTTCAATAAATATTTGTTCAAAAACTTACATTGTGTTAAATTTACACAATTTATATTTCAATCAAAATATATTGTATGAAAAAGTTTTATTCATTATCCTTAATTCTATTATCATTAACTGGGTTTACTCAGACTAAAATCACTTTAAATTCAGACTTAGCTAAAACCAAAATTAACAAACATATATATGGGCATTTTGCTGAACACTTGGGAAGATGCATATATGAAGGTATTTATGTGGGAGAAGGAAATACCAAAATCCCCAATACTTCGGGAGTAAGAAATGATATCATAACTGCCTTGAAAGACCTCAAAGTTCCCAATCTTCGTTGGCCTGGAGGTTGCTTTGCGGATGCTTACCAATGGAAAGACGGTATAGGTACTAAAGCCAATCGCCCGAAAATGGTGAATGTTTGGTGGGGAGGAGTTACAGAAGACAATAGTTTTGGTACACACGATTTCCTCGATTTGTGCGAGAAAATTGGAGCAGAACCTTATTTAGCAGGTAACGTAGGTAGTGGAACTGTTAAAGATTTGGCTGACTGGGTAAGCTATGTAAATCAGCCAACAGGAAGTCCAATGTCTGATCTTCGAATTCAGAATGGACGTAAAGAGCCTTGGAACGTAAAAATATGGGGGGTTGGCAACGAAGCATGGGGATGCGGAGGCAATATGACTGCGGATTATTATGCCAATATTTACCGTCAATATGCTACTTTCATGAAAGATATCACTCCAGAATCTAAACTTTACAAAGTGGCTTCGGGTGCAAGTAGCGATGATTTTAACTGGACCGAAACATTGATGAAAAATATTCCGCACAATATGATGTCAGCATTGGCATTGCACCATTATTCGGTATTGAGTTGGGTGGAAACCAAAGGACCTTCAGTGGGTTTTTCTGAAGCAACTTATTTCAAAACCATGCAAGAAGCTTGGAAAATGGAAGATTTCGTAACCAAACACAGTACAATCATGGACAAGTATGATCCTGAAAAGAAAATCGACTTGATAGTGGACGAATGGGGTGGTTGGTACGATACCGATGCAGATGGAAAAGGAGCCTTATATCAGC
Source organism: Leadbetterella sp. (assembly GCA_021740125.1). Lineage (GTDB taxonomy): Bacteria > Bacteroidota > Bacteroidia > Cytophagales > Spirosomataceae > Leadbetterella. Next base: position 42,118 of record JAIPAJ010000004.1, on the reverse strand, counting down.
AAAATACCATGCGTGATGCCATGATAGCCGGTTTAACACTTAATATATTCAACAATCACGCAGATAGAGTTCGTGGAGCAAACTTAGCTCAAATTGTAAACGTGCTTCAAGCCGTTATTTTGACCAAAGAAGAAAAAATGATCCTTACGCCAACTTACCATGTTATGAAAATGTACAATGTACATCAAGATGCCACACTTGTGCCATTGCACATTGAGTCTCCTAATTACCAGTTTGGAGATAAAAAACTTACCGCTGTGTCAGCATCTGCTTCAAAAGATGCTTCAGGTGCGTTGAATATATCTTTGACAAATATTGATTTCAAGAAATCTCATGAGGTAATTATTAATTTAAGAGGTGAAGATTTTTCTAAACTTTCAGGCCAAATTCTTGCCTCTTCAAACATCAGTGACCACAATTCTTTTGAGGAACCCAACAAGGTTACTAGTAAAGATTTTTCGGGTGCTAAACTAGACAAAGGTGTTCTAAAATTGACCATTCCAGCATATTCTGTTTTAGTTTTGAATTTGAAGAAATAATTTCTGCATTTTTCAATAGAGAGATTTCTTAATAATTATTCAATTTGACTTTTTAAATATAGATTATTTTTAAATGAGCATAAAATATACTATTGGCCTAGACTACGGTACAGACTCAGTGAGGGCACTTTTGGTAGATACTGATGGAAATGAAATTTCATCTCACGTACATTATTACGAGCGTTGGAAAAAAGGGATGTATTGTGATCCTTCCAATTCGCAGTTTCGTCAGCATCCACTGGATTATCTGGAGGGTTTAGAAAATGCTATAAAAGGTGCTTTGCAAAATCAAAGTCAAGAGCTCATACAAAATATTGTGGGTATTTCGGTTGACACAACTGGCTCAACACCAGTTGCTGTAGATATAAATGGAACGCCTTTGGCAATGTTGCCAGAATTTTCCGAAAATCCAAATGGGATGTTTATTCTTTGGAAAGACCACACAGGAAACGACGAAGCTGAGCAAATAAATAAACTTGCACATAGTTGGAAAGTAGACTACACAAAATACGTTGGCGGTATTTATTCATCAGAATGGTTTTGGGCAAAAATCTTGAAAACACTTAGAGTCGATGCTAGTATTCGTCAAAAAGCCTTTTCATGGGTAGAACATTGCGATTGGATTTCTGCAGTATTGACCGGAAATACCAATCCGCTAACTTTGAAAAGAAGCAGATGTGCAGCTGGACACAAAGCCATGTGGCATCCTGAATTTGATGGTTTGCCTTCTGAAGAGTTTTTAACTAACCTCGACCCACTTCTGGCAGGATTAAGAGATAGGATGTTTTCAGAAACTCACACTTCTGACCAAGCCATGGGAGCTATCTCTGCCGAATGGGCTGCAAAACTAGGTTTACCTGAAAGCGTAATCATAGGCGTTGGTGCTTTTGACGCCCACATGGGTGGCGTAGGTGCTGAGATTGAGCCATACTCGCTTGTCCGTGTAATGGGAACTTCAACTTGTGATATGTTGATTGCTCCAAACGAGGAGGTTGGTCATTTGTTGATAAAAGGAATATGTGGTCAAGTTGACGGTTCGATTGTGCCAGGTATGCTGGGCATGGAGGCAGGACAGTCTGCCTTTGGAGATGTATATGCTTGGTTTCAAAAAATGCTATTAGGGCCAGTTTTTGATTTGATAGATAGCCAAGAGGAAAAAGATAAATTGTCAGAAAAGCTGATTCCTCATTTATCTGTAAAGGCTGCTCAAATAGTTCTTAGCGATAATGACCCGATCGCTTTGGATTGGTTTAATGGACGACGCACTCCAGATGCAAATCATACTTTGAAGGGAGCCATATATGGTCTGAATTTGGGTTCAGATGCTGCTCAGATTTTTAAAGCATTGGTGGAGGCTACTGCCTATGGGTCAAAAGCCATAGTCGATAGATTTATCAATGAAGGTGTACCTATCAAGCAAGTTATATCGATAGGTGGTGTTGCAAAAAAGTCAGTTTTTGTGATGCAAACATTAGCTAATGTGTTGGACATGCCCATAAAAGTTGCAAGTTCTGACCAAGCATGTGCCTTAGGTGCTGCCATGAATGCTGCTACCGCAGCAGGAGTTTTTACAAACATCAACGAAGCCCAAAAAGCCATGGGTTCTGGTTTCGATGCTACCTATTTTCCAGAAAAAGAGAAGGTGGAAGTTTATAAGAAATTGTATGCGAAGTATCTTGAGTTTGGGAAGTTTATTGAAAATAAATCATAATTAAAAAATGGAACACTGCTGATTAGATGTATCAGACACGGATTTCTTATTTGAAATCGTCTGTGCAAAATCCGTTTTATCCGTGTTCCAATTGCGAATAAAATAAATAAAATGATAGATTTAAAACAATACGAAGTGTGGTTTGTGACGGGTAGCCAACACCTTTATGGAGAAGAGACGCTGCGTCAAGTCGATGAGCATTCAAAGATTATTGCGGAGGCATTAAATGCTTCAACCGAGATACCGGTAAAAGTGGTATTTAAGCCAGTGGTTAAAACTCCAGAAGAGATTTTGACGATTTGCAATGAAGCCAATTATGCCAAGAACTGCATCGGTATCATCACCTGGATGCATACTTTTTCTCCATCAAAAATGTGGATAAAAGGCCTTACTGCATTGCAAAAACCATTGCTGCACTTGCATACCCAGTTCAACCGTGATATTCCATATTCTGAAATAGACATGGATTTTATGAATCTCAATCAGTCGGCACATGGAGATAGAGAGCATGGATTTATTCTTACCAAAATGAAAATCAACCGCAAAACAGTGGTAGGTCATTGGGATTCGGCAGGTGTAAAAGCAAAAATTGGCGTGTGGGCTAGAGTATGTTTGGGTAAAAACGAAATGAAATACCTTAAAGTGGCTCGTTTTGGCGATAATATGCGTCAAGTTGCGGTTACCGATGGCAACAAAGTATCGGCAGAAGAGAAATTTGGAATGGCAGTAAATACATTTGCAGTAGGAGATTTGGTACAAGTAATTAATCAGATATCGGATGCTGAAATCCTGAATTTGATTAAGGAATATGAGGCTAGCTATCAAATGATGTCTTCATTGAAATCAGATGGAGCTATGCGTTCTTCTTTGATAGAAGCTGCTCGAATTGAGTTAGGGATCAAGGCATTTTTGGAAGATGGCGGATTTGGAGCCTATACCAATACTTTTGAAGATTTGCATGGCATGCGACAATTGCCGGGCATAGGTTCGCAGCGTATGATGGCAGCAGGCTATGGTTTCGGTGGCGAAGGCGACTGGAAAACTTCTGCCATGGTGCGTGTTATGAAAGTGATGGCTACTGGACTGAAAGGTGGCACCTCGTTTATGGAAGATTATACCTATCATTTTGACCCTGCCAATCCTATGGTTTTGGGTTCTCACATGTTGGAGATTTGCCCTAGTATTGCTGATGGAACTGTAAACTGTGAAGTACATCCTTTAGGAATTGGTGGCAAAGAAAATCCAGTCAGATTGGTGTTTAATGCCTGTGCAGGACCGTCGATTAATGTAAGTTTGATAGATTTAGGTAGTAATTTTAGATTGTTAGTAAATGAAGTTGAAGCTGTTGAAGTTACAGAGAAATTTCCGAAATTGCCGACTGCTCGTGCTTTGTGGAAACCACTTCCAAATATGGAAATTGGTTTACAATCTTGGCTTATGGCAGGTGGAGCACACCATACGGTTTTCAGTCAAAATTTAACAACCGAATATCTGGAAGACTTTGCAGAAATGTTTGATTTAGATTTGGTAGTTATAGATGCTGATACTAAGATTAGGGATTTGAAGAATCAGTTGAGAGGATGATTTTGGCACACGAATTAATGTAAATTTAGCTAATAAAATATCCGTGTCTAATCTGTTTAATCCGTGCTCATTTAGGTTATAAAGATTTAATATTCAAATGAATAAATACAAAGATTTAAGACAAGAATGCTTTGAAGCCAACATGCAATTGCCCAAGCTAGGCTTAGTGCTTTTTACTTTTGGTAATGTGAGTGCGGTAGATAGAGCGAATGGAGTATTTGCTATTAAGCCTTCAGGTGTGCCTTATGAGGAACTCAAGTGGGAAGATATCGTAATTATGGATTATGACGCCAAGTTGGTAGATGGTAAAATGAGACCTTCTTCTGATACCAAAACCCATGCTTTGTTGTATAAAACTTGGGATGATATCGGCGGCATTACGCACACGCACAGCACACATGCAGTGGCTTGGGCTCAGGCAGGTATGGACATTCCGATTTTTGGAACGACCCATGCCGACCACACTCATCAAGATATTCCGTGTGCACTGGCATTATCAGACGAAATGATTAAAGGTGACTACGAACACGAGACAGGCAACCAAATTTTTGGTATATTTGAACAAAAAGGTTTGAGCCATAAACAAGTGGAAATGGTCCTTTTGCAAAACCACGGGCCATTTACCTGGGGAAAAGACGCTGCGAAGTCGGTTTACAATGCGGCTGTGTTGGAAGAAGTAGCCCAAATGGCCATGTTGACCTTACAAATCAACCCTAATACAATGAGATTAAAGGATTCATTAAGAATGAAACATTATGAGCGTAAACATGGAAAAGATGCTTATTATGGTCAGGGATGCTAATCAAGTTCAGAGGTTTTAGTAATAGGCACAAAAATCAACTCAACTTTCTTAACTAGATTTTAAAACATAAAACTCGTATCTCACTACACACAACTCTGAAACAAAACAAAACAACCCTTAATAAAAAAACGATATGAAACTCGGATTGGAGACGCTCGATTATTTAATTTTTCTGGTTTACTTTGTTATAGTTGCCACTTATGGTTACTGGGTTTATAAAAATAAAGGTAAACAATCTGCCGACTCAAAAGACTTCTTTTTGGCTGAAGGTTCCCTCACATGGTGGGCAATTGGAGCGTCATTAATTGCTTCAAATATTTCTGCTGAGCAGTTTATCGGTATGTCAGGACAAGCTTTTCAGTTAGGTTTGGCCATCTCGGTTTATGAGCTCCTGGGCGGTGTTTCGTTGATAATTGTGGCAGTATATTTTTTGCCCATGTATCTAAACAATAAGATTTTTACTATGCCTCAATTCTTAGCAAAACGCTATGATACCCGTTTGGCTACTATTATGGCCGTATTTTGGTTGTTTTTATACATCACGGTTAACCTTACATCTATCATTTATTTAGGTGCATTGAGTTTAGAGAAAATGACAGGTTTTGGCTTTATGCCATGTGCGTTTTTCTTAACGATTTTTGCAATTGTTATTACGCTTGGAGGTATGAAGGTAATTGGCTACACCGATGTGATCCAAGTTGTTTGTTTAGTTATTGGTGGTTTGGCCACCACGTATTTGGCTTTAGATTTATTATCAAATAGAGTTGGATCGGGTTCGGGTATATTAGAAGGATTGAGTTTAATAAAAGAAAAAGCCGATAGTCATCTACACATGATGTTTAGCCCTGGGCAATACTCGGTACATGACGGTAAAGGAGGTTTTATAGATGCATACCAACAACTCCCCGGGATAATGATGTTTGTCATTGGTGGCCAGTGGGTAAATAACCTAAATTACTTTGGTTGCAATCAATACATTACACAAAGAGCATTGGGTGCCGATTTGAAAACGGCTCGAAACGGTTTATTATTCGCATCGGGATTAAAGATGTTGATGCCATTCATAGTGGTTCTACCGGGATTGGCGGCTTATGTTTTATTTCAAGAAAATGCCGACCCTGCCATAGTTAATGGAATAACTCAGAATGGTATCGTAAAACCTGATAATGCATATCCAGTTTTGTTAAATATCTTACCAACTGGTTTAAAAGGGCTTGCATTTGCTGCACTTACAGCGGCCATCGTGGCCAGTTTGGCGGGTAAGGCAAATAGTATTTCTACCATTTATGTGTTGGATATTCATCAAAAGTTTTTCGACAAAAACATGAGCGAAAAACAAACGGTTCGTACTGGCAGAATCGCCATATTGGTTTCTTTTGCTTTAGCACTTTTGATAAGCCCACTTTTGGCCAACTTCGGACAAGCATTTGAATATATTCAGGTATACACGGGTTACATCTCCCCTGGTATATTGTCAATTTTCTTATTGGGTTTTTTCTGGAAAAAAACTACCGCCAACTCTGCTTTAGTTTCAGCCATATTGAGTACAGTTTTAAGTAGTTTGATAGCTTATGTTTGGCCAGAGTTCCCTTTTATGAATCGTATGGGTGTGGTTTTCTGGATTTGTGCCTTGGTTATGATTGCCATAAGTTTGGTTGAATCTAAGGGCAAAGAAAGTAGCAATGCTTTTATGGTAAATAAAGATTGGTTTAAAGTTACGCCTGAGTTTAGATACGGAACTATCGCCATAATCGCAGTCTTTTGTATTATTTATTATATATTTTGGTAAGAAACTTTTAAAATTTTCAATCAATTTCAACCTCAATTAAAACAATGAAAAAATTATTAATCGCAATAACTGCTCTTGCAGCATTTGCATGTAACAACAATAAAACAAACGACAAAACAATGGCAGAAAGTAATATTTCAGAGGCACTATTCGGTGTTTTAGCATCAGGAGATAGTGTAAAACTTTACACTTTAAAAAATGCCAACGGCATGGAAGTTGCCATCTCTGACTTTGGGGGGACAATCATAAAATGGACCGCTCCAGATAAAGACGGCAAATTTGAAGACATCACTTTGGGTTCTAACAATCCGGAAGATTATCTTTCAAATACAAAATATCTCGGGGCTTTAATTGGCAGATTTGGAAACAGAATTGCAAAGGGAAAATTTTCATTGGATGGTAAAGAATACACTTTGGCAGTAAACAACGGCCCAAATTCACTACATGGAGGTTTAAATGGCTTCAATGCAGCTATTTGGACAGCCACCCCCATTGAAGGTGCTGAGCCTGGATTAAAGCTTACCTATCTTTCAAAAGACGGAGAGGAAGGATATCCAGGAAATTTGAATGTGGAGGTGGTTTATACTTTGAAAAATGACAATTCCCTATCTATAGATTATAAAGCAACAACAGACAAAAGTACAGTGGTTAATTTAACTAACCATGCTTATTTTAATCTAAAAGGTGAAGGTAATGGAGACATCACTGAGCATGAAATCACCATCAATGCCGATAAGTTTTTGCCTACCGATGCGGGTTTAATACCTACCGGTGAACTGAAACCAGTTAAAGGAACGCCATTTGATTTTACAACCGCTCATTTGATTGGGGAAAGAATAAATGACAGCACAGACAATGACATTAAGTTGGGAGGGGGCTATGATCATTGCTGGGTATTTACAGACCAAAGCAATAAGTTAAAATCTATTGCAAATGTGTTAGAACCTGTTTCTGGCCGTACATTGGAGGTATTTACCACAGAACCAGCCGTTCAGTTTTATACAGGTAACTTTTTGAATGGAAAAGCAACAGGTAAATCTGGGAAAAAGTATGAATTCAGATATGGATTTTGTCTCGAAACCCAGCATTTTCCAGATGCACCAAATCAATCGGCATTTCCAACCACAGTTTTAAAACCAGGAGAAACGTACACATCTACAACTGTTTACAAGTTTGGATTAATATAATAGTGCGGACAGACGCAAATCGGACCTGAAAATTCAAAAGCAATTATTCGCCACGAATTCACGAATTCAATTTGTGCATTCGTGGCGTTTAGTTAATAAATGAACGGTCGGACAATAGTCAGACCTGAAAACATAAGCACAAGAAATATTGAATAGGTTTGGGGTACAGAATAAATTGGTACAGTCAGACGCCAGTCAGTCATGAAAGTAGGTATGAAAGATTACACTGCCTTTTTCATGAAGCGGTCAGACATAAATCGGACGTGAAAATAGGTTTGTCAATTAGATGTAACCAAACCCAAAACTTTCCAACTAATTTTCCAAACAAAAAAGCATCAGAAATAAAAATCTCTGCTGCTTTCAAATAAACTATATCCAATAAATTAATGTCCGCCTTTCACATTGGCCACTTCTTTGTCAAAATCAATATTTTGTTTTCTAAGCACTTGCTGAACTCTGATTCCGAACCAGAAAAGGTATACAAAACAAGCCACCGCCAACAAATATGAGGTTTGAATACCTACGGTATCAGCAATAACACCCTGCAATACTGGTATAATCGCTCCACCCAAAATCATCATAATCATAAATGCCGAGCCTTGATTGGTGTATTTTCCTAACCCCGCAGTTCCCAATGAAAATATACTTGGCCACAAAATAGAACAGAAAAGGCCACCACTTATTAAACTAAACAAGGCGATTTTACCAGTTGTAAAAACACCTATTAGTGTCATGATCGCACCTACTCCTGTATAAATCAACAAAGTCCTTACTGGTTTTTCTTTTGCCATAAAAAATGATACTATCATTACAATTACGCAGAATCCGTAAGGGTATAAATCGCTCACGTCACCACTCATAATAGAATTTACATATAATACTATTCCAAAAGCAACAAAAGGAACTACCACCCAAAGGATTTTTTTCAAACTATCTGATAGTCCAAAGTTTCCTACAGAAGCCGTCCAACGACCCACCATCATACTTCCCCAGAAAAGTGATACATACTTCGAAACTTGAGATGAAACCAAGCCTTGTGTCTCTTTTAAATATTCTGGCAAGTTACTACCAATTGTTACCTCTACGCCCACATAAACAAATATAGCTGTCATTCCCAATATCAATTGTGGATATTTCAAAGCCCCTAATCCAGCTTCTACGTGCTCGTCGTTTGTAATCCTTGGTAATTTTGAGATCCAAAAGAACACTGCTACCAAAACAAACAATCCCCCAAGTAGGAGATATGGCACCTTTACAGATTCAATAGTTGCACTCAATGCTGCTTCAGGAGAAATGGATCCAAAAATTGCATAAGAAACAATCAATGGCCCAATAGTACCACCGAAGTTGTTTACAGCACCGCCAAGGTTAATTCTTGTTGCTCCTGTTTCTGGTGGTCCCAAGGCTATCATAAAAGGTTGAGTGGCGGTTTGTTGTAATGAAAAACCTAGCCCAACCACAAATAAGGCAGTTAAGAGTAAAAAGTATGATTTAGTCTCAGCCGCTGGATAAAAAATTAGTGAACCGACAGCAGAAATTATCAAACCATAAATAATACCATTTTTATAACCGATTTTGTTCAAAATATCAGTTTTCATAATGCTAGAAAGCAACAAATACAGTACTGAACCAACAAAATACGCGGCATAAAATGCAAAATCTACTAATTGTGCTTGCCATTGTTGTAATTCAAATTTTTCTTTAAAAAGTGGAATCAATATTCCGTTTGATGCTGCAACAAAACTCCAAAAAAACCAGACGGTCATTAAGGTATAAAGTGCAGGTAAATTTGTAGAGGTGTTTTTATTTTCCATTATTTAGGGTTATTTGTTTTAAATCTAGTTTACTTCCGTTTCATCTTGCCATTCGTAGAATACATTCTTGGCGGCGTCCCAATTGGGATATATTAAGAAATGTTTTTCTTTAACGAGTTTAAAAATTACATCTCTCAATTCTGTAATGTTTTCGTTTTTTGTTGCAGAAATAAAGACCACATTTTCTGCATTTTTTTGTAAATAGCCAGTTTTCAGTCTTTCTAAGTTTATTTTCAGATCCTCCTCTGTGGCTAAATGTCTATCTAGGCCTTCCACTGAAAGCGGCCTGTATTGATCCAATTTATTGAAAATTATAACAGTAGGTTTGTCTTTTGCGTTTATGTCAGCTAGCGTAGCATTCACAACATCTATTTGCTCTTCAAAAGAATCGTGCGAAATATCTACCACATGTAATAAGATGTCCGCATCTCTAATCTCGTCCAAAGTAGATTTGAAAGATTCAATAAGCGTAGTAGGGAGCTTTCTTATAAATCCTACTGTATCGGTTATTAGAAAAGGAATATTTCCAAGAACCATTTTTCTGACTGTTGAATCTATGGTAGCAAACAATTTATTTTCTGCAAAAACCTCTGTTTTGGCAAGTTTTTGCATTAACGTTGATTTACCCACATTGGTATATCCCACCAAAGCTACCCTCACCAACTGGTTTCTTTCTTTACGACGTGTGGCCGATTGTTTGTCTATTTTCTCTAATTTCTCTTTTAGCAAAGCTATTCTGTCCTGCACAATTCGTTTGTCGGTTTCAAGTTCTTTTTCTCCCGGACCTCTCATGCCAATTCCACCTTTTTGCTTACTCAAGTGCGACCACATTCTGGTCAGTCTAGGTAGTAAATATTTGTACTGTGCCAATTCAACTTGCCTTTTGGCTTGGTCAGATTGAGCTCTTTGAGAGAATATATTTAAAATAAGTAAACTTCTATCCAGTACTTTGATATTTTCAAAAGCTTTTTCCAAGTTTCTTACTTGAGATGGACTAAGTTCATCGTCAAAAATGATGGTATCAACTGGATTTATCGTTATCCAAGTCTGTATCTCTTCCAATTTTCCCTTACCTACAAAAGTCTTTTGGTCGGCATAGTTAAGTCTTTGTACAAACACCTTCATGGTTTTTACCCCAGAAGTTTCAGCTAAAAATGCCAACTCGTCGAGATATTCCTTTGTTTTTTCGGCGTTTTGTTTTTGTGATATCAAGCCCACTAAGATAGCTGTTTCTTGGGGTTTGGTAGTAGACAAAAGAGGTTTATTCTGCAATTCTTGAGTTTTAATGTTTCTTAAATGCTATCTAATTAAATAGCCTTCTACGCAATTTCGTCATTCCATTTCCCAAACTTTACATGGATATATGACAAGGTTTTTTATCAAAATTAGCCAATGCTAAATGAACTTTGGTTTTATTTTAAATACAAAGTAAAACAATATTAACGATTTTTTCTGTCGGTTATGCAATACTTCGTTTTCAAAGATTTGATTTTCAAGGCCAAAAAACTTTAGAAATTTATGAGGTTTTTCTAAAAAATAAGACAAATTACTTAATATCAATACTTTATTTATTTTAAAAAAAATATTTTGATTATTTTAACTAATGTTCCAAAAATTGGCACAGTATTGGTAAAGCATTATAGCATGACACAAAGTTATTAAGCGGATAGAAAATTCTTTACTAATTTCTTGAAATGTTAAAAATCATTGATTTGATTGGAATTTTATTTTTCGCTTTTTACATTTGCTAACTAGAATCAATCACAATCAAAAATATTAGAGCTTAGCTCTTAAAGATTTAATCCCTCGTAAAGGCCTATGGCCAGCACATGGATTATTAGGAAAGCACGTAAGTCGGAATCCCTGTCACTATCATTGAGGCAGGGATTTTTTTTGTTACTTTTGTGTCCCAATTTATATTTCTTGTAACATGAAATTTGTTAAAACTACTGATATATCCAACAAAAAAGCCCGTTTCGAATTTTTCTTTCTTGAGGAATATTCAGCTGGAATGGTACTCACAGGTACTGAGATAAAGTCTATCCGAGAAGGTAAAGTGAGTATGGCAGATGCTTATTGTTTTTTTCAAAAGAATGAATTGTTTGTTAAAAATCTGAATATCTCAAAATACGATAACGGCACCTATAATAACCACGAGCCACTCAGAGAGCGTAAACTATTGCTGAATCGTAAAGAGATTAAAAAACTCATCAATAAACTAACTGACAAAGGCTTGACAATTGTACCCACACGAATATATATAAACGAGGGAGGGCTAGCTAAACTCGAAATTGCTCTTGCGAAAGGTAAAAAGCTTTATGATAAACGGGAAAGTATCAAGGAAAAAGACGTTTCAAGAGACAGAAGTAGAGATGAATAGGCATTGATTAAGTCACTACCTAATGGTCTTACTTTAAAAGATTTGACCACTCAATATTATTTTCTGATTAAATTCATTTTACAGGTTTATATTTCAGAAAGAATTCATTAAATTGCCTGACAATTAGTCTATTGTTCTAAAATCTAATTGTTTATGGGGCGGAAAGTGTTAATCCTAAATGCCGACTACAGAGCTATCAGTATTTGTACTGTACCAAAGGCTTTTTTATTGGTCTATCTCAATAAGGCCGAACTCGTTGCTGAAAATCCTAAAGATAAAATCAGAACCATTAACAGAAATTATCCACTTCCTTCTATCATTCGTCTAAATTCTTATGTTTCTGTGCCATTTCGAAATGTGGTTATGACTCGCCAAAATATTTTTAAGCGAGACAACAATACCTGTGCATATTGCGGTAAACAAAGCGATTTGACATTGGATCACGTAATGCCAAAATCCCGAGGAGGAAAAACGCACTGGGAAAACCTAGTAACGGCTTGCAAACGTTGTAACTCAGAAAAAGGGAGTTACACCCCCGAAGAAGCAAAGATGAATCTTAAAGTGAAGCCATTCAAACCCACCTTTCTGATGTTTGTTAGGGATTGCTCGGGTAACCTCGAAGAAAACTGGCTGCCATTTTTGAGTAAAAGCAGGTAGACTTTCAATTGTTATTCCTAATCTGTATTTTTATAAAATTTATATTCCAACTTGATAATTAGTTAGTTAGCTTGTTAATACTTTGTGTGTTTTCTTAAATAGCTCTTTTAATTCATTCAAATCTTTTTAATTTTACGAATTTTTATGATTACCGATCCCTAAGACTTCAGTTACTTGGCGGATTCGAAGGAGGCTGAGCGAAGTCGAAGCCTGATTTTTAACTATTTACCTAAAAAATCTCCACACTTTTCTTGCATATTTTCTCATATTCCCTACCTTTGCACTCCTTTTTAACGAGGAATTATCAATTTTTAATCAATTTCAGTAGAAAAGCTCGGTCTATTGATGTAATAATGAGCAGTTTAATTCATATATGACAAATCAAACATTTCCTGATTTCGATTGGGAGAAAGTAACAAAAAAAGGCATTGGTGGAGGATACACCGCTGCCGAGAAAGCAGATTTAGAAGCAGTTTACGGTGAAACCTTCGCCGCAATCGAAGAAAAAGACGTAGTAGATGCCCTAGTGGTAGGTATTACAGACAGAGAAGTTTTGTTAAACATCGGATTCAAATCAGATGGTATCGTTTCTCGTTCAGAATTCCGCGACTTGCCAGACCTTAAAGTGGGTGATAAAGTTGAGGTTTTCATCGAAAAACAAGAAGATGTTTTAGGACAATTGGTTATTTCTCGTAAAAAAGCCAGAATTCTTACAGCTTGGTCTAAAATTGAAGGTGCTCTTGAGACTGACATTATTGTTGATGCTTTAATCAAGCGTCGTACAAAAGGTGGTCTTATTGTAGATATTTTTGGTATTGAGGCGTTCTTACCAGGTTCACAAATCGACGTTAAACCTATCAGAGACTTTGATGTTTTTGTTGGAAAACGTATGGAGGTGAAAGTGGTTAAAATCAACCATACCAACGACAACGTTGTTGTATCACACAAAGTATTGATCGAGAAAGATCTTGAGTCGCAACGTCAACAAATCCTTACTAACCTTGAGAAAGGTCAAGTATTGGAAGGTGTGGTTAAAAACATCACTAATTTCGGAGTATTCATCGACCTTGGTGGTGTAGACGGTTTGCTTCACATCACGGATATCTCGTGGGGTAGAGTAAATCATCCTAACGAAGTATTGAATCTTGACGATAAAATCAAAGTGGTTGTTCTTGACTTTGATGATGACAAGAAACGTATCTCATTGGGTATGAAACAATTAGAGGCTCATCCATGGGATTCATTAGCTGAAGGCCTAGAAGTAGGTTCTAAAGTGAGCGGAAAAATTGTAAACATCGCTGATTACGGTGCATTCCTTGAATTGAAACCAGGTGTTGAGGGTCTTATCCACGTTTCAGAAATGTCATGGTCGCAACACTTGAGAAACCCATCTGATTTCTTGCAAATCGGTGACGATATATCTGCAGTAGTTTTGACTATGGACAAAGACGAAAGAAAAATGTCATTGGGTATCAAGCAAATGACAGAAGATCCTTGGACAAAACAAGATCTTTTGGCTAAATACGCTATTGGTACTAAACATAAAGGAACAGTTCGTAACCTTACCAACTTCGGTTTGTTCTTAGAGTTAGAAGAAGGTATCGACGGTCTAGTTCACGTTTCTGACCTTTCATGGACTAAGAAAATAAAGCACCCATCTGATTTCGTTAAAATCGGAGAGGAGCTTGAAGTAATCGTTCTTGAATTGGATGTTGACAACAGAAGATTGGCTCTTAGCCACAAGCACTTGGAAGAAAATCCTTGGGATACTTTCGAAACAGTATTCGAAGTAGGAACGGTACACGAGTGTAACATCGTTGGTAAAAACGAAAAACAAGTTACACTAGAACTTCCTTACGGTATCGAAGGACAAGCTGGCTTAAAAGCTATCGCTAAAGAAGATGGTACAATGGGCGAAATGGGCGAGAAGCTTTCCTTTGAAGTAATTGAGTTTAATAAAGAGGAAAAGAAAATCGTTCTTTCTCATTCGAAAACTTGGGAAGTTCAAAAAGAAGAGCCTAAAGTAGAAAAGAAAAAAGCTCCAGTAAAAGCAACTGATAAGGTAAAAATGCCTGAAATGGAAAAATCTACATTAGGTGACTTGTCAGCACTTTCGGCCTTGAGAGATCAACTTGAAAGCGAGGAAGCTTCTCCAAAAAAGAAAGTAGTTAAAAAGAAAACATCTGAAGAGGCTTAATCTCAGTTTTTCTTAAAAATAATTTTTCTTCAGAAATGGCTGTCTATAAGGCAGCCATTTCATTTTTTAAGAATAATTTAAGAATATTCTAAAATAATTTTGGCAAAACAGCTATTTGGTCATAAATTTGCATTCCTTTAAATATGAAGGTCCTGTGGCCGAGCGGCTAGGCAGAGCTCTGCAAAAGCTTCTACAGCGGTTCGAATCCGCTCGGGACCTCAAAAATTTTGATAAAAGTCAAAATCTAAAATTAATACCATTTGATAGGTTAGTTGAAACTACTTTTCAAATGGTATTTTTTGTTTCAAATATGTCATTTTCAATTAGTTGCATTATTATTTAAAATGATTCTAAATTTATTTTATTCAAAAAAAATCACATTACATATTTTGATAAAAAGCATTCCTACCTTAGCTTTGTGCTCTCAAAAATTGCAATATTATAATTTAAAATGATAAATAATATTTCGAAAAAATTACTCACTCTTGTAGCCCTCGTTTTTGTAATTACATTAAACACCTTCGCCCAAGATGGTGATGCTGCTGCAGGGGAAACTCTTTTCAAAAATAACTGTGCTCAATGTCACGCTGTTGACGCTTCTGTGGTTGTAGGTCCAGGTTTAGCTGGAATCGAAGACAGAAGAGATTACGCTTGGCTGAAGAAATGGATTAATAACCCAGCTGCAGTTATTTCAAGTGGAGATAAATATGCAGTTGAATTGTATGAAAAATTCAACAAAACACAAATGACGGCTTTTCCCGCTTATGGAGACGCCGAAATTAAAAACATTCTTGCATATGTAAAATCTGCAAACTCTGCTCCTGCAGCTGCTGCTCCTGGTGCTGCAACAGCCGCTCCAGCTCAAGAAACATCTGGAGGTAAGTTCTTCAACATAGTTTTAGTGGCTTTGTTGGTGATTATGGGTTTAGTACTTGTTGCATTGCTCGCTGTTCTTAAGCTGTTGTCTACATTAGCTAAAGGGGAGTCTCTTGAGGGTGTACCATCAGCGATGGACAATTTGAAATCTACTTTTAGAGGCTTGTCTGCCAACAAAACTATAGTAACTGCCGTTATTTGGATGTTTGTATTGTTAGGCACTAAGGCTACTTTAGATGGATTATTTAAAATTGGTGTTCACCAAGGATACGCTCCTACACAACCAATTAATTTCTCTCACAAGCTTCACGCTGGAGATATGGAAATCAATTGTGCTTATTGCCATACAGGAGTTTATAAAGGAAAACAATCGGGTATTCCTTCTTCAAGTATCTGTATGAATTGCCACAATGCTATCAAGAGAGAATCTCCTGAAATACAAAAGATATATACTGCTATTGAGAAAAATCAGCCAATTCAATGGGTGCGGGTTCACAACCTTCCTGATTTGGCTTATTTTAATCACGCACAGCACACCAACGTGGCTGGCTTAGATTGTGAAAACTGTCATGGGGATATAAAAAACATGGAAGTTGTACAACAACGTCATACACTTACTATGGGTTGGTGCATTGATTGTCATAGAAAAACTGATGTGAACTCAAAAGGAAATGCATATTATGATGCTTTGCTTACAGCTCACAATAGCACCTCGAAAGAGGCCATGAAAGTGGAAGACATAGGCGGTTTGGAGTGTGCCAAATGCCACTATTAATTTTTTTCAAGTAATAAAGAGAATTTTATATATACATACTCATGGAGAATACTAATAAAAGGTATTGGAAAGGTATTGAAGAGTTGAAAAACGATATCAGCGTTGTCAAAAATGCCGATAAAGAATTTAATTTAGAGGGATTAGAGGGCGGAACTTACCGACGTGATTTCTTGAAAATGTTGGGATTTGGAGTTGCTGCTGTTTCTTTGGCGGCTTGTAATGCACCAGTAAGACATACAATTCCATATTTAAATAAACCTGAAGACATCGAGCCTGGTATTCCTAACTATTATGCTTCAACTTTTGCTCAAGCAGGCAGCTATTGTAGTATTTTAGTAAAAACCAGAGAAGGAAGACCTGTTAAGATTGAAGGAAACAAGCTTTCAGGTGTAACCAAAGGCGGCGTATCAGCTCATGTACATGCTTCTTTGTTGTCTTTATATGATAACGAAAGATCAAAAGAGCCTACCAAGGGCGGCAAGAAAATTACCTGGGCTGAATTAGACAAGGAAGTTTCGGCTGCTCTAGATTCTTCATCAAATATTAGAGTGGTTTCCAATACCATTCTTTCTCCAAGTACCAAATCAGTATTAGCAGATTTTGCCTCAAAATATCCTTCTGCAAAACATGTGACCTATGATTCTAACTCAGTTTCGGCTTTAATTGAAGCCAATGGAACGAGTTTTGGAAAGGCAGTTATCCCTTCGTTTTTGTTTAACAAGGCAAATGTGATTGTTGGTATAAACTGTGATTTCTTAGGAACTTGGATTTCGCCAATTGAATATGCAGCACAGTGGGCAGAAACAAGAAGATTAAGCAGTGCCAAAGGTGGTAAGAAAACCATGTCGAGACATTACCAGTTTGAAACTGGAATGAGCATGACAGGTGCAAATGCTGACTACAGAGGTATGTTTAAACCTTCTCAAGAAGGAGCTTTCGTTGCAAACCTTTATAATAGAGTCGCAGGCATAATGGGAGTTGGTTCTCAGCTTTCAGTTGCTAAAGGTGATTTTGAAAACATTGATAAATGTGCAAAAGATTTGGTAACCGCTAAAGGTTCAAGTTTAGTGGTTTCTGGCTCAAATGATGTGGCCGTTCAAACGATTGTTAACGGAATCAATAGCCTTTTAGGAAACCTTGGAAATACGATAGACTTCGGAACAACAGTAAATTACAAGCAAGGTAATGATGCTGCCATGAATCAATTCGTTGCTGAATTGAAATCAGGTGCTGTAGATGCAGTTATATTTTTAGATTCAAATCCTGTTTATGACCATCTATTAGGTGCTGACATTGCAGAAGGTTTGAAAAAAGCAAAGCTGAGTGTAGCCATTGCCGATAGAGCTAATGAGACTGCTTCATTGTGTACATATTTGGCTCTTAATACACATTACTTAGAGTCATGGGGTGATGCATCTCCAAAGTCAGGATATTATTCACTTACTCAGCCAGTGATTTCTAATATTTTTAATTCTCGTCAAGGTGAGTCAAGTTTATTAACTTGGGCTGGTAAGTCATCAGACTATCAGGCTTATGTTAAGAATGTTTGGACTTCAAGCATTTTGAATGGCAAAACTTGGATTCAGGCTCTTCATGATGGTGTATATGAGTCGCCAAACGCTACTGTTGTGGGTGCTTCCTTTTCAGGAAATTTGGCCGAGGCAACTGCAAAAGTATCTTCAATTAAATCTTCAGGAATCGAATTATATGTTTTCGAAAATGTAACTGTAGGTACAGGTATTCAAGCAAACAACCCTTGGTTGCAGGAAACACCAGATCCTGTTTCAAAAGTTACCTGGGAAAATACAGCCGCATTTTCACAAAAAACTGCTGCTGACCTTGGTTTAGAAGTTGGAGATTGGGTAAATCTTACTATTGGAGCCAACACCGTTGAGCTACCAATATTGATACAACCAGGTCAAGCCAACGATACTGTTACAGTAGCTATGGGTTACGGTCGTACAGCAGCTGGAAAGGCAGGTAATGTAGGAGTTGCTATGTTGCCATTGTTAAAAGGTTCTGCCACTGCAAGTAATCTGTGGGTGGGAGGAGCAAAAATTGAAAAAACAAAGAGTGGTTATACTTTAGCACAGACACAAACACATGAGACTTACATGGGCCGTGAGGCTGTTGTTCAAGAGTCAGTCTTGAGCGAATATGTTAAAAATTCAAAGGCTGGAAGATTCGAGCCAATGATTGCTACTTCTGATGGTTTGAAAAAACCTTATTCAATCACATTGTGGAATGGACATGAGAAGAAAAACCACAGCTGGGGTATGGTAATTGACCTCAACACATGTACAGGTTGTGCAGCATGTGTGGTAAGTTGTCAGGCAGAAAATAACGTTTCTGTTGTGGGTAAAGCGGAGGTTGCTCGTGCAAGAGAAATGCATTGGATTCGGATAGATAGATATTATAGTTCAGACGCTCCAGAGGAAGAGGGATACAGTGTTGCTGGTTATAAAGCTATGGAAATCGCTTCGGCCAATCCTGAAGTTGTATTTCAGCCATTGATGTGTCAGCACTGTTCAAATGCTCCATGTGAGACTGTTTGTCCAGTTTTGGCTACAACACACAGTTCTGAAGGATTGAACCAAATGACTTATAACAGATGTGTTGGTACAAGATATTGTGCAAATAACTGTCCTTATAAAGTGAGAAGATTCAACTGGTTTAAGTATTTTGAGAACGATAACTTTGATTTCCATTTCAACAACGAATTAGGACGTATGGTAATCAACCCTGACGTAACTGTAAGGTCTAGAGGAGTTATTGAGAAATGCTCAATGTGTGTTCAAAGAATTCAGGCTGGGAAACTTACTGCCAAAAAGGAAAAGCGTCGTCCGGTGGATGGAGAGATAGAAACAGCTTGTTCTCAATCTTGTCCTACAAACGCCATAACTTTTGGTGATATGTTGGATCCGGAATCAAGAGTTTCAAAGCTTTTGGTGCAAGAAGAAGAAGGAAGAAGATTCCAATTGTTAGAAGAAATCAACGTAATACCTCAAGTAAACTATCTTGTTAAAATCAGAAACAAAGATGGTGTTAAGAAAGCAGAAGCTGTAGCACATACAGATCATGTTGAGCATGCAGGTCATTGATTTTTATATTTTTTGTAATTAATTTTTAAATAAATAAAGTTCCTAAATATTTCTAGGATATAATTATGTCAGTAGTTTCACCAATAAGAGAACATCTAGTAACAGGAGGCAAAACCTACCACGATGTTACTGAGGATATTTGCAGACATGTAGAAGCCAAGCCTACTAAAGAATGGAAAATAGCTTTTGCTATTTCTGTCTTGGTATTATTATACGGTGGTGGTTGGGTTTTGTGGACATGGTGGGAAGGCCTCGGTGTATGGGGTTTGAACAAAACAGTAGGTTGGGCCTGGGATATTACTAACTTCGTATGGTGGGTGGGTATCGGTCACGCTGGTACACTTATTTCTGCCATCCTTTTGTTGTTCCGCCAAAAATGGAGAACATCGATCAACCGTGCAGCCGAAGCAATGACCATCTTTGCGGTTCTTTGTGCGGCTTCATTCATTTTGATGCACATGGGTCGTCCTTGGTTAGCTTATTGGGCATTACCACTTCCAAACACTTTTGGTTCTTTGTGGGTAAACTTTAACTCTCCTTTAGTTTGGGACGTTTTTGCCATCTCTACATATTTCTCTGTTTCATGTTTGTTCTGGTTCATTGGTTTAATTCCTGATTTGGCCACCATAAGAGATAGGGCTACAGGTGTTCGTAAAACTATTTATGGTGCACTTTCATTAGGATGGACAGGTGGTGCAAGAACTTGGGCTCGTTATGAAGACGTATCCTTAATTCTTGCAGGTTTATCTACTCCACTTGTACTTTCAGTACACACAATTGTATCTTTTGACTTTGCTACTTCGGTTATTCCAGGTTGGCATACCACCATATTTCCTCCATATTTCGTTGCAGGGGCGATTTTCTCTGGCTTTGCAATGGTTCAAAACCTGATGTTGGTTACAAGAGTAGTTTACAAACTAGAAGACTACATTACTTTGGAACACATTTCTTTGATGAATAAAATCATTACTTTGACGGGTTCGATTGTAGGTGTTGCATATATAACTGAATTTTTCATTGCTGCTTATTCAGGTGTTGAGTATGAAAAATATGCTTTTATCAATAGAGCAACTGGACCGTTATGGTGGTCATATTTTGGTATGATGTTTTGTAATGTAATGTCACCACAAGTTTTTTGGTTTAAAAAATTAAGAGAGAATATAGTAGTTTCATTTGTAATCGCTGTTGTAGTAAACATAGGTATGTGGTTTGAGCGTTTTGTAATTATTGTTACTTCATTACACAGAGATTACTTGCCTTCTAGTTGGACATACTTCACTCCTAGAATGGGTGATATTGGAGACTATTTGTTCTCGTTTGGATTTTTCTTTACTTGTTTCTTCTTGTTCTCTAAGTTTTTACCAGTGATAAACATGGCAGAGGTGAAGGCAGTTTTGAAATCATCATCTGAAAAGAAATCTAACCATTAATTTATTCCAAATAAGATTAATTGTTCTTAAAATGACAGATAATAAATATATAGTAGGCATTTTTAACGACGAAGACGTGGTTATGGATGCGGTTCAAAAAATCAGAAGTAAAGGAATTAAAATCCACGAGGTTTTTTGTCCTTATCCTGTTCATGGTCTTGATCATGCTTTGGGTTATGAAAGACCAAGAATGGGTGTTTCTGCCTTCTTATTTGGAATAACAGGAACTTGTTTAGCATTTTTGCTTACGTTTTGGACTTTAGGAATAGATTGGCCAATGAATATTGGTGGTAAGAATTTCTTCCCTTTCCCTACCAATATTCCAATTGTATTCGAATTAACTGTTTTATTAGCGGCATTTGGTATGTCATTTACCTTCTTTTTTATGGAAGGTTTAGGGCCAAGCGTAAAGCCAATTATATTCGATATCAGAAGCACAGATGATAAGTTTGCAATGGCTATTGATTTAAACAAAAACACTGTTTCTGATTCGGAAATTACAGCGTTTTTAAGCGAATTTGGTGCTGAGGAAGTAAATGTTAAGGAAGTATAATAAAATCTTAAAATGAAAAACAGTAAAATATATTTTAAACTTGTTTTAAGCGGAATTTTAGGTCTTTCCTTGGTTTCATGCGATTCTAAAAATGATACGGGCTGGGAATTTGCTCCTAACATGTACAATTCTCTGGGTTATGAAGCTCAAACACAGATTGAACCGAACGCTATCAATCCAAACGGAATGAATATGCGTTATCCAGTGGCTGGAACTATTTCACGTAGAAATTACAAGACTTCTTTTGTTCAGGATGATAGTACGGTAGTAAACGATCTCATGATTTATGGTTTAGGTAAGGATGATTTAGCATTGGCTGAAACTCTTAAGAACCCTATACCTTGGTCAGAGGGTGTAGAGGAAGAGGGAAAGGTTTTGTATGAAAGGAATTGTCAACATTGTCATGGTACTGGTGGAGCAGGTGATGGAAAAGTTGCAGCTAAATATAAGGGTGTTCCAAATTATGCTGCGGATGCTTATAAAAATATGACAATGGGTCATGTGTTCCATGTTATTACACATGGGAAAGGGAGAATGTGGGCTCATGGTGCTCAAGTTTTACCTGAAGAAAGATGGAAAATAGCCCACTATGTACAGAGATTACAAATTGGTGGTTAATTTAGTTAAGTTTTAATTGTAAATAATAATAATATAATGGCTCACAAGCACGAAACACCTTCACTAGACGAATCATTTGATTTTAGTCCTGAACTGAGGAAAAAGCTTATTATTTCAGCAATCATTGGTATAGCTATGGTTGCTTTGGGTGCCTTTTTGATACAAAATCATTGGAGTATAGGGGTTTGGGATTCCGGTCATGGTGCTGAACATGGTGGAGGTTCTCAGCATGATGGAGGTGACCATCATGGAGCAACCCTTTTCTCAAGAATCATTGCGAATATTTGGATGAATAGCGTTTATTTCTTAGGAATATCAGTTGTTGGAGTTTTCTTTTTGTCTTATAATTATGTTGCGAAGGCTGGTTGGTATACTACATTCAAAAGGGTTCCTGAAGCTTTCCCTTCATTTATCATCGTTCCTGCCGTTATAATGCTTGCCTTGTTCTTGTATCCTGAAACAAGACATATTATATTTCACTGGACGCATCATGGTATTATGGAGGTGGGTAGTGAGAACTATGACAAGATTATCGCAGGTAAGTCTTGGTATCTTAATTTTCCTTTCTTTTTGGTTAGAATGATTGCTTATTTTGCCATATGGTATTATCTATGGTCGCAAATAAGAAAATATTCATTGTTAGAGGACGAAACTAGCGATTTGGCTTACTATTACAAGAGTAGAAATTTTGCAAAAATGTTCTTAATATTCTTTGC
Source organism: Leadbetterella sp. (assembly GCA_021740125.1). Taxonomy (GTDB): domain Bacteria; phylum Bacteroidota; class Bacteroidia; order Cytophagales; family Spirosomataceae; genus Leadbetterella. The sequence continues at coordinate 19,389 of JAIPAJ010000004.1, read as the reverse complement.
TGTAACATCTTCTACTGCTGCTTGGGATTTTTCTATGTCTATTGATACACACTGGTTTTCTACTATGTTTGGTTGGTATCATTTGGCTTCATGGCATGTGGCTGGTTTAGCGGCTATGATGTTGGCAATTCTTTTGTTGAAAGATAAAGGTTACTTGAAAGCAGTTACTTTTAGTTCGATACACGATTTGGGCAAATTAATGTTCGGTTTTTCTGTATTTTGGACATATGTTTGGTTTAGCCAATTCCTTTTAATTTTTTATGCCAATCTTCCTGAAGAAACAATTTACTTCCGTGAGAGGTTTACTGGACATGGAGGTCGATATTTTGCTCCATTTATTATAAACCTTTTGTTGAATTTTGTGTTTCCATTTTTGATACTAATGGCTCGTGATTCAAAAAGAAATAGGGTGTTTTTAAAGTTGGCTTGCGGTTCTATATTGATTGGTCATTGGTTTGATTTTTATCAAATTCAAATGCCGGGAATAGCCAAAGATCAAGGCGGAATTGGTATAATAGAATGGGGTACTACTTTAACTTTTGCTTCGCTGTTTATTTACTTTGTAGCAAATCAGCTTTCTAAAGCCAATTTGATTGCCAAGAATCATCCATTCATCGAAGAAAGTTTACATCACGAGATTTAATTTTTTTTAAAAGATAATTATTTAAAAAATGACTTTATTAATAGCTATTCTTTCGATACTGTTTATTGTTTTAACCTTTATGGTTGTTTCAAAAACACAGGCTATATTAAAAGGATTAACCAAATCTGAGGTTGAAGATTCTGAATACTTAGGTGCTCCTGACAAATTTAATTCCGCCAACGGAGTTGGTTTGTTTGCTTTTTGGATTATCAGTATAGTTGGTATTGTTTGGTCTTTTGTTGCTTATAAAAAAGATTTTTTACCTGAGGCATCATCTGTACATGGAAAAGAAACAGATTATTGGTTTTGGGTATCTATGATTGTTATCATGATAGGTTTCTTCATTGTTAATACATTTTTGTTTTTGTTTAGTTACTTATATCGTCACAACAAAAATAGAAAGGTTACATTCTACACGCACAATAACAATTTAGAGATTATCTGGACGACAGTTCCAGCTATAGTAATGGCTGGCTTGGTGTTTTCAGGATTGAGAGTTTGGACTAAAATTACCTCTGAGGCACCTGCAAACGCAGAGCAAATTGATATAATGGGTAAACAATTTGGATGGACAGTAAGATATGCAGGTGTAGATGACAATCAATTTGGAAAGTATAATTACAAACTAATGGATGACGCTGGTGGAAATCCGATGGGAGTAGACTTCTCTGATCCAAATTCGTTTGATGATTTTTCCAATGCAAGTGAGATGCACATTCCTAAAGGTAAACCAGTTTTGTTAAAAATAAGAGCTCGAGATGTATTGCACAGTGTGTTTATTCCTCATATGAGGGTGAAAATGGATGCCGTACCTGGCATGCCTACCAAGTTTTGGTTTGTTGCTGATAAATCTACTGCTGACATGCGAGCAGAACTTGGTAAACCTGGGTTTAATTATGAAATAGCATGCACCGAGATTTGTGGAAGATCACATTTCGGTATGAAACTACTTTTGGTAGTTGATGAGCCTGCTGATTACGAAAAGTGGAAGAAAAGCCAGAAGCCTTTATTGACTGAGAATCCTGATTTACTAAATAAGGTTCCTGACAATTTAAAAGCCAAAGCTCAGAAATACGTTGCTTCGGATGAACCTGCGGAGGAGGTTGTTCCTGAAGTTGTTGCAAGTAGAGTATTAGGAAATTCAAATAAAGTTTTAAAATAAATAAAATATGTCAGCTGTTTCTCAAGTAGAAGTACACGAACATAGTGAGCATGCTCACGAAGAACATCATGAATTGGGATTTATCAGAAAGTATATTTTTTCTGAAGATCACAAGGTTATCGCTAAACAATATTTGATATCTGGTATTGTTTGGGCTCTTCTTGGAGCTTTCATGTCGTTGGTTTTTCGTTTACAGTTAGGTTTTCCAGATATGGATATGGCTTGGATGAAACCTTTTCTAGGAGACTGGATCAGTCTTGATGACAAAGGTTTAGGCAAGTTAGACCCAAATTTTTATCTGGCTTTGGTTACTATGCATGGTACTATTATGGTATTTTTTGTACTTACTGCAGGTCTTAGTGGAACATTCTCTAATTTTCTTATTCCGCTTCAGATTGGTGCTCGTGATATGGCCTCAGGATTTATGAATATGCTTTCCTATTGGATATTCTTTATCTCTAGTGTTATCATGTTTGTTTCATTGTTTATAAAAACGGGTCCTGCAGGCGGTAGCTGGGTTATTTACCCACCATTGAGTGCTTTGAAAGAGGCAAACCCAGGTTCAGGAGATGGTATGACTCTTTGGCTTGTTTCAATGGCACTATTTATTGTTTCAAGTTTATTAGGTGGTATTAACTACGTAACAACGGTTATTAACCTCAGAACTAAAGGTATGTCAATGGACAAGCTGCCTTTGACTATTTGGGCGTTCACATTCACAGCTGTATTGGGTATTTTATCATTCCCAGTATTATTATCAGCGGCTTTATTGTTGATTTTTGATAGAAGTTTTGGTACTAGTTTCTATTTGTCTGATATCTACATTAATGGTCAAGCTCTTCCCAATCAAGGAGGTAGCCCTATTTTGTTCCAACATTTATTTTGGTTCTTAGGTCATCCAGAGGTTTACATCGTAATTCTTCCTGCGTTGGGTTTAACTTCAGAAATTATCGCAACAAATTCTAGAAAGCCGATATTCGGATACAAAGCCATGATTTTCTCTATGGCTGGTATTATGTTCTTAGCATTTATTGTTTGGGCTCATCACATGTTTGTAACAGGTATGAATCCTTTCTTAGGATCAGTATTTATGTTATTGACCTTGATTATTGCAGTTCCTTCTGCAGTTAAGGGCTTCAATTATATTACAACTTTGTGGAAAGGCAATATCATATTTACTCCTGCCATGTTGTTTGCAATTGGACTGGTATCATTCTTTATCTCTGGTGGTTTAACGGGCATCATACTTGGAAATTCAGCCTTGGATATTCAGTTACATGATACTTATTTTGTAGTGGCTCACTTTCACTTAGTTATGGGTTCTGCTGCGATATTCGGTATGTTAGCTGGTGTTTACCATTGGTTTCCTAAGATGTTTGGAAGGATGATGAACAATGCTATGGGTTATATTCACTTTTGGATAACATTCATTGGTGTTTACCTGGTGTTTTTCCCTATGCATTACATCGGTATTGCTGGTTTCCCAAGAAGATATTATCAATGGTCAGGTTTTGAAACATTTAATACCTATATGGATTTGAATGCTTTTATTACTATTGCTGCAATCATAACTGTTTTTGCTCAGATAGTATTTATTTTAAATTTTGTCTATTCAATTTTCTGGGGTAAAAAAGCAACTGCTAACCCATGGAAATCTAATACGCTAGAGTGGACTACACCTATTAATCCAGGACATGGAAACTGGCCTGGTGAGATTCCAACTGTCTACAGATGGCCTTATGATTATTCTAAGCCTGGTGCACCTGATGATTTCATTCCTCAAAATGTTCCTTTTTCTGCAACTCCTGAATCTAATTTGCCTGAGGAGAATGAGTTGATAGAGAAAGAAGAGGAAATCAACAGCATAAAGTTCGATACTTCTTTACACGATTAATATTATATTTTTTTAATGAAGTACAATGAGGTAGGTTTCCCCATTGTACTTTTTTTGCATAAAGTGGTTCAATTATTTAGAAAATTTGGTGTATTGACAATATTATCCGTTATCGGTTTAATATTTGTTGGGGGCTTTGTAAGAGCCTCAGGTGCAGGAATGGGTTGTCCTGACTGGCCAAAGTGTTTTGAAATGTGGATTCCACCTACTTCTATCAACCAATTACCAGTTAATTATCAAGAGATTTTTGGGGCTAAGCTCAAAGGGGAAGTAGAATTTAATGTTGTCAAGACGTGGATTGAATATGTGAATCGTCTTTTAGGAGTTCTTGTAGGGTTCTTTATTTTTTTAACCCTTATATTTTCATACAAGGCTTATTATAAATTACAACGTTCTATCTTTTTTCTCAGTTTAGTGGCTTTTGTATTAGTAGTTGTTGAGGGTTGGTTAGGAGCCAAAGTGGTTTCTTCTGAATTAAAGCCTGGTATGATAACAGTACACATGTTTGGTGCTATAGCAATTTTGGGAGTTTTGGTTTTGGCAATTCTGAAAACTTATTTTATTGAAGGCTTTATAAGTTCTTTAAACAATACGCAGGATATACGCTTTTTGATAATTATTTCCATATTATTAAGTGTAGGTCAAATTGTATTTGGCACCCAAATTAGAGAAGGAATTGATTTGGCACAGCAATCCTTGGGTTATGGTAGTCGACATTTATGGATTGATTCTGTTATCGGTAAGGTGAATTTTCATGCATTGCTTGGCCTTATTATTCTATTGTTACAAGCCTTTATTAATTTTAAAATAGCATCTCGGTTTCTAGGAAAACCAATTTTATCTTTTGCCAATTTTACATCATTTTTCATTGTTTTGAGTATTCTAACAGGTGTTATTTTGAGATATTTCGGATTTCCAGCTTTTGCACAACCTTTGCATTTAACATTAGGGGTTATTATTTTGACGTTTCAGTTTGTGATTTTATTTTTAACTAAACCTCAAATTGCGTAGATATGGAAAGTACTTTTAAAATTTCATTTGGTAAAAAATCCAGAGCTTACTTTGACTTGACTAAGTTTAGGTTATCCATAACTGTGGTTTTTTCAAGCTGTTTTGGTTATAGTTTGTATGCTAATGATTTGAATTTTGTCGAATTATTGATTTTTGGATTTGCATCTTTTTGTATCACTGCCTCTGCCAATATTATCAATCAAACCAAGGAAATTGAATTGGACAAGCTGATGTCTAGAACTGTTAATAGACCTTTGCCATCTGGTAGACTCAGCATAGTAGAGGCTAGTGTTTTTGGTTTCATCTTAGGTATCTTGGGGCTTTCTATTTTGGTTTTTAAATATAATGTGTCCGCAGCCTCATTGGCTTTATTGTCTTTGATTCTTTATGGTTTTGTTTATACACCTTTAAAAAGAGTAGGGCCAATTGCTGTTGCAGTTGGTGCTCTGCCTGGGGCGTTTCCACCTATGATTGGTTGGGTAGCAGCCTCTGGACATTTTGGATGGGAGCCTGGAATATTATTTGCAATACAATTTTTTTGGCAATTTCCTCATTTTTGGGCTATTGCCTGGGTTTTAGACGATGATTATAAAAAGGCGGGATTTAAATTATTACCATCAAAGGGCGGAAAAGACTTAAATTCAGCCATACAGATTGTTATTTATACCTTGTTCTTGTTGCCTTTGTGTTGGGTGCCTTATTACTTGCAGATGACAAAAATTGATTCTGCTGTTATTGCACTACTTTGTGGTATATTGTTTTTAGCTCAAACACTTTATTTGATGAAAGAAAGAAGTAAAAAGGCTGCCATGGGATTAATGTTCGGCTCTTTTTTGTATCTTCCGATTGTTCAAATAGCATATTTAATGAATAAATTCTAATGGGAAAAAGTATAGAAATTTCTAAGCCAATAATAACAGTAAATAAATGGAAGTTTATTGTTTGGCTATTTATTATTACTATAATTATGTTTTTTGCTGCTTTTACCAGTGCATATTTGGTAAGAAGAGCAGAGGGAAATTGGACAGAATTTGAAATCCCATCAATATTTTATTATAGTACCGCTGTTTTGTTGATCAGTAGCATATTTATGCACTTAGGTTTCAAAGCTGCTCAAAAAGATAACTTTGGAAAATTGAAATTATACATTTCTTTTACTTTTGTGGCGGGCTTAATATTTTTGGTGATGCAATATATCGGTTGGACTATTTTACAGAAGGAAGGTGTCTTTTTAAAGGGTAATCCTGCTGAATCTTTTTATTACATACTTACTGGTTTGCATGGTTTTCACTTAATAACTGGTTTGGTTGTTCTATTTTTCTCTTTTCTTTCTGCTTTTAAAATGAGTATTCATTCTAAGAACTTAATCAGAATAGAGGTTTGTGCAACATATTGGCATTTTTTGGATCTTCTTTGGGTCTATTTGTTATTGTTTCTAATCTTTTTTAGATAAAAATTTCAAGCAGATTCAATTTTTATAAGACTTTTACGAAATCATTTTTTAAATTTGTCCGATAATTTAAACTAATTTGTTTTTATGGCTGTTGCGAAGGCTCCTCTGAATCCTGATCATCTTACATGGCAAGGTGGTACTCAACCAATGAAGGTTGGCTATGGAAAATTAATGATGTGGATATTCTTATTATCCGACACGTTTACTTTTTCGGCATTACTTATCTCTTATGGCTTAGTTAGGTTCAGTTTTCCTACTTATAAAGATGTAATTCCTGACATGACCTCGAAAACTTTTGAATTGTCTCAACAATACTGGCCAATTCCAGAAAAGGTTTTTGAAGCTGTACCATTTTTACATGGCATTTCTCTTCCGCTGGTATTTGTTGGTTTGATGACTTTTATTTTGATATTTAGTTCTGTTACAATGGTATTAGCTGTAGAAGCTGGCCATAGAAGAGATAAAGCTGACGTTGAGAAGTGGATGCTATGGACAATATTAGGTGGATTTACATTTCTTGGTTCTCAAGCTTGGGAGTGGGCTCACTTTATTCATGGATCTGAAGAGGGATCTATCTTGGCAAATGGTGTAAAGGTTTTCGGAGCAAATTTGGTGCAAAATGAATATGGACCAGCTGCTTTTGCAGACTTTTTCTTCTTTATTACAGGTTTTCATGGAACTCACGTACTTTCAGGAGTAGTTTTGAATATAATAATTTTCTATAATGCTTCTAATGGAGTCTATGAGAAACGCGGACATTATGAAATGGTAGAGAAGGTAGGTTTATATTGGCACTTTGTAGACTTGGTTTGGGTGTTTGTATTTACGTTTTTTTATTTGGTTTAAATTATTTAAAAGATATTTATGATGGAACATTCAGTAGAAAACTCAACAGAAAAGCAAAAACCACAAACAAAGGAGTTGTGGAAAGTATTCTGGATACTTTTAGCAATAACAGCAGTAGAATTTATCATTGCGTTTCAAATTAGTTCAGACAACGACTTTGGTAAATGGCTTAAGATTACTTTATTTATTCTTTTGACTTTTGTTAAATCATTTTATATAGTAGGAAACTTTATGCACCTACGTCATGAAGTGAAGTCTATGATTTGGACCATTGTCATTCCAGTGGTATTCGTTGTTTGGCTTTTAGCAGCTTTGGTATATTTTGAAGGTGGATACATTGGTAGTGTAAGATAAATGTTAAAAAAATATATTAAGACCGGAATACTCCTTATTGTTTTGGGTGTTCCGGTTTTTGTTTTTCTTTTTTTGAAGTTTTTCGGAGAAAACAAATTCGATTTGCCTCATTATTTTCCAGAACTAGATGCTTCTGGTGAAGTAAAGGTTGTTAAAGGCGATACAGCATTCATAAAAGCACCTGATTTTCAGTTAAAGGCCCAGGATGGTGAAGTTTTTTCCTATAAAAAAGGCGGAATAACCATTGTGAGTTTCTTTTTTAGTAGGTGTGGCACTATTTGTCCTATCACGAATAAAAATCTACTAAGAGTAGCTGAAAACTTCAAATCTGACAGTTTAGTTAGCATTCTTTCTTTGACAGTAGACCCCATATACGATACTCCCGAAGTATTGAAAAAATACGCCAATGAATTAGGTGCTAACTATAAGAGATGGATGTTTTTGACTGGTGATAAAAAGTATATCTATGATTTGGCAATTAAAGGATTTAAGCTTCCAGTTTCAGATGCCTCAGACTATGACAAAAATATTGTAGATATTGACCAAACCTTTATTCACTCAGACAAGTTATTATTAATAGATAAGTTTGGGCATTTTAGGGGTATCTACGAGGGCACAAACAAATCTGAAATTGAAAGATTAGTAGTTGAAATTAAAGTTTTATTAAAAGATAAGTAGAGGTGGAAAAGAAAAGTTTATTCAGTACGATTAATATAATTTCAGTAGTTATTCCTATTGTTGTTGCTGTTTTGTTAGGCATAAGATCAAAGTTAGATTTAGGGTCATGGACACAAAATTTGCCGTTTATTAATGCAATTATTAATTCTACTACAGCGGTTTTGTTGATTCTAGGTCTTGTTTTTATAAAAAATAAAAGAATCGGTGCTCATAAAACCATGATGTCCTTGGCATTTGGACTAGGGGCTTTGTTTTTGGTTTTTTACGTTTTATATCATATTAGCAATACATCAACACCTTTTGGCGGTCAAGGAGTTTTAAGATATTTTTATTACTTCAATTTAATAACTCACATTGGGGCATCCCTAATTGTTTTACCTTTTGTACTTAGAGCATATTATTTTGGCTGGAATAGAATGGATTTGGAGCATAGGAAAGTTGTAAAAATTGCCTTTCCTATTTGGCTTTATGTTTCAATTACTGGGGTATTAGCTTATATAATGATTTCACCATATTATTCCTTCTGAAATGAAAAAAGCTTTTTTATTAACCGTAATTATTCTTTCTTTTCTATCAATTGAAGGTTTCTCCCAGTGTGCAATGTGTAGGGCTACTGTAGAAAGCAACCTTAGTGAGGGAAGAGGCACTATCGGTACGGGATTGAATTTCGGTATATTATATTTGCTTTCGGCTCCATACTTACTAGTCGGGGCTATAATTTTTTTTTGGTTTAAAGTTGGAAAAAAGGAGTTAAAGGAGCGTCAAGAGCTCGATAAACGTTTGTCGGAGATTTACAAAAATTAAGGACAACTTCAGCTGCTTTAAGTTTTCTGCCGTCTGCTCGTTTTTCAAATTCATTAAATTTTAGTTTGGTTTTATTTTTTCTACACAAAACCTATATTTAGGTTTTCTACTTTTCTCCTTTTATTTTGTTCTATTTGAATATTTTTTAATAATTATTAAAAAATATTATTAATTTTAGAAGTCTTTTTTTGTATTTATTAAAGAGGAAATTGTATGGTTCGATTTCTTAATTAATTGCCACAATAATTAATGGTTTAGGCCAAACGCTTAATTATTGGTATTTTATAGAAAAGATATTTATTCAACCTTAAAAATTTTTTCCGTGAAACCAATTGTTCAAATTTCGCTTGACCTTACCAATATTGACGAGGCACTTGAGACTGCAGAAATGGCTTTAAGGGCGGGTGTTGATTGGCTAGAAGCTGGTACACCTCTTATCTTAGCTGAAGGATTGCACGGAATTAGAAAACTCCGTGAAGCTTTCCCTAAAATTCCAATTATTGCAGATTTAAAAACCATGGATGGAGGCTACCTAGAAGCCGAAATGATGGCTAAAGCTGGTGCTACACACGTAGTTGTAATGGCTCGTGCTCATGAAGAAACCATTAAGGTTGTCGTTCAAGCAGGAAAAGATTATGGAATTAAGGTTATGGGAGATAATTTGGGTTGTCCAGACATGGTAGGAGGTGCGAAATGGCTGGAAGATTTAGGCTGTGATTTCGTAATTCACCACATTGGATTTGATGAAAGGAGGGGAATTGCTGCTCAAGGACGCAGAATGCCCAGTCCAATGGATCAACTTAGGGAAGTTGTGAATGCAGTAAAAGTGCCTGTTCAAGCTGTTGGCGGACTAAGTTTGGAAGAAGCCATTCAATGTCCAGCTTACGGTGCCCCTTTGGTGGTTTTGGGAGCTCCACTTACAATAGATGCTGATTCTTTCAAAACTGCAAGCGGAGATTTAGAAAGTTCTCTGAGACTTATTTGTGAGAAAATTCATGCCTACGGAGATATTTAAAATAAAATCTAATATGAAAAATGCTGCAGTAGTAAATTTTTCTAAAGAAAAGGGAAGTGTTGAAATACGTGAAATAGAAAAACCAGTCATTGGAGACGACGATATATTGTTAGAGGTGGCCAATGTAGGAGTTTGTGGCAGCGATTTACACCAGTGGACTTCTGACCACAGCTGGCCTGTAAATTATCCTGTTGTTTTAGGACACGAATTTGGTGGTAACATTGTAGAGCTTGGTAAAAACGTGAAGTCTTGGCAAGAGGGAGACCGCGTTGTTAGTGAAACTGCAGCAATTATAAATCCGTTTAGTCCAATGTCAAGACAAGGGCTTTATAATCTTGATCCCAGTCGTAAAGGTTTTGGATATGGAGTTGACGGTGCAATGACCCGTTTTGTTAAAGTTCCCTCAAGATGTTTACATAAAGTGCCAATCAATCTTTCCTTTGAGCAAGCTTGTCTTACAGAACCATGTTCGGTTGCATATAATGCGGTAGTTTTAAATTCAAATATTCGACCAGGAGATAGGGTTATCGTTTTGGGACCCGGTACAATAGGTATTTTGTGTGCTGCAATGGCTCGTTTATGTGGGGCTCAAGTGGCTATTGTTGGTTTAGAAAACGATAGGTCAAGACTTGAAATTGCAAAAATATATGGTTCTGAAGGAATTGTTGGAGACGCCACAGAGTGGGCATTTAGGCAAGATGGGCTAGGTGCTGATACCATAATTGATGCTGCTGGTGCAAGTATTACACTAAAAATGGCTTTAGATTTAGTAAGACCAAATGGGCAAATAACTAAAGTAGGTTGGGGTCCCCAACCTCTAGGATTCTCCCTAGATCAATTGGTACAAAAAAATGTAAGACTACAAGGAAGTTTTAGCCATAATTGGCCAATTTGGGAAAAGGTTATTGCTTTAATGAGCAGCAATCAATTAGATGTCAGACCTATTATCGGTGGTGTTTGGGCCATAACAGATTGGAAAGAAGCGTTTGAACAAATGCATTCAGGTAAAGTAGTAAAGAGCGTTTTAAAACCAGTTTAAAATGCAATTAAAAGATAAAGTTATAATTATAACAGGAGCTTGTACTGGAATAGGGAAATCTATTGCCACTAGATGTGTTGAAGAAGGTGCCAAAGTGGTTATCAACGGTTTAGAGGAAAACTTAGGGCTTGAATTGGTTGAAAAATTAGGTACAAATAATGTGGCTTTGTTTATAGCAGACATTACTATAGAAGAAACCCCAAAAAAGTTGGTTGAATTTTCCATAAAGTCTTTTGGAAAATTGGATGCAGTAGTCAATAATGCTGCTTTTATTGCCTCGTCAAATATTGAAGATACTGATACGACATTCTTTCAAAAAATGTTAACCGTAAACACCATAGCCCCTTTTTCAATAATTCAAGCCGCCACCTATGAACTTTCAAAAACTAAAGGTAATGTGCTCAATATTGGTTCCATAAACGCTTGGGGAGGAGAACCACATTTATTGGCTTATAGTGTTTCCAAAGGAGCATTAATGACTTTAACTAGGAATCTGGGAGACTCTCTTTTTCGGCAGAAAGGTATTAGAGTTAATCAGATAAATCCAGGCTGGGTGTTGACAGAGAAAGAGAAACAGAATAAAAAGGAGCAAGGAATGAAGCCAAATTGGTATGAAGACATTTCAGATTATTTTGCTCCATCTGGTAGGATTTTTAAGCCCGAAGAAATAGCCAATATGGCTGTCTTTTTATTGAGTCATAATTGTGGCCCAATTAGTAGTCAAGTTTTTGACATGGAGCAGTTTCCAATGATTGGCAGAAACATGCCAAAAGATGTTAATATTTCATAAAATACTATATGCCAAAATTAGCTGCGTTTCCAAAAGCATTTATGCAAGAGCTTTGCAAAGACGGTACTATGAAAGTATCTGAGTGGATAGAATTGGCTTCTCAACTTGATATTCAAGGTTTAGAGTGGTATGCTGGTTTTTTAGAAATGGCAGATGAAGAAAATTGGGAAAAATTTAGGGCTGAAGTGGAATTAAAAGGAAAGAAAATACCGATGCTATGCTGTTCACCTGATTTTACCCATCCTGATAAAGACTTCAGATTGAAGGAAATTGAAAAGCAGAAAAATTGGATTCGAATGTGTAAAGCTCTTGGAGGGCAGTATTGCCGAGTTTTGTCTGGACAGAGAAGACCTGAATTAAGTATTGAACAAGGAATAAACTTTGCAGTTGAATGTATAGAAGCTTGTTTGCCATTTGCAGAAAATAGTAAGGTAACATTAATAATCGAAAATCACTACAAAGACGATTTTTGGGAATTTCCTGAATTTGCCCAAAAAATGGATGTTTTTTGTGAATTGGTAGGCAGAATTAATCATCCAAATTTCGGAGTAAATTACGACCCAAGCAATACTTTTTTGGCTGGTGAAGATCCTTTGGAGTTATTATATCGTGTATCAAATAGAGTATTATCCATGCATGCCAGTGATAGATATCTTATTGAAGGCACCATTGAAGATTTAAGAAAAGAGGAAGGCGGTGCGATGGGTTATGCCAAAAGGCTTAGACATGGTGAAATAGGAAAGGGTTTGAACGATTATGATGCAATATTTACAGAACTAAAAAGAGTTGGATTTGATGGTTGGATTAGTATTGAAGATGGAGTGGAGGGAATGGAACAATTAGCAAGAAGTGTTGATTTCTTGAAAAACAAAATTGCTAAATATTGGCCATAGGAATAATTTTTTTAGATTTTATGAATTTTTGAATCTAGTTTTTGGTAGATTAGAGGGTGTTTTATGTAAAAAAGAATTATTAATATTTATTCAATCTATAATATGAACAAAAAAGAAAGAGAGAACTCTCGGAGGACATTTATAAAAAACGGAGCCATAGCTTCATCCTTTTTTATAGTTCCTCGGAATGTTTTGGGAGGCTTAGGTTTTATTTCTCCAAGTGATCAATTGAACCTCGCGGCTATTGGTGCAGGAGGAAAAGGACGAAGTGATATCAAAAATGCCTCGGTAAATGGACGTGAAAGAGTTACTGCACTTTGTGATGTTGACTTTTCGGGATCGGCGGCAGATAGTGTAAAGTTGTTTCCAAATGCAAAACGTTTTGCAGACTATCGAGAGATGTTGGATACCATGAAAGACATTGATGCAGTCACCATTTCTACGCCAGATCATGTTCATGGGCCTGCAGCAAAATATGCGATGGAAAGGGGTAAACATGTATATGTTCAAAAACCTATGACGCATAACATCAGAGAAGCGAGATTACTTACAGAAATGGCCAGAACCAATAAAATTGTTAGCCAAATGGGTAATCAAGGAGCTTCTAATCCACTTTTGAAAACGGTTCAAAAATGGGTCGATTCAGGAAAACTTGGCAAGATTGGCAAAGTTCAGATTTGGACAAACCGTCCTGTATGGCCTCAAGGTAATGCCATGCCAAGCCCTGATGATAGTTTAAAACCAAAAGATTTAGATTGGAATTTGTGGTTGGGACCTGCTAATTTTAAACCATATACACCAAATATGCATCCCTTCAACTGGAGAGGGTGGTGGGATTATGGCACAGGGGCTTTAGGTGATGTAGGCTGCCATTTAATTGATATTCCATTTAGAACACTTGGATTGAAATATCCAACAGATGCAGAATGTAGTGTGGCATCGGTATATTCTAAAATGTGGACGGCTGACTATAATCCTGAGGGTTGTCCAGCCTCTTCATTTATCACACTTCACTTTGGTGAAACAGTCAAAAGTAAGTCTAAAATAGAAATGACTTGGAGTGATGGCGGTATTAGACCATCTCATCCAGATATTATTCCAGCAAATGAGGATATTGGTGGCACTAATAGTGCGAATGGTGTGATGATAATTGGGGAAAAAGGTATAATTACTACAAACATCAACGATAGCTCACCTATGATGCCGAAGCTGTTCTTAAATGATGGATCAAGAGAATTAGGGCCAGATTTACCTAAAGATATGGAGTCAGAATATGGTCACCAAAGATTATGGGTAGATGCCTGTAAAGCGGGTTTTAAAAGTAAAGAACATTTGGCATTAACATCTTCATTTGATTATGCTGGGCCAATGACTGAAACAGTACTCATGGGTAATTTGGCCATCAGAAGTTATATGCTTAGGAAAGAAGATAGTAAGGGGAAATTGGAGTTTTTTGCTCGTAAAAAATTACTATGGGATGGTGAAAATACAAGAATAACCAATCTTGAAGAAGCGAACCAATTTGTTGGAAGAACTTACCGCAAAGGCTGGGAAGTATAGTTTCAGCACCATTTTTCAAAATCAAAAGCGTCATGAAGAAATTTAAGACGCTTTTTTTTTATAGTTTGGTTTTATTTTTTGACGGGATATTTGTGCATAAAAAAAGCGACTCAAAAGTCGCTTTTTTAATATGTTTCGAGAGAAAATTATTTCAACAAGAATTCAGTTCTTGAACCTGATTTTGCTCCAGTAGCATTGGTATAAGAAGCATTAGGATCTTCATCTCCAAAACCTTCATAAGACATTCTAGCTTTAGATACACATTTCTTTTTCATAAAGTAAGCGTATATCGCACAAGCTCTCAATTTTGCAAGTCTAACATTCTGTGAGCTACTACCACCATCGTTATAAGTATTGATAGTTAAGTTGGCATCTTTACATCTTCCTAATACATCACAAACTCTTTGAAGAGATTTGTATGAAGAAGGCTTTAGTTTGTTTGTTCCAGGATAGAATTCTATTCCTTGTGCAGCAAAACTCAATTGCTCCAATTCGTTGGCAGTAATAATACAGCCGCTAGCAGATTTGTAACCCAACATTGGGGCAACACCATTTACGTATCCTTCTGGACATCCTTGATTACTCATCAAACCTGGGATAGAAGGGCATAAATCTTTATTGTCGGGCACACCGTCACCATCACTATCTGGACAACCATTGGCAGAAGCCAATCCTTTTACATTTATACAATCATCATTTGTGTCAGCTATACCGTCACCATCGCTATCTGGACAGCCATTAAGGGCAGCTGGGCCAGCAGCATTAGGACATGCATCATCTTTATCTGCAATACCATCTCCATCGGTGTCTGGGCAGCCTTTAAGTTCTTTTACACCAGCTACATTAGGACAAGCATCATCTTTATCTGCCACGCCATCAAAATCTTTATCAGGACATCCTTTAAGATAGGCTGGACCTACAAATGTAGGACATGCGTCATCTTTGTCAGCAATCCCATCTCCATCGCTATCTGGGCAACCTTTAAGACCTATTGGGCCAGCAACAGTTGGACACTCATCGTCTTTGTCAGGAACACCATCGCTGTCAGAATCAGGACAACCTTGGAATTTCGGAAGACCTGGTTCGTTTACACAAACATCGCATTTATCCACAACTCCATCCTTGTCGGTGTCTTTGTCACCGAATCTATAAGATCCCAAAACATTAGCCAAAAAATAACCGTCTTTTCTATCGGCGTTTCCCGCTAAACTTAAACCATCTAAGTAGTCAGAAGTTGAAAAACGGTAGCCAGCTTCAGCTCCTATTGTGAATCTTTTAGCAATATTATATTTCAAACCCAAACCTACAGGAATAACTGCGGCTATGCGATTGCCAAAAGTAGAAGTATGTGCTCTGTCAGCATCCAAATCTCTTTGAAGAACTGGGAATTGAGCACCCGGCTCTTGATAAATAGTCGGATTACTATAAGTTGCACCTATTCCAGCAAAGATGTAAGGCGAAAGATTTTTCTTCATAAAACCATCGCAAGTAAATTTCCTTTCCTTGAGTGGATAGAACTCGCCTAAAACGGCGGCTTCAATAAATGGCGTAGAAGAAAACTTTAATCTTCTGTAATCCCAAAGTCCATCTGGATTGTCTAGGTCTCTACCTGCGAGTTTGCCTACTAATACTTGGGGTCTAATTGCGAAATAATCGCTGATGTGCCTTCTGACAAATAATCCGCCCATCAGATTGTTTTGTGAGGCATAAGGTTTACTGCAGTGCATATCACCGAAGTATTGATTTATACCTAAAGGGATTCCTATTTCCCATGGATAAGGCTTGCAGACAGTACAAGAATCTTGTGCCTTTGTTGTAATGGAGCCAAAAGCAAAGAGGGCTAAAATTAAAAATGTTACCTTCTTCATTTGATTTAAGTAATATTATAAAAAAAATTTGAATGAATTTACTACAAAAAATATTGTTACACAATCATTCAATGCATATTGTTACACAAAAATATGATAAAATACATTTAAATAAAACATTTTGTAGGTTTATTAAAAGTATTAATTCAATTTCTGAGATAAGTCCAAGATAAATGTATACATCAATGCTGTATTTTTAAGTGCCGAAAACCTTCCTGAGGCACCTCCATGTCCAGAGGTCATGTCAGTATGAAGAAGCAAAATATTGTTATCAGTTTTATAATCTCTTAACTTTGAAACCCATTTTGCAGGTTCCCAATACTGCACTTGACTATCATGTAATCCTGTTGTTACCAGCATGTTAGGGTATTTTTTCTTTGAAACATTGTCATAAGGGGAATAGGAAAGCATATAGTCATAAGATTTCTGGTTTTTTGGATTTCCCCATTCTTCAAACTCTCCAGTTGTAAGTGGAATAGATTCATCGAGCATCGTAGTTACTACATCCACAAAAGGCACAGCGGCTATTACGCCTTTGTAAAGTTCAGGGGCTTGATTAATGATAGCCCCCATCAGAAGGCCACCTGCACTACCGCCCATGGCAAATAGATTATCCTTGGATGTATATTTTTTCTCAATTAATATTTTAGAGCAATCAACAAAGTCATTGAAAGTGTTAATTTTTTTAAACATTTTGCCCTCTTCATACCATTGTCTACCCATTTCTTGTCCACCTCTTATATGACAGATTGCATAAACAAACCCTCTATCCAATAAGCTCAATCTTGTAGAACTAAAAGAGGCATCCATCGAGGCACCGTATGATCCATAAGCATATTGCAAGAGCGGAGAAGTGCCATTCAACTTGGTGTTTTTGTGATAAACTATTGATATGGGTACTTTTACGCCATCTCTTGAAACCGCATAAATTCTTTCCGTTTTGTAATTTGTTTTATCAAATCCACCTAAAACTTCTTGTTCTTTTTTTAGAATTTTAGTTTTATTAGCCATGTCATAGTCGTAGGTGGAGTTTGGAGTTGTCATGGAATTGTATCCAAATCTGAGTATTTCAGTATCAAATTCTGGATTTGTGCCTATGAAGGCATCATAAGTAGGTTCGCCAAAATCTAAAAAATGCTCTTCATTTGTTTTTTGATGAATGATTCTTAATTGAATAAGGCCCTCTTTTCTTTCTTGTAATACCAAATGATTTTTGAAAATCTCCAATCCTTCCAAATAAACATCTGGTCTGTGTGGGATTTTGGTCTTCCAGTTTTTTGGATTTCCGCCCATGCTTTCTTCAACTTCCATTAACTGATAGTTGTAGGACTTAGCGAGGTTTGTTCTTATAAAAAACTTGTTTTCAAAATGTTCTAAATAATATTCAAGTCCATTTTTTCTTTTCAAAAAAGTCTTTGGATTTTCATTAGGTTGGGACGCATTAATGAGTTGATATTCAGTAGAAATACCATTTTGTTCTGAGAAAATAGCAATATATTTCTTTGATTTCATACGACCTATGCCCATGTAATACTCGTTGTTTTTTTCTTCGAAAACCAAAACATCTGATTTTGGGTCGGTGCCTAATACATGTCTATAAACTTTATTGCCTAAAAGTGTTTGTTGATCTCGGATTACATAAAAAAATGTCTTATTATCATCAGCCCATGCATAGCTTCCTCCTTCAGTGTTCTGTATACTCTCAGGGTATATTTGGCCAGTTTTCAGATTTTTAAACTTTAGGTCATAATTTCTTCTGCTAATGGTATCCACGCTATAAGCTAAAATATCTTCGTTATCAGAAATTTCAAAGCCGCCGATTTGAAAATAAGTTTTACCTTTCGCCATTTCGTTTCCATCGAGCATTATTTCTTCGTTAGCGTCAAGTGTTTTGTACTTTCTGCAATAAACTGGGTATTCTCCGCCTTCTACGAATTTGGAATAATAAAAGTATGAACCATCCTTATAAGGTACCGATTCGTCTTTTTCTTTTATTCGGGCTTTCATTTCTTCAAAAAGACTCTCCTTTTGATTGGAAATAGGAGCCATCACTTTTTCTATGTAGGTGTTTTCTGCGTTTAAGTAATCAATTACTTCCGGGTTTTCTCTGTCGTTCAACCAATAATAATCATCTATACGCGTATGATTGTGAATTGTCATGGGGAAAGGTTTCTTTTGTGCAAGGGGTGCTACCAATCCATTAGTTGTCATTTTTTGTGCCATTACTGCTTTTATTGCAATTAAATTAAGAAAGAGTAAAATTGTTTTTTTCATCCTAATGAAGATTTAAAAACCGAAATAAAAAAAAATATTTATATTTATGGTTTGATTTATTAAACACTTGGCAAATCTAAGCTTCAAACCATTATACTTCCTATAAACAGGCAATCATTATGAAAAATTATTTTCTAGTATTTCTATTTTTAACAATAGGAATCACAGCTTTTACTATCAAAGACAGTGAGCTGAAAACTATCTTTTCGAAAATAAACCAAGACGTTCTAAATAATGGTAAAGTTTATGAAACACTTGGAGATGCAACTTCTACTATAGGCCATAGACTTACTGGTAGCCCCAACGGTAAAAAAGCGGAAGAATATGCATTTAATCTGTTCAAAAAATATGGATTTTCAAATACCAAGTACCAGCCGTTTGTGGTGGAGTCATGGTCAAGAGATACAGTTAGTCTAACTTTAGTGCCAGAAAAAAGCGACAACTATGTTGATTATGAAGTAGTTGCATTGGCTCATTCACCAGTATCGTCTCACATAACTGGTAAAATTGTAGATTGTGGGGATGGTTTAGAAGAGGATTTTGAGAAGGTCAAAGAAGAAGTTAAAGGAAAGATAGCTTTATTTAACATTAACCTTCAATCAGAGGCTAACAAAGGCAAAAAAAATCTTCATCGCTCTGAAAAAACGGCATTGGCTATTCAGTTCGGGGCAAGTGGGGTAATAATCGCTAACGCAGTTGAGGGTGGTGTTTTGTTGACAGGCACGGCCTCTGTTACTGGTGAGCTCATACCAATTCCAGCGGTTTGCGTTTCAGTGGAATCGGGCAAAAGTATGAGGAGATGGATACGAGATGAAAAAAACATTTTGGCGGTAATAGATATGCGAAATTTTAGCCGACCAATAAACGCCAGAAACGTTATTGCGACTTTGCCTGGTAATTCAAAAAAATATAAAAATGAGAAAATAGTTATCGGAGGTCACCTTGATTCTTGGGATTTGGCAACTGGTGCTATGGATAATGGTATTGGTTCTTTTACTATTTTAGACGTTGCGAGAGTTTTCAAAAGCCTTAATTTAAAGACCAAACGCACCATTGAATTTACCATGTTTATGGGCGAAGAACAAGGCTTGTTAGGCTCAAGGTA